>CAVRZY010000200.1:0-101402 GCA_963725415.1 uncultured Acidobacteriota bacterium | reverse complement strand
ATCAGCTTGGAAAACCAGAAAGCCAAAATCAAGGCATATGCCGAATTGAATGAGCTTGACCTAATTGAAGTGATTGCGGATGAAGGTCTTTCGGCTTAAGAATTTGAATAGGCCAGGAATCCAGAGAATCCTTGAAATGGCCCGGAATAGGGAAATTGGGGCACTTGTGGTCTACAAGCTTGATAGGGCTTTTAGGTCGACTATAGACGCCTTAGAGGTCACGAAGGAGCTTGATAATTTTGGGGTTGGATTCCATAGCATCAATGAGCGTTTGGATACCAAATCACCATTGGGAAAATTCTTCTTCACCCTCATTGCTGGAATTGCGGAAATGGAAAGAGGCATTGTTGGCGAGAGAACAAGCGATGCATTGAGACGGAAAATTGAGAACGGCGAACACGTGGGCCAGTCATTCCCTATGGTTATCAGATAGAAAAACGGGGAACTTATCCCTTTCCTTCCTGAACAGGAGATTATCAAGTTAGCTAAGGAATTGAGAGACAGAGGTTTTACCTTTCAGGCCATTGCAAATGAATTTAAGAGGCGTGAGATTAAAACCAAACGGGGATTAGTCAAATGGCATCCGACAAGTATCAGAAACATTCTGACAGGGAACTCTTAGAAATGTTAGGTGATAAGCTTGGTCAATCAGAGAGGGAAAATCCACTCAAGGATTTGGCTAACGCTTTGGATGACAAATCTATACTAAACAAAAGGTATTTGACAATTGAAGAAGTTTCTAAAGTTTTGCGAATAACTCAGGGCACTTTTAGAAGCTGGATTAATCGGCGTAAGGTTCCATTCCCAATCATAAAGTTAGGTAAAAAAATACTGGTTGATGAAGATGATTTGATAGAACACCTTGCGAGTGCTAAACGATTTCCGTTAAAAGATGCCGAGCCTAAATAGGAATGACTTTTTGTTATTTTGACATAACGTTTATGGCGATTGGATTAATCAAAGTGGTTAATTGAATGAAACAGGATGACAACAAACCTTTATTGTTTGCCCCTCTTATCCGAGTATCTACAGAGCAACAGGCCAAACAAGGCGAGAGCTTGCGAACTCAAAAAGAGCAACTTTCCCACGCAATAGAAAGTCTTGGTGGTAAGGTTTATGAATGGTATGAAGGACAGGAGCATGGCACGCCAGACTATGAGCGGAAAATCTTAGAACGGCTAATGCAGAACGCCAGGGAAAAGAAGTTTGACGCAATCATGGTTGCAGATTTATCCAGATGGTCAAGGGATAATGAGAAATCAAAACAGTATACAAAGATTTTACAGAAGTTAGGGATAAGATTCTTTGCAGGAACGATGGAGATTGACTTTAATATTCCCACACACTCCCTTATGCTTGGCATGGGGGTTGAAATTCAAGAATTCTTTGCTAAAGAACAAAAATATAAGTCGGCCATTAACCGAATTAAACGAGCTAAGGATGGTCGCCCTTCTTGTGGAAAGAAGCCTTTTGGTCGAATTTGGAATAAGGCCACTCAGACATGGGAAGTTGACGAGAAAAAGCAAGCCATGATACATGAAGCCGCCAGACTTTACCTTGAAGAAGATTACTCATGGAATCAGCTTGCCGAACGGTTTGGCGTGAATGGTTCTAATCTTCATAAAACAATGTGCTATCGTTGTGGTGAAAAATGGAACATTCATTTTCAAGATGAAGACTTTAATATTGATGAAACCCACACATTAACCATTCCTCCCCTTCTATCCGAAGACACAATTATTGCAATTAGGAGAAAATGCGAAGCCCGCAGAACTTGGGACCATAAGACACAAAAATATCAATACCTTTTTTCACGCTTGATATTTGATAAAGATAGCGGTTACGCCTTAACCGGAACAAAAAATCAAAGAGGAACAAGATACTATAAACCCTATCAGGGTTGTAAACATAGATACCAGATAAATGCTGATGTACTGGAAAAGGCTGTCTTAGATGAATTATTTATGGTGCTTGGCAATAAAAAAAGTTTGAGAGAGGCTATTTTTGATGGAAATCCACTTGGAAAGGTGGCAGATGACTATAAAAGGAAGCTGGAATGTATGCATGATGAACTTAACGTTATAAATAGACAAAGAAAAATATACTTATCTATTTTGAAAAAGTGTGAGGATGGAAATAGTGATAAAATATTCGAAAAGATTAAACCAGAATGGGAAGAATTAGAGGATAAGGCTACAACTTTAGAGGAAAAAATCAAATCACTTCAATTTCGATTGAATACATTGCCCACTGACAAGGAAATTGAGACTAAGCGTGATATGTGGGCAAAACTCTTGCTGAGAACCAAGCAAACCTATGTAAGTTCAGGTTTGGCTTTTGATAAATTACCCTTTGAGGAAAAGAAAAAACTTATCCACCTGCTTTTTGGCGGTAAAGACGAAATGGGGAAAAGATACGGGATATACATTCAAGAGCTTAGGGGAAAGCCCAAGAGATACCACTTTGAAGCATATGGGAAATTAGTGGCGATAGAAGGATGGATTATAGCGAGAAGTGAAGATTCATTTACTTTTTCAGACCCCCCAAAAGAGGACAAAGAGATTATAGGCAAAATCGGGAAGGTGGTTTTAAAAGAAAATCCAGACCTTTCGCCTACAAAAGAAGAGGTTAAAGAAGCTGTGAATCAGGAACGCCATGCATATCACCGCCAGCGTCTTCATCAATGACGATGAATCGGGTCTGCATCACGATTACGATGCCTGGCTGGAGAAACTGGCTCCCCATGCCCCGGTCTCCCAGTACCGCCACAACGTGGGCGAAGATAACGCCGACGCCCATCTGAAGCGGCAGATTATGGGCCGGGAAGTGGTGGTGGCCATCACTAAGGGCAAATTGGATTTCGGCCCCTGGGAGCAAATCTTTTACGGAGAATTCGACGGCGGCCGCCGCAAACGAGTGCTGGTGAAGATCATCGGCGAGTAACTGAGAAAGTCATTTGAGGGGAGGGCCGGAGGACAACGTCCCCCGCCCTCCCCTCAAACTCTCCTCCCAGCCCAGTAGCGTCCGGCAAAGTTATTGCTACAGGTCGATACAATTTCTTAACGATAGCCATCACCCACCCAACTACCAGGATTTTCATGAATTTTCCCTCTCCCCCTATGGGGGAGAGGGTCAGGGTGAGGGGGAAGTGGTAGTCGATTGTTTCACCCCTCACCCTATCCCTCTCCCCTCAAGGGGAGAGGGGATTCTTCATTGTTCCGCAGAAGGTAGCCGCCCTTGGAGCCCGTCGCTTTGCGGATAGTGCCGTGCTCGTCGAAGACGGCCTTCCACTCGGCAAAATCCTGTACTTTCTGTCGAATCAGTATGTAAGGCACGCTCTGTTCCCTCCAATGCCATGGTCACGGTGTTCGAAGTAGCCTCTCCCAGATCGAGCGCTGTGACCGCGGACTGGGCCCACCCACCCAGCCGCGGACAGCGCTAGCATCCCCGGGGACTCTACTAACTGCCGTCAAGCCCCCTCGAAGTGAAGCCACAGTTTGTTAGATTCCGGACCGGGCGGCGAGGTCGCAAGTTATTGTGGCGGTCGGGGACCTGCCCCACTGCGCCGCGGGGATGCCCCCACTCAGGTGAACAAGGCTAGCGGCCCGCCTCCCGGTAGTCGGCGGCGGCGTGGCCGGCCATGGTGTTGTTGTTGAGGCGGATGGCGCCGGCGCCGGGCGCTTTGTAGACGCCGTAGCGTTGCGTTTTGCCGGCGGAGCGCGTTTCAGCGATGCGGTTGTTTTCGATCACGGTGTCGCCGGCGCGGGGCTCGATGTAGAAGCCGTAGCCCTCCTTGGTATTGCCGTTGTCGGTGACCTTGTTGTCGCGGAAAGTGTTGCGGTGGCCGCTGTTGTTGAGCGTCTCCTTGCGGAAATACACCCCGCTGAAGCCGTTGCGCGTGACGGTGTTGTTCAGGAAGATGTTGTCGGTGTCCTTGTGGCCGATGGAGATGCCGTAGCGCCCGTTGTCCTCGATGAGGTTGTCGGCGAACTGGCCGTGGCGCACGCGCCAGCAGAGGAACAGGCCCACTCGGTCGTTGTGATGCAGGTGGCAACCTTTCACCAGGGGCTGGTCGCTGCCGGTGCCGGGATGGACTCCATAGCCGGCGTGCCCGTGGGACTCGCAATTCAGGACCTGAACGTTGCTGGTGATCTGGAAGGAGATGCCGTCGCCGTTGTAGTTCCGCGCGACGCAGTTTCTGACCGTCACATTGCGCACTATGTAAAGGTAGATTGCTCCGCCGCGGCAGCCGTCCAGGAAGGCGTTCTCGGCGCGATTGCCGTCCACGATCAGGTTTTCGAAGACCACGTTTTCGGCGCCGATGGCGCAGAGGATGGGGAAGGTATTTCGCACCCGGGCGTGCTTGTTTTCGAGGTTGTAATCGCGGAGGGTCATGGGATGGATGCGCAGGGTGTGGCCCTCGACGGCGGTCACGGTGGAGACGCTGACGTCCCAGCCGCTGTTCTGGGCATCGTCGAGCACGCTGATCCCCATGCCAGGGCGAAATTTCCCGGGCTCGGCCACGGCCAGTTGCCTCTCTCCGTAGTCTGCGTCTTCAAGGAACGGGCTTTCCACGCCGCGGCTTTTTCGCAGAATGGTCTGACCTGCGGCGCCCTTCACCGTGACGCCGGAGGGAACGAAGAGGCTGTTGTCCATCTGGTAGGTGCCGGGGCCTATCACCAAGGTGTCCCCGCTGCGCAGCAGGTCGGCTGCTTTCTGAAGGGCCGCGCTGTCGGTTCCTACGACGTCGGCGGTTCCGGATTGAGCTACGATGATGGTGCGGGGACCGGGTCGTGCAGCGGGATGAGAGCTGCAAGCGAGGCCGGCGAGAAGAAGGCCCGATAGCGAAAAACTGGCGCAAACAGATACTCGGCTGGTCATGATGGCTCGATTGACTCCTCGCCTGCCATTATCCAACGCCAGCGGGCCAGGGGTCACTTCTTCTTGATGGTTTCGCCTTTTTTCAGCAGGGTGGGAGGTTTGCGCTTGTCTTTCTCTTGTTCGGCGGCTTTCTTTTCGGTAGCCTTCTTTTCCTCGAGGTCCTTGGGCTGCATCATGGTCTCGATCTGTTTCTTCTCGCGCTCTTGTTTGGCGGCGACTTCCTCGGAGCGTTTCTGGAGGTCATCCTGGGCTGCGTCGAGGCTGTCGCGAGTGGTCTCGACGGCCTGATCCAGGACGAACTTGTAGCGGGCCAGGTCGGCAGGCTGGCTTTGGGCCAGCTTGTCGAGGATCTGTAACATTTCCTTTTCGGCGTCGGCGACGGCTTTCATTCCCGCGTCGATGTCGAGCTTGCGCTCGAGCGCGTCGTCGGCCACCACGTCGATGGCGTCGATGATGTTGTTGTAGTCCTCGAGGCTGTCATGGATCAGGGAAGCGCGCCCGGCCTTCTCTATCTCAAGCAAATGCTGAACCACCGCCAGGCGCTGCTTTGCGAAAAGGGCGTACAACTTCAGGCGGTCGTTGGGATCCTGCGCCAGGCGGACCTGGTCGGCCTCGTCGGCCGTCAGGAAATCGCGCTGGGCGAACGCGGGAAGCGAACAACCAACGATCAGGAGTGCGAGCGCGGTTCTCATCGTTTCCTCTTTTCCCCCATGATGCCCGTCAGGAGCTCGTCGTGCACTTTTTGGATGGCGGCCTGGGCCTTGTCCAGGCAGTCGCGATCGTCCGGGCTCATTTGCGGGCGGAAATCTTCGAGCCGGCGGAGCAAGGCGCGGGTCTTGATCTCGGCGTTCTTGAAGTGCCTGGGGCTGCGGCGGGGATTCTTGCCAGTCTGTTTCAAGGAATCGTTGGCCAGGACGACGGACTCGCGCAGCTCGTCGAAAGCCGCCTCGGTCTGCTTAGCGTCGCCGTTGCGGTAGGCTTCCTGAGCCGCTTTCAGAGCCTGGTCCGCGTTTTCCAAGGCTCTCCGGGCACGCCGTTCCAGGTTGGGTTCGGCTTTTACGGACGCCAGGTCTGCGCGGATGGGCGCCGCCAGCAGCGACGCAGCCAGGAAAACGGATAGGCGGATCAACTTGGTTTACCTCTTAGCAAGCTCTTTCTGAATGATACGCATTCTTTGACGGGCCTTGAATTCCTCGTCCGGATGCTTACCCTGGCTCATGGCCAGGAATTGCTGATAGCTGGCGAGCGCGCCTTTCAGGTCTTTGGTCTTATCCAGGACGATGGCGCGCAGATAGTGATGGCCGGCGGTTTCTCCGCCCAGCGCCTTGATGCGATCGAGCGCCGCCAGAGCCTGGGGATAATTCTCTAGCGAAATGAGCATGGCGGCCAGCTCGTTGAAGGCTTCGACGGAATCGGGTTTGGCCTGCGCGACCTGGTAGAACTGGCGGGCGGCGGCGGAATAGTCCTTCTGATCGCGCAGGGTGCGCCCATAAATCATGCGCAAGTCGAGGTTGGCGGGGTCGGCCTGGACGGCCTGCTCGAGCAACGGCAACTCCTTTTCCGGCTGCTTGTCTCTGCGGTAGGCCAAGGCCAGGGCGACCCGGTTGGCGGTGGTGGGGGAATTCCGGACCGCCCACTCGAGGTGGGGGACGGCCTCGGCGGGGCGGCCCGCCTGCACCAGCAAATCTCCGAGCCGCTCGCGCGCCCCGACGTTTTCGGGGAACTGCTGATAGATGGCGATGGCTTCGGCGGCTTGCCCGCTCTTCTCGTACAGAGAGGCCAACTGGAGCAGGGCGTCTTTGAAGCCGGGGTCCAGTTGGGCAGCTTTGCGAAAGCAGGGCTCCGCTTCCTTCAACCGATTCTGACGGGCCAGGGCTTGGGCCAGGCCCAGTTGCGCTGCGGCCGATTTCGGGTCCAATTCCGCCGCGGCCTGGTAGGATTGCTCAGCTCTGGAGAAGTCGCCGGCTTCGAACAAGGCCTGTGCCAGGTAAAGGCGCGGGCGGAACTCCTTAGGCTTTTTCTGTGCGGCGGATTCCAGATACGGGGCTGCGTCGCGGGCCTGCTTCTGTCGCAGCAAGACGATTCCCAGGTTCAATTCGGCCTCGTACAAGCCGGGTTTCAGCTCGAGGACTTTCTTGTAGGAGGCGATGGCCTCCGCGTCCTTGCCGAGCAGGCTTTCGGCTAGCGCCAGGTGGAAGTGCGCGGCGTAGTCCTTCGGATCCGCCTGGACTGCTTTTGTGAAAAGTTGAGCGGCTTGGTCGTATTTCTGGGCTTCCAGGGCCTTTAGTCCCTCGGCGCTGAAGTCGGGGGATTGCAGCAGGAGCAACAGCGACAACGCCGCCTGCGACCACATGTATTCATTCTACGACCGGGGCCAGTTCGGATATAGTACGGTATTGGGTTATGAGGAGGCATTGTATGTTCACGCGATTTTCTCTTGCTCTTGTAGTGGCGGTGATGGCGGCCTGGCCAGCGGGGGCGCAGCAGCCGCCGGCTTCGGACGGGAAGTTGCGCATCATCGCCTTCGGCGCCCACCCGGATGATTGCGATGGGCGGGCGGGCGGCACAGCGATCAAGTGGGCGGCCCTGGGCCATCATGTCAAGTTCGTCTCGGTGACGAGCGGCGATGCGGGGCACCAGAGCCAGGGTGGCGGCGCGCTGGCTACCCGGAGGCGCAACGAGGCGCGGGAGGCGGGGCGACGTTTCGGCATCGATGAGTACGAGACGCTGGACAACCATGACGGCGAGCTGGTGCCGTCGCTGGAGGTGCGGCACCAGATCATCCGCAAGATCCGCCAGTGGAACGCCGACCTGGTGCTGGCGCCGCGGCCCTGGGATTACCATCCCGATCATCGCTACACCGGCGTGCTGGTGCAGGACGCGGCCTACATGGTCGTGGTCCCGAACGTCTGCCCGGACACGCCGGCCCTGCGGAGGAACCCGGTGTTCATGTATTTCCAGGATGGTTTCCAGCGTCCCTACCCTTTCCGCCCGGACGTGGTGGTGGCCATCGACGAGGTGATCGACAAGAAGATCTACGCCATCGACGCGCACACCTCGCAGATGTATGAATGGCTGCCGTGGGTGGCGGGGAACCTGGACAAGGTGCCCGCGGACCCGGCGGCGCGCCTGGAATGGCTGCGCAAGAGCCGCGGCGGGCGCGGGCTGCCGGAGGCCATGCGGGAGGAGGTCCGGAAGTGGTACGGCGCGCAGGCGGACTCCATCCGCAGCGTCGAGGCCTTCGAGATCTGCGAGTACGGGCGGCGGCCCTCGCAGGAGGATCTGCGCAGGCTGTTCCCGTTCTTCCCGGCGGGAAAGTAAGCTTGCAGCCTGTTCGCCGGGGCAAATCGTTCTCAGCCCCCCGCAAGGATTCTTGCCTTTGGCTTGTCGATCTGTTGGCATTGAGGAATGGCTGACTTGAGTTCCGAAATGGATCGCCGGCAAGTCATCGCAGTGGCCGACCAAGAGGCGGCTGCCATGAGCGCCAGAGACATGGATCAATACCTTGCCATTCTGGCTGATGACGCCGTGTTCCTGCCCCCGAGCTCACCGGCCAGGAGGGGCGCCGAGCTGCAACAGTGGCTGCGCGAGTTCCTGGAAGGCTTCACCACCGAATGGCTCCGCCTGGTACACGGGGAGACGGTCGTGGCCGGAGATCTCGCCTACCACGACTACGCCTATAGCATGAAGGTCACCCCGCAGGCCGGTGGGCAGCCCAGCGTGGGGCACGGCAAGGGGCTTCACATCCTACGGCGGGAACCGGACGGCTCCTGGAAGATGGTCCGGAATGTCTGGAACGCGGCTCCTGCGCCCTAGTGGCGGTGCGGCAGTTCCTTCTCAGAAGTTTTTCCCTTGGCCTCCGGGAGCCCCCAGTCAAACAAAGCTGGGGAAGCCATCCCAATTCGCTCTTGCCTTTTGCCTCCTCCCTCCACCTTGTTGCCAGCCTCTTTGGTTCGGCCTCATCCGTGTCAGCGAGCGGACTATCGCTGAACTTGGGAGGCCAGGCGCTAGTGCATCGTCCGATAAGTCCTTTGGAGTATCCGGTTCGGGGCAAAGCGGGTACAGGCAACCAATTGCCCACTGCGCAATTGGACCCTGTCCCCGTTTTGCGCGGTCTCGATACCAGAAGGCACTTATCGGACGATGCACTAGTGAGAAATGCGGGCTAGGGTCTTGAAAGCTGCCCGAACTGCTTGATCGCATGTATTTCAGGTATAGTGAACTTCTTAGTAAGGGGGAGCTTGCTACACGATGAATGCCCCTGAGTCCCGGACAACGCCCAGAACGAGTGAGCCCAGGGACTTGTGCTTGCGGGAAGCAGCCGCAACCTCCGATCGGGCGCAACGGGCGAAGGTCGACCTCTTCCTCGCGAGTGCGCTGTTCCTGTTTCTGGAACTGGCCTTGATCCGTTGGCTGCCTGCTCACGTTCTCTTCCTCACGTTTTTCACGAACACTATTCTGTTGGCGTCGTTCCTTGGGCTTCCTTGGGTTGTCTTGCAGCACGACAAGGCAGGAATCATCTCCCGCTCAGTCCTGTCTGGCTCGCGATTGTCATTGCCGCTGGCTCTGCCATGGAGTGGGTGCGACTTCAACTCCAGGACGTTCTAGACGTGGGCGGAAACAGGGCGGCTCCGCAGGAGGTGTTCTTCGGCACCGAGGATCGAGTGGCCGATGTCGCGTCCTTTGTGGTTCCGATTGAATTCGTTGCCGGCTTTTTCTTTCTTCTCACCGTGGCAGTGATGATTGGAGTGGGGCAATTCCTGGGGCGTCGTTTCGTCGCTCTGCCAAACGCCGTAGAAGCGTACCTCGTCAACATCGGCGGCAGTCTCGCGGGTGTGCTCCTGTTTCAGTGCGTCTCCTGGTGGCTGCCACCGATCTGGTGGTTCGGCATCGTGGCGGTTGGACTGGCGTATTTATTGCTTCGGGACGGCTCCAGCAGATGGTGCGCACTGGGATTCTCTTTCGCGGCGCCTCTCTTGCTGCTGGTGCTGGATTCCTTCCCAATGGGTGTGATCAGGACTAAGTTCCCCGAGGAATCCTGGTCCCCGTACTACCGCATCAACTACTCGCCCGACACGCGCACCATCGTCGTGAATCTTCTGGGACATCAGCAGATGGTCAGCCGCAATGACCCATTCCCTGCCTATGCGATTCCTTATCTGTTGAATCGCGACACGGCTCAGCCGAGATTCCGTGACATCTGCATCATTGGCGCGGGGTCCGGCAATGATTTGAGCAGAGCGCTCGAGTGGGCTTCCCCGGATGCGCGGATCGATGCCGTGGAGATCGATCCGGAGATTCAGCGTCTCGGTCAGCGCGACCACCCGGACAGGCCGTATCAGGACCCGCGTGTCACCGTGCACCTCGATGATGGCCGGAACTTCCTCCGTTCCACCGGTAGGAAGTACGATCTGGTTGTTTTCGCCCTGGTCGATTCGCTAGTGTTGCACAGCAGCGTCAGCAATATCCGCCTGGAGAGCTACTTGTTCACGAGGGAGGCGATGTCGGATGTCCAGCGGGTTCTCAAGGTGGACGGCCTGTTCGTGATTTACAACTACTTCCGGCAGGGCTGGATCGTCTCGCGTCTGGCCGCGACACTCGGAACTGCATTTAGCCGGCCGCCGGTAGTGGCGGTATTCCCGCATCGAGACTCCATAGCCGCGGCGCAAACCGCCGAGGGGTTTACGATGTTCTTTGAGGGCCGGCGGGCGGAGGTCCTTGAGGATACGTTCAAAGGGAGCGGCTCCTACTGGATCCGCCCGGGCATGGCCCCGAGCCCAACCGCACCGAACGGCTTCAGGGACGTAGTGGGTGGAGAACGCATCCGCGTGAGTCCCGCAAGGGTGGAGATCCCGAGCGCGCTCAAGATCGCGGAGGATGCCTGGCCTTTCCTCTACTTGCGGAACCCGATGATTACCGCTCTTTCCTGGCGGGGGATGACTGTAATCGCAGCGATTTCCTTAGCCCTGCTGTGGTTGTTCGGGCGGGAGCCGGGGGGGGAGTTCACCAGCTTCAGCGCCACAATGGTGCTTCTGGGCGCCGGCTTCATGCTGCTGGAGACCAAGGCGGTGGTGCATGCTGCCCTGCTCTTCGGCAGTACCTGGATCGTCAACGTAGCGGTCTTCTCCGCGGTACTTGTCATGATTCTCCTGGCGAACCTGTGGGTTCTCAAACGAAGGCCCGCGTGTCTCGCGCCGTTCTATTGGGGTTTGCTTCTCACTCTGGCACTGAACACAGTGGTTCCCCTGGACGCGTTCCTGGGTCTACCTCGACTCCTTCAGGGGATCGCCGCTGGAATCCTCCTCCTGTCACCTGTTTTCTGCTCGGGTGTGATCTTCGCAATGCTCTTTAGAACCGCGGCCAAGCCGGAGCAGGCCCTCGCCTTTAACACCGCGGGCGCCATGCTTGGCGGGCTTGCGGAGAACGCCTCAATGTTGGTTGGCTTCCAGTATCTGATTGCTGTCGCCGGTGTGATTTTCGCTGCGTCATGGGCGTCGAGCCGGAACAGGCCATGATCTGAGCCGGTATTGCTCCGTGGCCGCTGTAGATGCGCGTCCTGCGAGAATACGCCGGCAAGCGAGGATGGACGATAGCCTGGCAGGTGAAGGAGGTCGGCAGCGGCGCCTCGCAACGGCAACTGCGGGAGAGATTGCTGGAGTTGGCGCGTCGCCGCGAGATCGATGTGGTGCTGGTGTGGCGCTTGGACCGCTGGGGCCGCTCCGTGGCGGACCTGCTGGCCACTCTCCAGGAACTGGACCACCTGGGCGTCGGTCTCGTCTCCCTGACTGAAGCCCTGGACCTGACGACACCGACTGGCCGGGCCATGGCCGCGCTACTGGCTGTTTTCGCCGAGTTCGAAAGGGAGATCTTGCGGGAACGGGTGCGCGCCGGCTTGGCCCATGCCCGGAAAAACGGCAAGCGCCTGGGCCGGCCGGCAACGGCGGCCATGCACAGGCCTGAGATCCGCAGACTCCATCACGCCGGAGTCAGCAAGGCTGAGATCGCCCGCCGCTTGCAGATCGGCCGCACCTCGGTACGCCGCATCCTGGTGGCCTATTCCTCGGGGAAATAGGTCAGCCCGCCTCACTTACGCAGGCTTGCGGAAAGCTCACGTTCCTTCTCAGAAGTTTTTCCCTTCGCCTGCGGGAGCCCCAGTCAGACAAAGCTGGGGAAGCCTTCCCAATTCGCTCTTGCCTTTTGCCTCCTCCCTCCGCCTTGTTGCCAGCCTCTTAGGTTCGGCCTCATCCGTGTCAGCGAGCGGACTATCGCTGAACTTGGGAGGCCAGGCGCTAGTGAGAAATGCGGGCTAGGGTCTTGAAAGCTGCCCGAACTGCTTGATCCGAACGTCTCCCTCCGGGAATCTCGCCCGAATCTCCAGGGCGCCGCCCATAGCTTGCACAAAATCGCTCAGCGTGCTGACGTACATGTCCGTGCGGCGTTCCAGTTTAGAGATCGCTGACTGGTTTACCCTCAGGATCTTCGCCAGATGCTCCTGCGTCATCTGCCGGGCGGTCCGCAGTTCGTCCAAGGCCATCTCCCGGATCAGGCGCTCCGCTTTCGCCTCGCTCCGGGCCCGCGACTGGGGACTCATCTTCTCGCGTAGTTCTCTGAAGCTCCTAGCCATCTTCGACTATTCCCTCCCTCCTCAGTTGGTCGACGTGCGAGTCGTACAACCTGTCTGCAACGGGAACGTAGGTGTCATACCATCTCTGGTCCCCGGTCTTGTCCCCGCCGATCAACAGGATCGCGCACCGCCGGGGATCGAAAGCGTAGAGCACTCTGTAGGGTCGTCCTCGATGCTGAATTCGCAGTTCCCTCATGTGCGGATGCTTCGAAGATGTCACCGCAGGACTATGGGGGTACCGCAGCAGCGGTCCGAAGCGTTCCAGCAACACAACCGAAGCGTTCACATCCTCCTGTTCCTCGGCAGTCAGACGCTCCCACCATTCCCCAAACGCATCGGTGAACTCCACCGACCATTCCATAGAAGGAATATACCACGTGTGGAATATTAAAGCAAGGACGTCGCAATACTGTGACCCAACTCTGTCCTGGGTCGCAACGGGGCCTGCCGTCAAACATCCTGCCCAGTGAAGATGCAGCAATCCACAGCGCGGCAGAGCCGGAACCAAACAACGGCGCCAGCGACGCATGGGGGCGCAGCGATCGTGGCGGGAGAATTGACGATTGGCATGCGGCAACGTCAATAAACACCGTCACCGCCACCCCTCACCCCCTCAAAGCCCCTTAGCGCCCCTTCCGGAACGCGATCCCCAGCTCCCGCAACTGGCGCTCCGGGACCGGGGCTGGGGCGTCGCACATCAGGTCGCTGCCTTTGGCGGTCTTGGGGAACGGAATCACGTCCCGGATGGTGGTCTCACCGGCCAGCAGCATCACCAGCCGGTCCATGCCCAGTGCGATCCCGCCGTGCGGCGGCGCGCCGTACTCCAGCGCATCCAGCAGAAACCCGAACCTCCGCCGGGCCTCTTCCTGGCTGAACCCCAGCGCCTCGAACACTCTCGATTGCACGTCCCGCCGGTGAATACGAATCGAGCCGGAGCCAGCTCGATGCCGTTCAACACCAGGTCGTAGGCCTTGGAGCGGCAGCGCGCCGGGTCCGTCACCAGCTTCTCGAGATCCTCGTCATGCACCGAGGTGAACGGATGATGCGCTGCCACCCAGCGCTGCTCCTCCTCGTCCCACTCGAACATCGGGAAATCCACTACCCACAGGAACCGGAAGTCGTTCGGATCCAGCAGGCCGTGCCGATCGTTGTACTTCTGCCCGGCATACAGCCGCAGTAGCCCACAGGCCAGTAACACGGTCTCCTCGGGACGCTGCCCTTCGGGCTCTCCGGACCAGCCGGCCAGCAGCAGCAGGTCCTCCTGGCTGGCCCCCAGGCGCTCGTACAGCGGCGCCATCGCTGCCGGATAATCCCGCTCCAGGCGCTTGAGGTCGTCGTATACCCGCAGCCCGCGCTCGCTACCGAAAGCCTTCAGCTCATCCCGCTCCCGCCGGCTCAGCGCCCCGGTCTTGGGGATGCGCATGGCGACCAGTGGCAACCCGGGCGCCGCCAGCGCTCCTTCGGGAAACAGGTCCTCGACGGTCGCAAACGGCGGCAGCCGCAGGTCCGGCTTGTCGATCCCGTAACTCCGCATCGCGTCCGAGTAGCGCAGCCGCGGGAACGGCGGCGTCACCTTGTAGCCCGCCACTGCGCAGGTCCGCAGGATCAGCGGCTCGATCACCTCGAAGATGCGCTCCTGCTGCGGGAAGGACATCTCCAGGTCGATCTGGGTGAACTCCGGCTGCCGGTCGGCTCGCGTGGCCTCGTCGCGGAAACAGCGCACGATCTGAAAGTACTTCTCGAAGCCGCTCACCATCAGGATCTGCTTGAAAATCTGCGGCGATTGCGGCAGCGCGTAGAAGGTCCCCGGAAGCACCCGGCTGGGCACCAAAAAATCCCGCGCCCCCTCGGGCGTGGAGCGCGTCATAAAGGGCGTCTCGATCTCCAAGAAACCCTGCGAGTACAGATACTCCCGCACCGCGAAGGCCACCTTCGAGCGCAGAATGATGTTGCGCTGCATGCGTGGCCGCCGCAAATCCACATAGCGGTACTTCAGGCGCTGCTCCTCGGCAACGTCCACGCTGTCTTCCATGGGGAACGGCGGCACGCGCGACTCGTTCAGGATCCACAGCTTCTCCGGCACCACCTCGACTTGGCCGGTGGCGATGTTGGGGTTCACCGTCTCCGGCGTGCGCAACTCGACTCGGCCTTCCACCGCCACCACGTACTCCGACCGCAGCAACTCTGCCTTCTGGTGCATGGCCGCGTCCGCATCGGCGTGGAAGACGATCTGCGTGACGCCTTCCCGGTCCCGCAGGTGAATGAAGATCACGCCCCCCAGGTCGCGCCTGCGGTGCACCCATCCCATCAGCACCGCGTGTGAACCCGCGTCCGCCGGCCGCAGCTCCCCGCAGGTGTGGGTGCGCCGCAGCTCCCCTAAAAAGTCCAGGGACAGGCCGCTGGTTTCCAGTTTGTCAGCGCCTTCCGGCATAGAGCTTTTCCACCAACTCCTCTCGCGTCACGCTTTCCTGCTCGCCCGTCTGCATGTTCTTCAGCGCATATCTCCCGGAGGCCAGCTCGTCCTCGCCCACGATCAGCGCATATCGCGCACCCAGCTTATTGGCCAGCTCCATGGTCCGCTTCAGCCGCCCTTCCTCGGCCACCTCGACCGAAACGCCCAGCCGTCGCAAATCCCGCGCCAGCAGCGCGCAGTTGCGCATGGCGGCTTCTCCCAGCGGCGCCACAAAAAGATCTAAGACCTCTTGATACGCGCCCGGCCGAGTCTCCTCAACGCTCATGATGAGCCGATCCTCGCCGATCGAAAAGCCCATGCCCGGCGAGTGGACCTTCGAGCCCAGGGCCTCCGCCAGTCCGTCGTAGCGGCCCCCGCCCAGCACCGAGTTCTGCGCCCCTAGCGCCCCGTGCACGATCTCGAAGGTGGTCCGCATGTAGTAGTCCAGCCCGCGCACCAGCCGGGGCCTCACCTGGTAGGCAATCTCCCGATCCGTGAGGTGCTGCTGCACAGCCTGGAAATGTGCGCCGCACTCCGCGCACAGCCGTTCCAGGATCGAGGGCAGCTTTCCAATAATCGGCTGATCGTCCGGAACCTTGCAGTCCAGCACCCGAAGCGGGTTCGTCTCGGCCCTGCGCCGGCAATCCGCACACAGCGGCTCGAGCACCTCGCCAAGCTTCTCCCGCAGTTCACCCACGTACTCCCGCCGGCACTTCGGACAGCCCACCGAGTTCAACAACAGCCCGAAGCCTTCCAGGCCCAGCCGCCCCAAAAACTCCACTACCATCTCGATGACTTCCGCATCCAGGGCCGGCGACTCCGACCCGATGGCCTCCGCCCCGATCTGGTAGAACTGCCGGAAGCGCCCCTTCTGCGGCCGTTCGCGGCGGAACATGGGCCCCATGTAATAGAGCTTCTGAAGGCCCGGCCGCTGGTCCAGGTGGTGCTCCATATAGGCCCGGATCACCGAGGCCGTGGCTTCCGGCCGCAGGGTCAGAGAGGCCCCGTCGCGGTCTTCGAAGGTGTACATCTCCTTGGTGACGATGTCGGTCTCTTCGCCTACTCCGCGCGCAAACAGGAGTGTCTCTTCGAAAACCGGCGTCCGGATTTCCTGGTAGTTATAGGCGCGAAAGACCTGGTGCGCCACCTGTTCCACATGGTTCCAGACCGCGGTGGAAGGTGGCAACAGGTCGCGCGTGCCCTTAACGGCGCGAATCATGTAGGTCGAGTGAAATCACCATGCTAGCACACAACACGGCGGCTGCCTCAGGGCCCCACCTGCACCACCACGCTATGGCTGACTCCGCTTCCCGCTCGAACCACCACCGGCAACGCATCGCTGTAATATTCCGCCGGCAGCCTGGCGTTGAGTTGCATCAGGCCCGCCACCTGGCCCGGCGCCGCGCCAGCATAGAGGATCTCGGCCGGGTTGCCGTCGATCTCCACCGATACCGACAGCTTGGGCCGCGGCAGTGTCCCCCGGTTGATCTGCCCGTCGGCCACCCGCGGCTCAGTTGGCCCATCCCCGGTCACATAAAGCACCACGATCGAGCTTGGGGTGGCCCGGTTCTCCTGGGAGTTGATGCTGCCGTCCTGGTTCAGCGCCGCCGCCGACTGCCCGTCCGCCCCCCGGAAAATCTCCGGCTCGGCCTCCACCACCGCCAGGCGCATCGAGGCCACGATGATGTCGTTCTGAACTACCTCCAGAAGGGTTTCACTCCAGCCCGCAATCCCGTAGGGGACGACCGCGTTGATCTGGTCTGGCTGGGCATACAGCAGCGGCGCCGCCAGACCGTTGAAGAAGACGCGCACCCCGTTAAGGTTAGTGTCCACTCGCCCGCCCGCATCCAGCCGGACACCCGCCGGCGCGACCGGCCCGATATTGATCCCGTAGATGCTGATCAGCTCTCCGGGCGCGACCCGCGCCGTTACTGGGCCGCCCGCCGCGTTGCCCACTCCCAGCACCTCAGGCGCTGCGCTGCCCGGCGCACCAGCCCGCGAGACCAGCCCCGAATCGCCGCCCACAACGTAGAGCCTGTCCAGCGCATCCCGCGCGATGTTGGCGCCCGAGACGCCCTGCGGGAATTGTGTCCCGCTTATCACCGCACTCCCGGTGGCGTTCAGTTGCGCCAGGAAGTCTCCGCCGCGCGGGAAACCGCCCGCGGTGACTGGAAAATCCGTCCCGGCGTTGGCGCCGGCCAGCCAGGCATTGCCCTGCTCATCCAGCGCCAGCCCGTTCACCTCGGCCGAACGGCCTCCCAGATAGGTCGAATACAGAAGGCTCTTCCCCGCCGGATCCAGCTTCGATACAAAACCGATCCCTAAGTGCTCAAAGCAGTTCACGTCGGTGCAGCCCCGAAACTCCTGCTGTAACGCGCCCGCTGTAACCGGGAAGTCATGACTGGTGGTGAGGCCCGCGACGTAGGCGTTGCCCGCTGGGTCCACGGCAATCGTGCGGGGCGCATCCGTGCCCTCCAGTAAGTCCGACGCCGGCCCGTATGGGGTTCCACCCAGATAGGTCGAGTACAGAAGCGCTGTGCCGCCGGTGTTGAGCTTCGCTATAAAGCCGTCGTAGGCGGTCCGGATTTTGGCGCTGCTGCACCGGCACTCGGTCTGGAACGCGTCGGCAGTCACGGGGAAGTTGATGGCGCTGGTCACTCCGGCCACATACGCATTCCCCGCCGCATCCAGGGCGATCGCCGTCCCCCAGCTCAGCCCTACCACGCCCACGCAGCGGCTGCCTCCCTCGCAGTGCGCCCCCGCTCCTCCCAGGTAAGTCGAGTAGATCAGCGCATCGCCCGAGGGCGCCAAGCGGCTGACGAAGGCATACGAAGGCGCGAAGAAGGAAGTCCGCGGTACGCTCGGAATCAGCACTCCAGGCGTGGTTGGAAAGTTGATCGCATTGGTCTCTCCGGTCACGTATGCGCTGCCGCCAGAGTCCACTGCCACCGCGTTCACGCTGTTCTGCCCCTGGCCGCCTAAATACGTCGAGTAAACGATCCGCCCGCGCGCATCCAGCTTGGCCACAAACCCGCAGGCCGAGGGAAAGCCGCTCTGCGCCGACGTGCAGAGCTGGCGCTGGAACGCGTTGGCGATCGGAAAATCGGAGGAGGTGGTCACGCCCCCCACGTACGCGTTGCCGGCCGCGTCCACAGCCAGCCCGTTTGCCCGGTCCCCCTTCGCGCCCGCCAGATAGGTGGTCCACTGGGTGTTCCCGTCCCGATCCAACCGTGTCACGAAGGCGTCCGAGGTGGGGTTGAGCGCGCCCGGAAACAATACCCACCGGTCCTTGACCACGTTGCCTGCAACGTAAATGTTACCCGCGCTGTCGGCAACTACCCGCACCGTTTCCACAATGCCCCCGGCCGCCGGCCGCGAGTAAATAAGAAGCGAGCCGTCACTCGGCCAGTCCAGTATCAGAAGAGCCAAAGCTATCAACAGGGTTCTCGTATCGAGTCTCCCACCAACATCTTAGCCCGGCTCAGACCGGCCTGCACAGGAGCTGCGGCCCTCCGCTACAATTCGGATATGCCGCAAGTTGTGCTTCTCCTCCTGGCTTTATCGGTTCCCCTGGTAGCGCAGAAGGTGCCGTTCGACGTTCAGGCGCTGCTCAAGGTGGCCCGCATCAGCGATCCGCAAATCTCGCCTGACGGCAAGATGCTGGCCTTCAGCGTGCAGACGGTCGATCTGGAGAACAACCGCAAGCCGAGACACATCTACGCGGTTGCTCTGAGCGGCGGCACGCCCCGGCAGATCACCCAGGCCGGCAACCTCAACGACCGCCCGCGCTGGTCGCCGGATTCGAGGCAGATCGCCTTCATCTCGGATCGCAGCGGCTCGGCGCAGGTCTGGTTGATGAAACCTGACGGCTCCGGCGCCCGCCAGGTCACCAACCTCTCGACCGAAGCCGGCGGCGTGCTCTATTCCCCCGACGGAAAGAACCTCCTGTTCACCAGCGAGGTCTACCCCGACTGCTCCGACGAGGCCTGCAACAAGCAGAAACTCGAGGCCGAGAAGAACTCCAAAGTAAAGGCGCGTATCTACACTTCGCTGCTCTACCGGCACTGGGACCGCTGGCAGAGCGCGCGGCGAAGCCATCTGCTGGTGGTTCCGGCCGAGGGCGGGACGCCCAAAGACCTCACCCCGGACTCGCGCGACGTGCCACCCTTCTCGCTGGGCGGGCCGGATGATTACGCCATCTCTCCCGACGGCGCCGAGGTCTGCTTCGTCATGATTTCGGATCCGGACCTCGCCACCAGCACCAACTCGGATCTCTACGTGGTCCCCATGGGCGGAGGCGTGCCGGTCAAAATCACCATCAATCCCGGCGCGGACAACTCCCCGCTCTACTCCCCGGATGGAAAGTATCTGGCCTTCCGCACCCAGTTGCGGGCGGGTTACGAGAGCGATCGCTGGCGCCTGGCGGTGCTGGAGCGCGCCACCGGCAAACTGGCGAACCTCACTGAGGGCCTGGACCGCTGGGTCACCGGCTTCACTTGGTCGCCGGATTCCACTCACTTGTTCTTTACCGTGGAAGACCGGGGGCGGCAGGGAGTCCAGATGGTTCCGGTGACCGGCGGAGGCGCGCGCACCATCGTCACCGGTTCCAGCAGCGTGGATGACATCCGGTTCACCGCGGACGGCAAGACCATGGTCTACACCGAGCAGAGCGCCTCGCGTCCGGTCGAAATCTTTCAGGTTACTTCCGGCGGCTCGCCCGTTGCCTTTACCCATTTCAACGACGCGTTGCTGGCCGACTACCCACTATCGCAGTTGGAAGAATTCTGGGTGGAAGGCGCGGACAAAACCCGCGTCCACAGCTTCCTGCTCAAACCGCCCGGCTTTCGCGAGGACAAGAAGTACCCCGCGCTGTTTGTGATCCACGGCGGGCCGCAGGGTCACTTCGGTGAGCAGTGGAGCTACCGCTGGAATGTCCAGGTGTTCGCCGCGGCCGGCTACGTCGTGGTCATGCCCAATTTCCGGGGCTCGACGGGCTACGGCCAGAAATTCACCGACGAGATCAACGCCGACTGGGGCGGCAAACCCTTCGATGACATTATGGCCGCGGCCGACTATGTGGCCAAGCTGCCCTACATCGACCCGGAGCGGATGGCGGCTGCCGGCGCCTCCTATGGCGGCTACATGATCAACTGGATCCTCGGTCACACCCAGCATTTCAAGGCCCTGGTTTCCCATGCCGGCGTTTTCGACCTGCGCAGCGAGACCGGCGAAACTGAGGAGCTGTGGTTCCCGCTGTGGGAATATCGCGGCGCCCCTTGGGACAATCCCGAGCTCTACGCCCGCTTCTCTCCCAGTTACTTCGTCAAAGAATTTCGCACCCCCACTTTGATCACCGCCGGAGAGCTGGATTACCGCGTCCCCTACGGTCAGGATCTCCAGCTTTTCACCGCCTTGCAGCTTCAGAAGGTTCCATCGAAGTTAGTGCTGTTCCCCGATGAGGGCCACTGGATCCTCAAGCCCCAGAACAGCGTACTGTGGTACAATACCGTTCTGGAGTGGATCCAGGAGTGGCTCACCAAGCCCGCCACTTCGGCCCCCACCACTATAACCCCCGGCACGCCCGTGGTTCAGCCGCCTACAAAGGCGCCGTAACAAGAACCCGCATTTCCGATTTGACCAGTTACTGATAACCTCTTAAGGCCTTTCATCGCCTTCATCCATAGGGGTTTGAAGGGGATGAAGACGCTCCGGAGACCCACACCCAATGGGTGACAAACAAAACCAGCCCTTTCAGCTCTCCTTCAACGCTTCTCTGAAGATCGATTTCCAGGGATCACGAGTCACTTCCGACGGCGGCCTGATTTTCGTTCGCGAGTTGGACGAGCGTCTGGGCTTCAGCCAGCTCATCGAGGAGCACCTCCGTGATCCCTGGCGGGGGAAGAACACCCAGTTTCCGCTCGCCGACCTGCTGCGGCAGTCGGTCTACAGCCGCCTGGCTGGTTAGGAGGATGTGAACGACGCGGAGCGGCTGAGCCAGGATCCGACCTTCCGGCTCATCGGCTCGGAAAAGATCTGGGAGCGCGGGGCCGCCCTGACGTCTCGGTTGCAGTCCTTCGAAACCGAGATGCTGACCGAGGAGGAGAACTTCGCCGGTTTGGCACGGATCAACCGCGAACTGATCGGCCGGGTAGAAGCCGTCGATTCGTCATAACGGGTGGTGCTGGACATGGGCGGCACAGAGATTCCGGTCTACGGCCAGCAGGAGCAGAGCGCCTACAACGGTCACTTCGAGTCCACCTGCTACCATCCCCTGCTGCTGTTCAACCGCGAGGGCGACTGCCTGGCGGCGAAGCTGCGGCCCGGCAACGTGCACAGCGCCGACGGTTGGGAAGAACTGCTGTTGCCGGAGGGCCCAGAGTCTTCTGAGGTAATCCGTCAAGAGGGATTTGCACATAATTTTTGAAATCCAGCCTCCGTTTTCCACTCCGCCTTGGTGAGTGCCGGGCAAGCCGCGCCAAGCAGGGAGCTGCGCCTGCGAACAGACTGCACGTAGACCTGCTCGTCGTAGGGTTTGGCGTCCTTCCAGCAGCGGAATATGATGCGAATCCATTTGTATGCCAGGGCTCGGACCGCCACTTGGTGCGGTTTGTTTTGGTCCCGGCGAAGGTGTTCATAATACGCTCGGGCCCACTCGGACTGGCCGATCGAGTGATCAGCGAACTCCTGAAAGGTCTGGCGCAGGAACTTGGGGCAGGCCCGGCGGAAATGGACCCACTGGCTTTTGCCGCTGGCCTCCGTTACCGGGGCAATCCCGCTGTAGCACTGTACCTGATAAGCGCTTTGGTAGCGCTCGCGGCGTGTCCCGAAGGCGACAATTAAGCGAGGCGTCAGCGCTGGGCCAGCCCCGGGCAGAGAGGCGAACAGCGCCCCGTCCGGGTGGGAACACACCAATTCCGCGATGCGCCGTTCCAGGAGGGCGATTTGGTCGCGCAACGTCGCCAGCACCTTGGCCCACCCGCGAGCCGTCAGCACCCCGGCTTCTACCACCGCCGCGTCCTGGGTCGCGGGCAGCGCCTGGTAAATGGCCGTGAGGCGTTCTTGCAGCCGTTCCTCGGAACGGCAGTTGTGCTCGTGGAAGAACTTCCGCAACGTGCCGGGGTGTGCCCGCTGCAGTTCCCGCAAGCTGCCCCAGCGCGCCAGCAGGTCCTCGACCAGGGGACTGGTCACGTCGTCGAACCAACGCAAAATCTGCGGAAAATACTGTTTCAGGCAATCGGTCAGGCGATTGCTCTGGCGCGTCTTCTCATCCACCATGCGCCGGCGTTCCTCGACCAGAAACTGCAACAGGCGGGTCTCTACGGTGTCCGGTTGGAGCGAGCGCAGTCGTTCTCTGTGACGCAACAACAGGTCCAGCAGCCAGGCCGTATCGCCCGGATCGTTGCTGGCGCCGGCAGTCGAGAAAGTCTTCCGGTAGCGCGCCGCCGTGGTGGGGTGAACGGGGAACAACACCAGGTGCGCGTACTTGCTCAGCATATACACCAAGGCCCCGCGAGACTGTTCCAAGCATACGGCAATGGGGCCACCGCCAAATCGCTGTTGAAGAGCGGCCGCCCAGGCCTCCACCGCCTCCGGGGTGTTCTCCAGTTCCCCTTGCTCAAACTTCCGGGAGCCGGCTGGGACCAGGCGCCAGAAGTGCTTCTGGTCGGCCCAATCAATCGCCGCAAACGCCGCCCATTCCGGTTCCGAAGCTGAAGTCGTCAACCGTTCCGACATCCTACCATGCCTCCTTTCCAACGAGACTCGCTTGGCTCCGCCGAAAGCCTTATAGTGGTCTAGGACCAGACGACTTCTGAGTATTCGTCGCTGGAGCCAAGCATCCCGCTGCTCGAAACACTCTGGGCAAACATCCAGTGTTAGGGCACCCAATTCGTAGCAGCGGGGTGCCCGTTCAAACAAAAGTCATACCAAATGTCTTGCTTGACGGAAAGCCCAGGCCGGTACACCATCTCCCGGTGGCTCTGCAACTCCCCTCCACCTGCTTACCAGTCATTTCCTCCCGGATTTACTATAAGGGCACCCCGGCGCTGGCGGCCAATGACAGCCTGGAGCGGGACGTGGCCGAGTTGCTGATCCGTCCGGTGGGCCGTCCCAGCCACAAGCCGGTGGTGCGCTACAAGGGCTTCCTGTACCAGGCGGCCAGTTGGAAGAAGGCACGGCGGGTGGTCGCGAAGGTGGAGTTCCACGCCGGGGAGCTGTTTCCTCGGGTGGGATTCATCGTCACCAACCTGGAGGCGGACAGCCCGGCGGTGGTGCGGTTCTACAACAAGCGCGGGACCGCCGAGCGGTGGATCAAAGAAGGCAAGCAAGCGGTGAAGATGACACGGCTCAGTTGCCACCGGTTTCGGTCAAACGAAGTGCGCTCGTGGCTGAGCGTGATCGCTTACAACCTGGGGCACCTCTGGCGGGGGGTGCCCTCTGGGCCCGGTGCTGCCGCTGCGCGTCGGCAACTGGTCGCTCACGAGCCTGCAACAACCATTCGTGAAGACGGGCGGGCGGCTGATCAAGCATGCTCGCTACTTCTGGCTCTTGCTGGCGGAGGGGCATCTGACGCGGCGACTCTTCGGGGCCATGGTGCGGCGGATCGCGGAGTTGCCGGTGCCTACCGGATAGGACGCCGCGGCACGGAAGCAAGTCAGGCGAAGGGGGGCGGAGGGCCGGAGAGGTGTATGAGAAATCGTTTGAAATGAGACACTTTCGTGTTTCTACGTACTCGGAGGAGGCAGAGCTGGCCCCTTCCTGGGTCGCCGGAGTCGCTCGGGAGGGAAACAATAAAAGAACGGCTTCAACGCAAGCCATTGGATGTACAATCGAAGGCGGCCAGGATGCGAAAACGGAAATCCTGGGTAACAAGAAAGGACTTGACATGCGCTCTTTGACATTGATTGCTTCGCTGACCGCTATCTTACTCGCTGCGTCGGCCCAGCAACTTACTACTCCGCAGGGAATCAGGATACTCCAGAACAAGGGCTTTGATGACAGCGACCAAGCCCGCAAGGAGATTCTTGATCTCTACAAGGATCTCAGAGTTACTGACGTCCTGGATGGCATGGACTTGATCGGCCTTCAGGACATCGGGCTAATGGATAACGACATCCGGCCCCTGTGGCGGGACACCGAGAACTTCACGCATCGCTTTGCGGGCTTCGCCATCACGGTGCGGCACGTGCCTACCGATGTGAGGGCCGGGCAGAATTCGTTTCCCGATCTGGCCGGCTTCGAAAAATTCAAGTCCGCGCAGTACAAGCGCGCGCCGGATGCCTGGCTGGCCGGGGCCAAGCCGGGAGACGTGGCGGTCATCGACGCTAACGGCGTTTTCGAGACCGGCTTCATCGGTTCCAATAACAGCCTCGGCTGGGCCGAAAAGGGACTAGTCGGAGTTGTCACGAACGCCGGGGCGCGAGATACCGACGAGATCGTAAGGGTCAAGCGCCCCCCGGTTTACTGCAAAGATGGATACAGTACCCGCGGGGTGCGGCCGGGCAGGTTGATTGCTGAATCCTACAACTTTCCGATCAACTGCGCCGGCGTCCTGGTCTACCCGGGCGACGTGATTGTAGCCGACGGCGACGGCGTGATCGTGGTGCCTCGGGAACACGCTCTCGAAGTCGGCCGCCTGGCCCGTAAGATCAATTCGGGCGACGAAAAAGGTCGCGCCAAGCGCTTCGAGCGGCTGGGAATCCCGGCTGATCGCACCGTCAAGGTGAAGTAAGCTGCCTGCTCACCCCGGCGGCCGCTCAGAAACCGCCGCGGGGGCGATAGCCCGGCCGGGCGCGCACGCGGTACTTCTTGCCGATGTCGGTCACGATTTCGACGCTGATTTTGCGGAAGCCTTCGTTGGGGTTGGGAGCCGGGTAGCAAGTGATGGTGTAGGAGTTGCCCAGGTCCTCGGCGGTGGGGATTACGTTTTATATCTCAATATCTGATCGGCGACCAGCCACTAGAACGGCCGCATCATCCTGTGGCACAACCACTTGCAGAAGCCTGGGCAGGCGCTTTCACACCTTCGCGGGCACCGGGCTTGCATTCTAGCGGCTCTTATTTGGGTCGCGGATCAGGAACCAAAAGCTGGCAGCGCCGGCGACGCAGGCCAAACTGGCAGCCACGAACGCCACTCCGAAATGCCCGGTCCTGGTGACCAGCCAGCCGGTAAGGATAGGGCTCACAACCCCGGCCAGGTTACCGCACGCGTTTTGCATTCCCGTCCAGCGCCCGGCCGCCTGGGGTCCGGCCAGCGTTTGCGTTAGCGCCCACAGGTTCGAAACGTAAGTACCGAAAGCGATGAAAGCCACGAACAAGCCGGCCACAGCCCATTCAATGCGAGGTAAGAGAACTGTCGGCAGAAGCACCGCGGTCATGAGAAGGCCTGCCACCATGATTCCTCTCCGCACCCGGACAGCGGAGGCGCCGCGTGAAATCCATCGGTCTGCGAGGATGCCTCCATTGACCTGGGAAACAGCCATGAAAAGGTACGGCAGCGCGCCCCAGATCGCCACCGAGCTCATCGAAAAGTGGCGTTCGCGCACCAGATAAGAGGGAAGCCAGCTCAACAGAAAGTACCAGGCGTAGTTTGCGCCACAGAGGCCCCCAAAAGTACCCCAAACGTCTCGCCGGCGGAGTAGCTGCCCCCAGCCCGGTCCTGCCGCCTTCGCTGTCGCCGCGGGAGCATGTACGCGCGGCGCCCAAGTGAGCCATGGGACCAGCCAGACCAGCGCGCAGGCGCCGGTGATGAGAAAAAGCCCACGCCAGCCGGCCTTCAAGACCAGCAAGGCGCCGCACATTGTCCCGATCAACGGACCCAGCCTGGCACCCAAATCCGTCACCGCATTTGCCAGACCGCGACGTTCTTCGGAAAAAACAGTGACGAGGATGCGGGCATTCGACGGGTACACGACCGACTCTCCGACTCCCAGCAACAACCGCATGCAAAGTAACCCGGCGAAAGACGAGACAACGGCGGTGGATAACGTGGCAACCGACCATAGGAGGAAGCCTGCCGCGTACACCCAGCGCACCTCGATACGATCGACCAGCCAGCCGGCCCCAATGAGAGACACCGAGTAGGTCCAGAAGAAGGCTGACAAAAGCAGTCCCAGCGCCCACGGTGACAGTCCCAACTCCGTAGAAAGCACGGGCGCAGCCACGGCAAGATTACCTCGGTCGAAGAAGGCCACGCACATGCCGAGGACCAACAGGAGAACGAGGCCCCAGGGATGCCGTACGCGCGGAGCAGTCACACTGATAGCTGTCATTTCAATTGCACCAGGTCAAATATCGGATATTGAGATAGGCATGTCAAGAGAATTCTTGATATGATACCTGATATCAGATATACTAAGCTATCGCCGCCAGCCTGGGTGCAGGCTGGCGTGAAGGTAACACGAATGAAAAAAGTGGGGGGAGGACCACGGTGAAGGTTGGGTTTATCGGACTGGGGGGCATGGGCTTGCCCATGGCGGAGCGTGTCGTCAAGGCGGGCTTCCAGACTATCACGACATTCCACAAACGCCGCCAACCAGCGGATGCACTGGCCGCTCTGGGCGCCCGTGTCGTGGCCGCACCGGCGCAGGTCGCCCGGGCGGCCGACGTGATCATCACGATAGTCCCCGCAGATGCGGAACTCAAAGAAACGGTCTTGGGCGCCAACGGTCTCCTGGAAGGCTTCTCTTCCGGCAAAGTGCTCATTGATATGACGACCGCGACTGCGATGAGCTTGCAGGAGGTGGAGAGAGCGCTCGCGGCGGTGGGAGGACGCGTTTTGGATGCCCCGGTCAGCGGCGGCACAAGCGGGGCCGCCCGAGGCACGCTGACAATCATGGTCGGCGGCGACGCCGCGTTGCTGGACGAGTGCCGTCCGCTGCTCGAAACCATGGGCAGCCGGATTGTGCACGTCGGCCCGGTGGGTCAAGGCAAGGTCGTCAAAATGATCAACCAGATGATGGCTGCCGCGCACGTGTTGACCATCGGTGAGGCGTTCGCCTTAGGTGTGCGGTGTGGAGCGAACCCGGCAACGTTGTACGACGTGATCAAGGACTCCTCAGGCTACTCCAGGATGATGGATCTGCGGTTACCCGGTTTTCTCCTCGCCGGCTCATTTCAGCCGGGATTCAAACTGGACTTGATGAAGAAAGACGTGAATCTCGCCCTCGATTCGGCCCGCGCACAAGGGGTCCCGCTGTTACTGGCATCTACGGTTGCCCAAATCCTCTCGGCGGCCAGCACCGCCGGAAAAGGCAGCGCGGACTATTCCATCGCAGCACAGTTCCTGGCTGATATGGCGGGGGTGCAGTTGAGTCAGGCTGACGGCGACAGGCGGGCAGCCGGAACAGGGAGCAAGTGAATGAACCTCAAATGCGAGAGTGCCGTTGAGCGCTTCCTCGGCTTTGATCCGGCCACGCTCTACGAAGCTGCTGGAAAACGAGGTATGGTGGATCCAACGATCCGGCCGGCTTGGGCAGGCGCCCGGATCTGCGGCGTGGCGGCGACGGTGGAATGTCCACCGGGTGACAACCTGATGCTGCACCATGCGGTCGCGGCCGCAGAGCCCGGTGTCGTCATCGTGGCTACGACGGGCAGTTACCTTCTGACCGGCGCTTGGGGCGAGATTCTGACCGTGGCCGCACAAGCGAAAGATGTGGTCGGTCTGGCCATTGACGGCGCCGTGCGGGACATCGAGGCGATTGCCGAGCGCGGATTCCCGGTGTTCAGTCGCGGCTTGGCCATTGGCGCTTGTACCAAGGAACGGCTGGGCGCGCTGAACGTTCCAATCCAATTTGGTGGCGTGATCGTGCGTCCGGGAGACATCGTGTTCGGAAACTCGGACGGTCTGGTCATTCTCGAGCAGGAACGGGTGGAGGAGATCTACGATGCCGCCGTCCGGCGCCAGGAGTACGAGGCGGACATCATCGAGCAGTTGTGCAACGGCAAGACCACCCTTGAACTGCTGGGGTTGCCCGGTCTGCCAAAGCAGAGGGAGATGGCCGGGAAGTGAGCAGCTCGCCTCAGGGATCGACATCGTCCGATGCCGCGCAGTTGCCGCGCTTCAGGCCTGAAGATCTGCTTGCTTACAGTTGCGCGGTCCTCGAGCGGTTGGACGTACCTCGCGAGGACGCGCGCGAAGTCGCGGAGTGCCTGCTCCAGGCCGAATTGCGGGACGTGGACTCACACGGCCTCATCCGGTTGCCTGTGTACGCCAAGCGGCTTCAAGCTAAGGTCGTGAAGGCAAGACCGGCCGTCCGCGTCGAGCGACCGTATGCCGCGGTCGCATTGGTAGACGGAGACAACGGGCTGGGGCCGGTGGTCGGTACCCGCGCCATGGAGGCCGCTGTGAACCTGGCCGGGGACTGTGGCATCGGATTCGCCGGCGTTCGGCGGAGCAACCACTTTGGCGCGGCCGCCTTCTACGTGGAGAAAGCCCTCCGGCGAGGATACATCGGCTGTGCCATCTCCAATGCTCCGCCGAACATGGCCGCCTACGGCGGCAGAGAGCGATTTCTGGGCACAAATCCGATGGCCATTGGGATTCCGGCCGGTAAGGAAAGGCCCCTGATCTTTGACGCCTCCTCGAGCGTCGTGGCGCGAGGCAAGATCATCGTCGCCGCGCATCGAAACCTGCCGATTCCCGACGGCTGGGCGATTGATCCCCAGGGACGGCCGACGACTGACCCGCATGCGGCGCTGGCCGGGGCGGTGCTGCCGTTTGGCGGCCCGAAGGGATCCGCGATCTCGTTCATCATCGACATTCTCTGCGGCGTATTCACCGGCGCGGCTTTCGCCCTGCACTTGAACACCCTGGAAAACCTCAAGGCCGAGCAGAATCTCGGCCAGGTGTTCGCAGCCTTGCGGACGGACCTGTTTCTGCCGGCGGACGAATTCGCACGGCGGATGGACGAGATTCTGCGGATGCTCAAAGCCGCCGCTCCGGCCCCGGGGGTACAGCAAGTGCTCGTCCCCGGCGAGTTGGAGTTCGCGGCCGAATCCCGGAATCGAGAGCTGGGGATTCCGCTGGCCGAGGAGGTCGTCGGACAGCTCGTGGAGCTGGGTAACCGGGTCGGTGTGAATTTCCCCGCTGGCCGCGATGAGTCGCGTTTACCGGAGGACCGTTCGATATGAACGATTCCGGCCAGGCCGCCTGTTCGATCGGGCCGACGGCGACAGATTTCTTCGCTATCATCGAGATTGTTTATGCCAAGTGCTAAGGATCACAACACCCCCTACATGAACACGCTGGGGCCTCTGCGCGAAACGCTGCAACTGGGCACGCGAGTCTACCAGGCGCTGCTGGATAGCATCGTCAGCGGCCAGATCGAGTCTGGAACCCAGCTACGCCCCGACGCCATCGCCCGTCAGCTCGAAGTAAGTACCACACCTGTCCGGGAGGCGATGCATCGGCTGGAAAGTGATGGCCTGGCCGTCAAGCTGCCGTATCAGGGCTGGTTCGTTCGCGAGTTCACAAACCAGCAGATCCGGGATTTGTACGAGTTTCGGGCTTCACTGGAGTGCTTGGCTGTGCGGCTGGCCTGCGAACGGATCACGGGTGAGGAGCTGGACTGGCTGCGCAACCACCAATCTACCGGTGAAGCCGCTTTGGCCGCCGGAGATATGGACGCTTACCGCATTTACAACCGGGATCTGCATGCCGCGATCCTGAAGGCGGCCACGAACTCTTACCTGTCCTCCGTGGTGGGCCAACTCAGGCTGCAGAACGAAATGCTGATGGTGAAGACGATTCGCATCGTAGGGCGGCCATTGCGAGCTATTGAGGAGCACGCCCGGCTGATCGAACTCGTCGTCAAGCGGGACGCCCGGGCGGCGGAGCAACTCATGGAGGCTCACATTCTTGGCGCGCTGGAGGATTTTTTCCGATCGGGTGTGGGTCAGTGAGCGAATCCGGAGAGCGAAAGGGCCGAACCACGCAGCTATGCCTCTCGTAAGTCCCGAACTGTCTGAGATGATGGGGGTTGCGCGTCCTTCGACAAACCTTTCGTTCAATTGCGGCTTGTGTGAGCCTCAGAAACGCAAAATAGAGTGCGGCGAACAGGTCTGCCGCCTGCCGGGCCGTGCCCACCCGTAACATCTGCCGTAGGATCAAGCTCAGATTGAAGGCTGCCGCATGGATCAGCGCGCGGTTGGCGATGTTGTTCTTGCCACGCAAGTGCACCCGGCTTCCGCCAGCCCCTTCAGCACCCACTGGAACACCGCCTTGTGCGTCCCCAGGTTCATCAGCCGCCGCGTCTTGGACAGCGTCGAGTGGTCCGGCGTCTGCTCCTCCAGGCTCCAGCCCAAGAACTCCCGCAGACTGAGCGAGTCCGATACCCGGTAGGCCATCCCGCGCTCGGAGTCGATCCCCTCGAAGCAGCCCACCAGAAAGCAGCGGAAGTACACGCCCGGCGCAATCGAGGGACGGCCCATCGTCGGCGCGTAGTACTTGCGGCAGATCCGCTCTACATAGAAATCAAACTTCGCCCGGTCCGGAATCCCGTTCAGCCGGCGGTAGAAGAGGTGGCGCCCCCGAGCCTGCAACTGGCTCGTCTCTACCCAGAAGGAAGTCTGCTTCCGCCTCCGCTTGCCGAGCGCCATGCCTAATTATCCAGCTAAAACATTGTCACCTCAAGATGTTTCGGCGACTCTATCCACGGAATGCTAGTGCTGGCTCGGGCAGCGTGCCAAGTGTGTGATAGAGCGCGAGTTCAGTGATGCGGAAAGTCCGGAAGCCGTAAGATTTTCTCATGGTCACTTTGGCTTTGTTGTTCAGGCCCCCGACCACGCCAGCGGAAAACTCCTGCTGGGCCTTGAAGTAGTTGAGCAGCAGCCCCCGGTGTACCCGCAGCATACGGGCGATCTTCTTGATCGGCTCGATGCGGGAGCGCATGGTCTGGCGGCACCAGAAGTCCAAGAACATGCCCGCCCAGAGGGGGGAGTTGTATTCCCAGAACTGCTGGAAATCTTCTTTGAGGAGATAGGCGCGGACGGTTTGGAGGTTGTAGCGGAGCAGATCGCGCAGGCGGAACTTTTGTTGAGGGGCCAGGTTCTCTTTGCGTTTGAGGACACACCAGCGGGACTTCTTCAGCAGGGGCTCGTGGCCTTTTTGGGCCATCTTGCGTGACTCGGCGGCGGGCCGGTGGCAGCCGGAGCAGATCGCGGCCGAACCCTTCCTGGGCCGGACGCGCACTTCGATGGTGTTCCGCTCGGTCCGGGTAAAGCTTGCGCCTTCGTAAACAAATCCCCGAAAACGGTGGCAGCGGTTTAGAATCGTTATGAGTTGCATGGCAGGAAGAACGGTCCCGATGGCGAAGACTCCCACCGTGAACCATTCCGCCGCGGCGGCGCCCATGGATCTGTCGGCGTACTGCCGAGACCTCGATGACTGGCCACGCAGTTGGATGGGCGTTGAGAAAGACCTTCCGCCGGGTGAGAAGATGGTGACCCATTTTCGCCCGTTCCTCGAACATCTGGTGCGCCTGGAGCTGTCCCGGAAGACCATCCGCAAACACGCCGACAATCTTTGGATCCTGGGGGGAGAAATCATCCGGGACTTGGACCAAACCCCGTCCCTGAGGAAGGTGCCGGTGGAAGAACTCGTTTTTAATCTGCTGGAGGAGGGAGGGCCGCTGCTCTATCACGGTGACTCTGAGGAATACGAGCGCTGCTTCGAATCGACCTGCCGCGGCACCCGCTTGGGGCTCGGCCGGCCCTTGCGCCGGTCCGCCAGACCGTCGTAGCCGTGTTCTTCCGGTCGCTCCCGCCACCGCCGCATGGTCCGATCCGTCACCCCGATGATCTCGCCAGCATCCGCCCAGTTGATCTTCTTGGCCATGGCCTTCAACAGCACGTCCTGCAGCTTCATCATCCGCTCTACCTCCGCGGCCGAGTACTGGCGATCAAGTTCCACCCTGCCAGCTTGCACCGGCCGCTACCCAAGGCGGACAGATCACGTGCTAACGCCAGACCCAATTCGGGGCCCACTCATTGCAGCGTGGTTGGGTGTATGCTATCGAGTTTGAGAAACCCGAAATCGAGATCCCGATTAGGAGGAAGCCCGCCGGATCGGAGTACGTGGTATCCTGGGGCGATATCGTCGCTGGGACCCGGGTGGAACCGGGCTGGGAGTTGACTTTGCTGCGAGAAGCGATCCAGTACACGAATATGGCGCTGGGCCTCTACCGCAGAGCGCGTGCGCGGGGGTTGGGCGATCCGGAAGCGGCCGTCCGGGAGCAAGTGCGGAACCGCGAGCGCAACTGGCTGGAGAAGCTCCGCAAAGTGGTTTTCGCCGACTCTGAGAACCCTTACCACCACATGTTCCGACTAGCCGGCTGCGGCTATGAGGAAGTGGCGGCGATGGTCTCACGCAACGGGTTGGAGAAGACGCTGGAACGTCTGCTGGAGGCGGGGGTCTACCTGACCCATGACGAGTTCAAACTAAAGACGCCGCTGGTGCGGGAAGGCCGCCGGATCGCGGTGCACGAACGAAGCTTCGACAACACGCTCGTCAAAGCGGACATGGAGAGCCGATCGAGCGGGAGCCGGAGCAAAGGTACTTACAACAGGCGCAACATTCAATACGATCTCTACCGGGAAGCGCGGCACGCGATGATCGAGCGCGAACTGGGGATGACAGGGCGACCCGAGGTTGCCGTCAAGCCGGTCCTTCCGTCGGCCCAGGGCTTCAGTTCGGCGTTCATGGCGTGGCGCCAGCAACGTCCCTTTCCGGCCTGGTTCGCCCCGGATGATCGGGGATGCAACTCGATCCACTACCGCGTGGTCACGAATCTGTTCGTGACCGAGTTGCGGATGCTGGGCATCCCCTTTCCTTACCCGACCTATCTGGGTCACAACGATTTCACTGCGGCGGCCGAACTGGTGGCGCGACTGTGCGCCGAAGGGCATCCTCCGGTGGTGAGCGGGATGGTCAGCCCGCTGGTTCGGGTTGCGGCGGCGGCCGCGGAAAAGGATCTGGACATCGGCGGCAGCCTGTTTCTTCCGGCCGGAGAGGCCGTGACTGACGCCAAGCGGGCGACGATTGAGGCGGCCGGGGGCAAGGTGTACCCGCGCTACATCGTGTCGGAGGTCGGCACCATCGGCCAGGCCTGCAGCCGCATGAAGACAGGCAATGACGTCCACCTGTTTCCCGACGGCGTGGCCGTCATTGTCCGCCAGCGGAAGGCCCCGCTGTCGGAGGTGGAAGTGGATTCGCTGATGTTCACCACGTTGCTGCCGTTCAGCTCCCGAGTGCTGATCAACCTGGAAGCGGACGATGCGGGACTGCTGGTCCCGCGCCGCTGCGACTGCCTGTTCTCGTCGCTTGGCTCGACGATGGAGGTGCGCGGCATTTACAGCTACGGCAAGTTGACCGGCCAGGGCATCACGCTCATCGGCACGGATGTGGTGCGCGTCCTCGACGAGGACCTGCCGCGCCGGTTCGGGGGAGTTCCGGGGGACTATCAACTGGTGGAAATGGAGACGGGGCTGCAGACGCAGATGATTCTGCGTGTCAGTCCGAGGGTCGGGGCGGTTTCCCGGGAGGAGGTGCGGCAGGTCTTTCTTTCCCGGCTCACGCGGTTTTATGGCGGCCACATAGCGCGGCGGATGTGGACACAGTCGGAAGGCCTGGTCGTGGAGATCGCCGAGCCCATAGCCGGGTCCAGCGGCAAGATCCTGCCGCTGCATTTGCTCGGCAGCGGCAATCGGAGGATTCAATGAAACGGAGAGACTTCCTGTTGGGCCCGCCGGCTGCGGCGGCCTGCGGGTGCTCGCGCCGGCCGGCCGCGCCGTACAAGCTCCGGGCGGTGGCCTCGCGCACACTGTTCAACGCGGGATTCTTCACCGCGCAAGAGATGGGATTCTTCCAGCAGGCCGGGGTCGAGGTAGAGCTGATGCCGCACCTCTCAAGGGGCCGCGACGCGATTCCCTTACTGGGCGGAGGCGAGGTGGACGTTTCCTCCTATCCGATCAGCGCGGCATCGATCAACGCCATCGCCAAGGGAGTCAAAATGCGCATTGTCGCCGGGCGCGGCATGCAGACTCCGGACTGCGGGGTCCTGGGCAGGCTTTACTGCCGGAAGGACAGTTTTCCCCAGGGGCTCACCGACCTGCGGATGTTGCGAGGCAAGCGCATCTCCTCGAGCAGCCGGGGGGGGATTGCGGAGTTTTTTATCGATCAGATCCTGGCGAGCGTAGGGCTGTCGACGGACGATCTGCAGGTGCGTCCGCTGCAGCGTCAGGAAGCCGTTGTGGCGCTTCTCAACGGCGGGTTGGACGCGGTCCTGGAATACGAGGCGGTGGGGAAGCTCACCGACGTATCGAGCGCCGTTTTCGCAGGTCTGGATGTGGGCGCTATACTCCCCAACTTCCAGTTCACCTATCTGTATTTCGGCAAGCGGCTGTTGGAAGGGGATCCCCACTACGGCGCCCGCTTCCTGGGCGGATACATGCGCGGGATCCGCGCCTATCTCGGAGGGGCCAATCCCAAGTGGCTCAGCGACTATGCCAAGGAGTTCGACCTGGACGAGGCAGCCGTCCGGGGTGAGTGCCGGCGCTATCTCACCGCCAATGCCGAGATAGACATGACCAGTCTCACGCGCTTCCTGGAGTGGACGATCAAGAAGGGCTACTGCCCGGCCTCGCTCACGGCACAGCAGTTGGTGAATCGAGGGTTTTTGGACCGTGCCTGGCAGCAGGTGGGGAGGCAGGCGTGAACGGCCGGCCGGCGCCGGGTCTCCGCTGGGCGAGCATCCCGCTATGGGTGCCGGTCGCCTTTCTGCTCACCTGGCAAGCCGTCGTATGGCTGCGAATGTTGGACCCCATATTCTTCCCGCCGCCCACCCGCCTGCTAGAGGTGGGCGCATCGCTGGCCGCCAACGGGGAGCTGGTCCGGGACCTGGCGGCAACGCTTTCACGCTGCGCGGTCGGCTTCGCCATCGGCGCTTCCCTCGGCCTGGTGTGGGGAGTACTGATGGGCTTCTGGGCGCCGCTGCGCCGCGCCTTCGAGCCGGTGATCAACGCGCTCTACACGACGCCGAAGATGACGTTGCTTCCCTTACTGATGCTGCTGGTGGGCGTCGGCAACTCGGCTCGCTTGAGCCTGGTGGCGTTGGGCGTGTTTCTGATCGTCGTGATCAACACGGTCGACGGCGTGCGCAACGTGGATCCGCACTACGTGGAACTGGCGGTGAATTATGGAGCCAACCAGCGAAATGTCATCCGCCATGTCTACCTGCCCGCCAGTCTCCCCGCGGTGTTCACCGGTCTGCGCCTCGGCCTTGGCAGGGCGCTCGTGACCACGATCACGATTGAGCTGGTGAGCAGCACGGACGGGTTGGGGGCCATGGTGTGGCGTGCCTGGCAGACGTTCACACCGGAGAAGCTGTATGTCGGTGTGCTGCTGAGCGCATGCCTGGGAATGCTGTTCCACAACATCTTGCGGGCGGCCGAGCGGCGGTTGAGCCCATGGAGAGAAAAATGACCGCTCGCGCATCGGTTTACTGTCTGCTTCTGTTGTCGATCCTGACTCCGATCGGCGCCCAGACGACAGGCGTCCTGCAAGGCTTCGTGTCCGACCCGAGCGGCGCGGCGGTGCAATCTGCCGCCGTCCAGCTCGTCGAGCAGGCGACCAACGCGGCGCGCGACGTCAGCACCAACAACGTGGGCCGCTACGAAGCGCGCGATCTGGCGCCGGGACGGTACAGGATCGAGGTTTCGCGGCCGGGCTTCCGCACCGACGTGCGCACGGACGTCGTGCTGGGTTCGGGGAGGGCGTTGCGCATCGACTTCCAGCTTCAGCTCGGCGAAACGCGTGCTGAGATCGTGGTCACCGGGCAAGCCCCACTGGTGAGCCCGAGCGTGGCCGATTGGGGCACCTCCGTGACGGCCGAGAGACTAGAGTCGCTGCCACTGGAGGGGCGGGACCTGTACGATCTGGCCGGCCAGCAGCCCGGCGCGGTGGCGGCGACCACCGCGAGTGTCAGCATGTTGTCGGGACAGGGCGCGCACATTTCCGTGAACGGAGCGCGGCCCAACCAGAACGCTTTTCGCGTGGACGGCATCTACATCAATGACGCCACTAACTCGTCGCCATCGTCGGCTTCCGGTGCGCTGCTGGGCTTGGAGAGCATACAGGAGGTCCGCCTGGTCACCAGCCCCTTCAGCGCCGAGTACGGGCTTGCCGCCGGCGGGATCTTCACGGCGGTGTCAAAGTCCGGAACCAACCAGGTCCACGGGAGCGTTTACGAGTACCTGCGGAATTCCGCTTTCGACGCGAAGAACTTCTTCGACGCCCCAGACGAAAAGATTCCTCCTCTGCGCAAGAACCAGTTCGGCGCCATGTTGGGCGGTCCGTTGCTCCGAGACAAGCTCTTCTTTATGGGCAACTATGAGGCCGTGCGCCAGTCTTCGGGCAGCACCGCCCGTCCGGCGACGCTCACCGCGGACGCCCGCCTGGGAAAGCTGCCTGACCGCACGATCGAGGTGGCGCCCGCAATGCGCCCCTATCTCGCCTTGTATCCGCTCCCCAACGGCCGCGATTTCGGAGACGGCTCGGGCGAATTTGTGAATGCAATCACGCGCCGCACCCGCGAGGATTTCGGAGCGGGGAAGCTGGATTGGATCCTCTCCCAGAAGGCGCACTTCAGCGGCCGCTATACCCTCGACGACACCTCCGTCGCCGCGCCGGACGAATTCAGCATCTGGAACCTCAAGTCGAAGTCCCGCTACCAGTTTCTGAACACGGAAGCCGAGTTGGTCTCCTCTCCCACATTCATGCAAACGTTCCGGGCTGGTTTCAGCCGAATCCGCAATGCCGAGGGGGCCCAGTCTCTGATCGACATTCCGTCGAACCTGAGCTTCTACCCGGGCCGATTGCTGGGAAGCCTGGTGGTTGTCGGCCTGACAGATCTGGGCAACTCGAGCTTTCGGATGCGTCCTCGACGCTACACCACCAACGACTATCAACTCAGTTGGGACGCGACGCGGATTCACGGTCAGCACACCCTGCGGTTCGGCGCGGGGCTCATCCGGCAGCAGTTCAACCTGCAAGCCGATTTCAGCCCGAATGGGAGCTACCGTTTCGACTCCATCGCCGATCTGCTGATGGCGCACGCGCGGCAGGCCGACACGTCGTCGCCCGACTCGGACACGGTCCGGGGCTGGCGCCAGAGTCTGTTCTTTGGTTATTTCCAGGACGAGGTCTGGCTTGCGCGCCGGCTGCAGGCTTCCCTGGGAGTCCGCTATGAAACTTACACCACGCCCTCCGAGGTAAACGGGAAGGTGTCCACTCTGCCGGACCCTGTGCACGACACCCAGGTGACCGTCGGCGGACCCATGTTTCAGAACCCCTCGCGGAAGAATTTCGGCCCACGCGCCTCGCTGGCGTGGGATCCGCTCGGAGACGGCAGGACCGTCGTCCGCGTCGGGGCTGGCATCTTCTTCGACACGATCGGCAGCCGGGAGTTGCAGGTGAGCGAGGTCCGTTTGCCGCCCTTCTACTACCGGCTTCGCCCGCGGAATCCCTCCTTTCCCGACCTGCTGCAGGCGACGCTTCAGAACACGACGCTGCCAGCGATCGATGTGGTCGACTACTACGTCAACCAACCCTACGTCATCCAGTCTCAGTTCGCGATCGAGCGCCAGATTGGCGCCAGCACCGCGATCCAGCTTGGTTACAGCGGCGCCCGCGGGATTCACCTCGCCGGCCGGGTCAGCTCCACCAACACTCCGGTGCCGCAGTTCCTGGCCGACGGGCGTGTCTACTTCCCGGCAAATACACCGCGCATCAACCCGAACTTCGATCAGATCGATCGCCACCGCACCCAGTTCAACTCCTTTTATCACGCCTTCAACGCCAGCCTCAACCGGCAGTTGAGCTCGGGACTCCGTCTGCAGACCAAGTACACCTGGGCCAAGTCGATCGACGAGAACTCGAGCCCGTCAACGGCAGGCGACTTCATTCAGAGCGACCGCATGCCGCAGCTCTACAATTACCGCGCCAACCGCGGGCCTTCCGACTTCGACATTCGTCACGTCTTTGCCTTGAACTTTTCGTGGATCCTGCCCGGCTCGGATCTCGGCGGCGCCGCCGGAACTGTGTTGGGCGGCTGGTCGCTGCACGGGCTGCTGCAGGCCCAGACGGGAGCGCATTTTTCTCCATTCATCGGCCTGGATCAGGCCCGCCTCGGCTCCACGAATTCCTCGCAGCGTCCGGACCTCATCGCCGCGCCCGGCGCCCGCATTATCCTGGGCGATCCGCAGCAGTGGTTCGACCCCCGGGCCTTCGGCTTGCCGCAGCCGGGGTTCCTGGGCAACCTGGGGCGGAACGTGTTGACCGGCCCGGGTCTGACCTCCGTCGACCTGGCGCTGCACAAGATCGTGTGGAAGCAGGAACGGCGGCAGGTCCAGTTCCGCGCCGAGGGGTTCAACGTCCTGAACCATCCCAATTTCCAGGTCCCGTCGGACCTGGACATCTTCTCGAATCAGGGATATCTCGGCACGGCGGGACGCATCACGGAGACGGCGACCAACTCGCGGCAGATCCAGCTTGCGTTGAAGTGGGAATTCTGACTACGATGCATGCGCAGCCTCCTTCGAGGTGCCCACAAGCCGGGGCGAATGAACTTTACCGGTCCTGGTGACGACCGGCCCGGCGAGCGCCACGCGCCGAGTCTCGCACTGGCGCCAAATCCATTTGACAGGCACGCCGCCATGGCGGCACCGCAACTCTTGAATGCAGAACTCCCGGACCTGGTCCGGCGCCGTCAAGTTTCACGAAAGCCCTGTCTTGCAGACCACGCTCCCAGGCAACGAAATCGTGATGACACTCGCGGTAGATCTTGCTTTCGAGATTTCTCGGAATCCGGACGGGACGGCCGGTTGATCCGCTGCTGGATCCTTCCATCAGCTCTTTGACCAGAGGATTGGAGAAACTGCGGGTAACGGCGGAGATAGTAGGCGGCCTTATCGAACGTCGGTTCGCTCTCCCATTTCCAGGCCGAGCTCCCGGTGCATCTTGGCTTTGAGCAGTTGGAACTCACTTTCGGTGATCAAAGCCAGTGGCCGCGGCCTGGGAAACGGAACGCGATGTTCTGCGATGATCTGCGCGGGTCCGGGACTCATGACCAGGATACGGTCGCTCAACCGGATTGCCTCGTCGAGGTCGTGGGTGACAAACAGGACCGACTTCTTGTCCCGCTCCCACAACCCCAACAATTCTTCCTGCAGAGTCAGGCGCGTCAAGGCATCCAGAGCCGCGAACGGCTCATCCATCAACATCAGCGCGGGGTCGCTGAGGAAGCAGCGTATGACGGCGACCCGCTGCTTCATCCCCAGGGAAAGCTGGTAGGGATAGGCGTCCTCACGGTCCCGAAATCCGAACCGCCACAGCAACTCGCGGGCTTTCTCCTCCCGCTCGCGCTGCCCGATACCCTGCATACGGAGACCGAAGGCCGCGTTATCGAGTGCCGTCATCCACGGGAACAGGCTGTTTTCCTGGAAGACTGTCAGGATTCGTTGATTCTGGTCCGCACGGCAGACGATGTGCTCGATGGAGCCTTTCCTCACAGGCAGCAGCCCGACGATGGCTCGCAGTAAGGTCGTCTTGCCGCAACCACTTGGCCCCACAATCGAAACAAACTCCCCGTCGGCTGTTTCGAGCGACACGCTTTCCAGGGCGCGCACGCTACCGCCGTCCGAAGAGAAGTCCACTCCGACATCGAGGCATTTCAGCCGCATGCGTGCCTGTTCGTCGACACTGCCAGTCGAAAATTCGCCGGTGCCCTGTTGGACGGCTTATCCCGCATACCCTAAAGTACGGTCTCTGAATGGGATCGGTACTCTGGCGATTATAGCGCTGTCTTGCCCAGGGCCGTGTGCCTGTCTGTAGCCAAAACCTCATGGCGGTTTGGAATCAGCGAATTGCAGTCCGGAGCCTTTGGCCTGCCGAGGCGGCGTTACGGCATGTTACGACCATGTGGTTATGGTCGAATTCGTCCTTGCGCTTCTGGCCGCACTCCGAGTCTTCTTCCGCAGTCGGGGCGACACCGCCCTTGAGATCCTCGCCCTGCGACAGCAGGTTGCCGTGCTCAAACAAAAATGTCCACGCCCCAATTTGAGTGCCGCCGACCGGTTGTTCTGGACCTTTCTGCGTGGCTTCTGGTCCCGGTGGGCCGTTGTCCTGGTCGTGGTGAAACCGGAGACCGTGGCCGGCTGGCAGCGTGCTGGTTTCCGGCTTTAGTGGCGTTGGCGTTCCCAACCTCGCGGCGGTAGACCGAGGATCCCCGATGAGATTCGAACCCTCATTCGCCGCATGGCAGATGAAAACCCAGATTATGTTGAGCGCTCACTTATGTTGAGTTGAGGCCGGATCCGCTCGTCGGGTGCGATCTGGAAGCGTTGTGCTCTGCATAATTTTTCCCGCTCACAGGTCGTGCAGCCATTGGATCAGATCCTCGCGGAGACGCCACGCGTTTCCCCGCATGCCTGCCGGAGCCGGGGACTCGCAGCGTTCCAGTGCTTCGCGTTTCATTTTCATGTCGATCTCTATGTATTGGCTGGTCGTCGTGATACTGACGTGCCCAAGCCAGGCACGGATGACGTTGAGTTCGACTCCGGCCTGGAGGAGGTGCATAGCCGCGGTGTGGCGCAAGGTGTGAGGCCCGATTCGTTTGCGTTCCAGAGACCGTCGTTGCTTGGCGGCTGTGCGGAGGTGTCGCTGAACGATGACGTTCACCCCATGGCGAGAAATGCGCTGGCCTCGGGCATTGATAAACAGGGGCTGTGATGACCGATCGTTCAGCCGGCGTTGTTGAAGATAGGTACGCAGCGTTTCGGCAGTCTCGGCCCAGAGAGGGCACCAGCGCTGTTTCCTCCCCTTGCCGCAAATGCGAACCTGCGCTGGCGTTTCGAAACGCACGTCAGAAGCATTCAGTGCTACGGCTTCGGATACGCGAGCGCCCGTGTTGTAGAGGAAGGTCAGCAGTGCCAGGTCGCGCAGGCCACGGGGGTGAGAGAGTTCCGGGGCTGCCAGCAGTGCTTTGACTTCATCCCGCTCCAGGTAGGTCATGGGACAGGTAGTTGTCTTCTTGCGCGGGATATCCAGGATTCTTCGACAGAGCTGGGCGTGGAGGGGTTCACATGTGGCTACGTAGGCAAAGAACCGATGGATGGCCACCAAGCGGCAGTTTCGGGTAGCCACGGAGTTCCTGCGTTCAGTCTCCAAATGGTTGAGAAAATCCTGCAGTGCCGCGGGACCAAGGTCTTCCAGCTGCAATCGAATCACTTGACGATTGCTGCGCTTGGCAGCGAAGCGGAGAAAGAGCAAAAACGCGTCCCTGTACGCCATGATGGTGTTGGGGCTCACGTCCCGCTGGCCGGCCAGATGATCCTCGAAAAAACTGCGTAAGAGGGTGGGAAGTGAGTTGGCGCTCATGCTGGCCCTCCCCCCGGAAGCAGTTCGCGGGCAAAGCGATGGAATCGGCGGTCGGCTTCCGCCAGCAGATCAGCGGTTGCCTGGAGATACACCTGGGTGTCCCCGACTTGAGCGTGACCGAGGTAGGTGCTCAACAGCGGAAGCCGCGCCATGACGTCGACCCCCTCGCGATACCAGAGGAGCAGACGGGTAACCGCAAAGGTGTGACGGAAGTCGTGCAGGCGAGGCCCCTTTTGGTTCGGAGAACCGATCTGCGCCTCGCTGGCGATCCGCCGGAACATCGCTGCAACGTAGGAGTAGCTATAGCGCTGGCCAAGACCGGAAATGAACAACGGTGCTTGGTTATGGCCATCAGCGACACGGAGACGGCATTGGAGGTATTGACGCAGGAGGACCAGCGTCCCCTCGGAGACTGGAATGAGGCGGGACTTCCTGAATTTGCTCTGGCGAACAAACAAGACCCCTCGATCCAAGTCCACGTCCTTGAGCGTCAGCTGGAGTGCTTCGGAGATGCGCATCCCCGTTGTGGCCAGCAGCAAGAGGAGGGTGTGCATCGTGTCTGATCGAATCGGACACGGATAAGCCCTTCCCCGGTTGCTGAGGCGCAATGCGCCGTCGAGCAAAAGGCGGACTTCCTGAGGTGTGTAAATGTGGGGTGGCGGCGCCGGCCGGCGGCGCGGACACAGGGAGGGACCAGGCACAAAAGTTTGAGGCCGGCTGCTTGCCAGAAAACGACAGAAGCCTCGCAACAGGAAGTACCGTCCCCGGCGAGTGTTGGGACCTCGGGAGTCCGATGGCGCCAACCAAGTCTTGGCGAACGCTTCGTCGACCGACCCGGTCTGAAGCGGGATTGTCAGAGTGAGTCGATCGAGAGCGCATAGTTGGACAAGTGGAGAGCGGAGCGCCCGTCCTTCTGCCTTGAGTCTGTCAAAGTACTTGGCAAGGTCGCCCGCCAGCGGTCCATGGAATCGGATGGTTGCTGTCATGAGACCACCTCCGCCGGGTCCAGCGCTACCTGCCTCAGGTCTTCGACCTGCAGCTTCGTGTAGATGAACGTGCTTTCTACGTTCTTGTGTCCGAGCAGATCTCCGATGCCTTTCAGCGTTTCACCTTGGCGAAGCAGGTGAACGGCAAGCGAGTGGCGGAGAGTATGGGGCCCTCGGTGAGGGGTATCCAGCCCGGCCCTATCGAAGCAGCGAGCAACCCAGCGGTAGAACTTGTTGTGCAGAGGGCCCTGTGGAGGTCGACGCGAGAGGAATATTTCTCGGCACAACGACGCAGGGCGCTCACGCCGCAAGTAGTCCAGGATTGCTTCGCCGACGAGACGATTCAGAGGAAGCTGACGAGAGTGACCGGTCTTGGAAGCATGGATTGTGAGTTCCTTCCGTTCCCAGTTAATGTCGTCCAGGCGAAGGCCGCGCACCTCGCATCCGCGTAAGCCATAGGTCGCCATCAGCAGCATCATGGCGTAGTTCCGCAGGCCATCGGAGGCCTGCCGATCCACTGCGGCAACCAACCGTTGTACCTGGTCCCAACTCAGGGCGCACGGCACATCGGCCAGTCGGTATCGCCGGCGGAGCGGCAAAACATCGATCAGGTGTCGTGCGTCATGCCCTTGAAGCCCAATCCAGCGGTAGAAGGATGAAAGCGACAAGACCAGGTGGTTCCAGGATGACGTCCCCAACCCCGAGCCCCTCTCACGACTAAAGGCAACCAGATCATCCGGCTTCAGTTGAGACAATCCTGCAGGCGTGATATCCGGTCGCTGGCCTGCCAGAAAATCGCGGACGAATCCTGTGTAGGTACCCACGGTTCGAGCAGCCAAACCGCGATCATGGACCAAGAAGTGACAGTAGCGTTCCAGGAGATCGTGATATGGCGGGACGGTCTCGCGGACAGGCGGAATCGTACCTTCCGCGCGCAACAAGGCGAGGAGATGACCCAGTGCCCGCCGGCTATGGACGTACTGCTTATGTGGCGTTCGACGATAACAACGACACCATGGCAAATGGTGACGAACAAAATCTTCTACAGTCTCCTCATTCAGTCGGCCAGCGTCGACGGATCCCCGGAGGGCCAAAACTCTCCCCAGATGCACCACCATGAGACCGTAAGCACGGCGCGTCCGCTCCTGGTAGCCCAATGAGCGGAGGTGTTGCATCAGGCGAATGGCCTCGGGCCCAAGCGGCGCATCTTCCCAACGGACGTCGAAGAGACCGTTCCAATAGGCTTCGATTTGCATTCTTGCCTCCTTCGCTCTCCATGGAGACAAGAGCGCTCGCCGGAAACAAGTTATGTGAAGTGGACCCTACATGAGCAGCAGGGAAATCCGCGCCCGCGCCCTCTCAACTCAACATAAGAGCGCGCTCAACATAATCCCGGAAATGTTGAGTTCAACATTTCCGGGATTGGGGCTATCGGCGCATCCAGGGCGCGTTGTCCAATCTGGGCCACGAGCTTGCCCGCAGCATGATCGCTGAGATTCTGGAACGGCACGGGATCGAGCCGGCGCCGGAGCGGAACCGGAAGACGACCTGCAAGGAGTTTCTGACGCGACACTGGCAACTGATTGTGGCTGCGGACTTCTTCGGCAGGATGGAGACAATCAACCGATCAGCGATCGTCGTGATGCCAGCCCAGCCCTTCCTGGACTGGTTGCAGCGGGTGGATCCTGGGGGAAAGGGAGTTGAGCCGGGAGGCTCTGAGGCGAGAGTGGACCATCTACCGGACCTGGACACTTTCGATGACTGACCGGAGTGGAGAACTCACACGCCGGTAGTCGATTTCTGCGCTGATCCGCTACTCCGAGAAGGGACGTAGCACGCACGATTCCATGCTTTGGCCGGCGGCTGACTCCGGTTTGAGTTCTTGGACGGTACGACTTCCGGCTGTTCGAATCCCGCCGAGCGGCTCGAGAATGGTTGAGCAGGACCTGACGAATCGGATCCTCTGAGATGCGTGAAAAGCCGCTCGATAGTGCGCGCAGGCCGCCAACAAGGGGACCAAGCTGACGAAGCCCGCGCCGGGTCCATACCGTCAGGTCACCTGAAAATGCTGGAATCAATCGACACAGTTGCAGCCTATCGGTAACCCTCTCTGGTTCCGATTTGTGCAGAGCGGACCCGCCCGGTGTCAAAATCGACAGAACAAGAGAAGCGGTAGGTCTCGTACCGGCCGGGCGAGCGATGAACGTCAAACGTGCCCATCACCCAATCCTGGCGACCCGGATTGTCATCCAGGGCGGTTCCTCTGAAATTGATATTGGGGGTGCGGAAGCGTCGCTCGGCCTGTTGCCGAATGGAGGACTCGCAAACCTGAACTGCCTGCTCCGTGGTGAATCGCCGCCCGGGTCCGCCCCCGGCAAAGCGCTCCTCTCTGGTTCCGATTTGTGCAGAGCGGACCTGCCCGGTGTCAAAATTGACAGAACAAGAGAAGCGGTAGGTCTCGTCCCGGCCGGGCGAGCGACGAACCTCAAACATGCCCGTCACCCAATCCTGGCGACCCGGATTGTCATCCAGGGCGGTTCCTCTGAAATGGATATTGGGGGTGCGGAAGCGTTGCTCGGCCTGTTGCCGAATGGAGGACTCGCAAACCTGAACTGCCTGCTCCGTGGTGAATCGCCGCCCGGGTCCGCCGCCAAAGCGCCCGCCGCCCTGGTCATTACGGATCGGCCCTTGCGCATATCCACTTCCCCACATGATGTCGAAGGTATACCCTTCTGAACCGCCGGCCGTATCTTCAATGCGGATGACCGCCACGCCCCCGCTATTTCGGGGATCGCGAACCAAGTTCTGCCTTCCGCGGCCGTCAACTCCTGCAAATCGGAAATCTGCCGGGTTCGGAGGCAACGCCCCGGTGCATTCGAACCGGCGCCATTGCGGCGGCTGCCCAGCAATATTACGCAGAATTGCACGATCGCCGCGAATCTCCACCTCGGCGGCTGTATCCACCACAACCTCGATCGTGCATTTTCCACGGCCGGGAGAGCCTCCACCCAGAAACGACGCTCTGCGCTCAAGGGTTTGCGCACGAACAGATCCGGCAATTGCTGCCCAGCCCGCCGCCACCAAAAGAACCTGCCTGTACATTTCCGTCACCTCAACAATATGCTAGCAATTTAGGCCCCTCCTTATCCGGCTTGTTCAGTTGTGTTAACCCGCCCCTCTCGTACAAGATCTATGGCCTGCGAATCCGGTTGTTTCATGTGTCAAGTGTATAATCCGGAATTCCCAGTTTGGCTTCCCGGCTGCCTTCGAGGATACACCCAACCACCTTCGTTCGAGCTTGCTTTTCTATGCTGTCCATCCGTAGCGACTACAGTGACCTGTAAGCTTGCGGGTGTGGGCTCTTCCGACTGCTGGAAGACCCGGAACTGCCCTGTTTTCAAGGGATTGCACCGACACCTCCCCGTCCCTGTTTCCTTTCTTGGCCAGATTTTCACCCACCACCCGCAGCCTCTACCCCGCCGGCACCGGCAACGCCGGGGTGCCCTTATAGTAAATCCGGGAGGAAATGACTGGTAAGCAGGTGGAGGGGAGTTGCAGAGCCACCGGGAGATGGTGTACCGGCCTGGGCTTTCCGTCAAGCAAGACATTTGGTATGACTTTTGTTTGAACGGGCACCCCGCTGCTACGAATTGGGTGCCCTAACACTGGATGTTTGCCCAGAGTGTTTCGAGCAGCGGGATGCTTGGCTCCAGCGACGAATACTCAGAAGTCGTCTGGTCCTAGACCACTATAAGGCTTTCGGCGGAGCCAAGCGAGCTCGTTGGAAAGGAGGCATGGTAGGATGTCGGAACGGTTGACGACTTCAGCTTCGGAACCGGAATGGGCGGCGTTTGCGGCGATTGATTGGGCCGACCAGAAGCACTTCTGGCGCCTGGTCCCAGCCGGCTCCCGGAAGTTTGAGCAAGGGGAACTGGAGAACACCCCGGAGGCGGTGGAGGCCTGGGCGGCCGCTCTTCAACAGCGATTTGGCGGTGGCCCCATTGCCGTATGCTTGGAACAGTCTCGCGGGGCCTTGGTGTATATGCTGAGCAAGTACGCGCACCTGGTGTTGTTCCCCGTTCACCCCACCACGGCGGCGCGCTACCGGAAGACTTTCTCGACTGCCGGCGCCAGCAACGATCCGGGCGATACGGCCTGGCTGCTGGACCTGTTGTTGCGTCACAGAGAACGACTGCGCTCGCTCCAACCGGACACCGTAGAGACCCGCCTGTTGCAGTTTCTGGTCGAGGAACGCCGGCGCATGGTGGATGAGAAGACGCGCCAGAGCAATCGCCTGACCGATTGCCTGAAACAGTATTTTCCGCAGATTTTGCGTTGGTTCGACGACGTGACCAGTCCCCTGGTCGAGGACCTGCTGGCGCGCTGGGGCAGCTTGCGGGAACTGCAGCGGGCACACCCCGGCACGTTGCGGAAGTTCTTCCACGAGCACAACTGCCGTTCCGAGGAACGGCTGCAAGAACGCCTCACGGCCATTTACCAGGCGCTGCCCGCGACCCAGGACGCGGCGGTGGTAGAAGCCGGGGTGCTGACGGCTCGCGGGTGGGCCAAGGTGCTGGCGACGTTGCGCGACCAAATCGCCCTCCTGGAACGGCGCATCGCGGAATTGGTGTGTTCCCACCCGGACGGGGCGCTGTTCGCCTCTCTGCCCGGGGCTGGCCCAGCGCTGACGCCTCGCTTAATTGTCGCCTTCGGGACACGCCGCGAGCGCTACCAAAGCGCTTATCAGGTACAGTGCTACAGCGGGATTGCCCCGGTAACGGAGGCCAGCGGCAAAAGCCAGTGGGTCCATTTCCGCCGGGCCTGCCCCAAGTTCCTGCGCCAGACCTTTCAGGAGTTCGCTGATCACTCGATCGGCCAGTCCGAGTGGGCCCGAGCGTATTATGAACACCTTCGCCGGGACCAAAACAAACCGCACCAAGTGGCGGTCCGAGCCCTGGCATACAAATGGATTCGCATCATATTCCGCTGCTGGAAGGACGCCAAACCCTACGACGAGCAGGTCTACGTGCAGTCTGTTCGCAGGCGCAGCTCCCTGCTTGGCGCGGCTTGCCCGGCACTCACCAAGGCGGAGTGGAAAACGGAGGCTGGATTTCAAAAATTATGTGCAAATCCCTCTTGACGGATTACCTCAGAAGACTCTGGGCCCCGCCGCACCATCGCCCCAAACAGCCGCCGCGTCAGATGCCCCTCCGCCAGCAGCAGCCAATAATAGCGGGCATGTTTGATTAGGCGCCCGCCCGTCTTCACCAGCCGTTGCTCGAAGCTCGTCAGCGACCACTTCTGCACCCTCTGCGGCAGCACCGGGCCAAGGGCACCCCCGCCACAGGTTCCCCAGGTTGTAGGCGATCACGCTCAGCCACAGCCGCACCTCATTCGAGCGGAAGCGGTGGCAACTCAGCCGCGTGATCTTAACCGCCTGCTTGCCTTCCCTGATCCACTGCTCGGCGGTGGTGCGCTTGTTGTAGAACCGCACCACCGCTCGGCTGTCGGTCTCCAGGTTGGTCACGATGAACCCGACGCGGGGAAACAGTTCCCCGGCGTGGAACTCCATCTTCCCCACCACCCGTCGCGCCTTCTTCCCACTGGCCGCCTGGTACGGGAAGCCCTTGTAGCGCACCAGCGGCCAGTCGTCCGCACTATGCACGTTGCCCGGCCGCAGCTTCCCCGCCAGGCAGTCGCCCTCGCGGTTGAACAACAACAGCGGATGGTAGCAGGTGCACTCGAAGTGACCGTTACAGGCGCTCTGCTCCTGCTGGCCGTAGACCGGAATCTCGGTTGAGTCCATGTCCAGCACCACCCGCTGCCGCGAATCGATGGCTTCCACTCTGCCGATCAGTTCGCGGTTGATCCGTGCCAAACCGGCGAAGTTCTCCTCCTCGGCCAGCATCTCGGTTTCGAACGACCGTAACCGGGACGTCAGGGCGGCCCCACGCTCCCAGATCTTCTCCGAGCCGATGAGCCGGAAGGTCGGATCTTGGCTCAGCCGCTCCGCGTCGTTCACATCCTCCTAACCAGCCAGGCGGCTGTAGACCGACTGCCGCAGCAGGTCGGCAAGGGGGAACTGGGTGTTCTTCCTCCGCCGGGGATCACGGAGGTGCTCCTCGATGAGCTGGCTGAAGCCCAAACGCTCGTCCAATTCGCGGACGAGAATCAGGCCGCCGTCGGAGGTGACTCGTGATCCCTGGAAATCGATCTTCAGAGAAGCGTTGAATCGCCTTCAAACCCCTATGGATGAAGGCGATGAAAGGCCTCAAGAGGCCATCAGCAACTGGTCAAATCGGAAATGCGGGTTGAGAACCAACCGAACGGCGTTGCGTGCCACGTCCCGCGCAGATATACTGTGTGGCATGAACCGACGATACTTCTTAGCTTCCACTATCTCGGGGGGCGCGGCCCTTCGTTCTAGCGCTCTCGCCAGTCCCAATGACACAGTCCGAGTGGCTTGCGTGGGCGTGCGAGGCCGCGGCCGCAGCCACATCGGCGCCTTCAGCCGGATGGAGAACGTCGAAGTTGCCGCCATCTGCGACATCGACGACTCAGTCCTCAACGCCCAGGTGAGCGCGCTCGAGAAGGCCAAGGGGAAGCGCCCCGCGGCTTTTACTGACCTGCGCAAACTGCTGGAGGACAAATCCATCGACGCCATTTCCATCGCCACACCCAACCACCACCACGCGCTCCAGACCATCTGGGGCTGCCAGGCTGGCAAGGACGTCTACGTGGAGAAGCCCTGCTCGCACAATATGTTCGAGGCCCGGCAGATCGTGGCCGCCGCGCAGAAGTACAAGCGCATGGTGCAGCACGGCACCCAGCAACGCTCGGCCATCGGGCGCGAAGCCGTCCAGAAGCTGCGGGAGGGACTCATCGGCGATGTCTACATGGCCCGCGGCCTGTGCTTCAGACAGCGTAACACCATCGGCCGTAAGCCCGTGGAACCCGTCCCAGAGGGCGTGCACTACGATCTCTGGCTCGGCCCTGCGCCGCAGCACGAATTCACGCGCAACCGGTTTCACTACAACTGGCATTGGTTGTGGGACTATGGAGACGGCGAGCTGGGCAACCAGGGCGTCCACCAGGTGGACATGGCCCGCTGGGGGCTGAACGTGAAATATCCCACCAAAATCAGCGCCATCGGCGGCCACTTCATGTTCGACGACGACCAGGAGACGCCCAACACCCTGAACGCCAGCTTTGAATTTAACGAGGGCGGCGTAAGGAAAGTGCTGACCTTCGAAGTCCGCCACTGGATCGCGAACCACGAGGCCGGCATGTGCGAACCCACCCCTAATACGGTCGGCGTCATTTTCTACGGGTCCAAGGGCTACGTGGCGACCTGGGGCGAGGACTACGGCAAGTACTACAGCTTCCTCGGCCGCGAGCAGAAGCCGGGTCCTTCCGGCTCCGACCTGGGCGGCATCAACCACTTTGCCAACTTCATCGATGCCGTGCGCAGCCGCAAGCAGTCGGACCTGAACGCACCTATTGAGGAAGGCGCCATATCGACGACGCTGGTGCACCTGGCAAACATCTCTTATCGCCTGGGCCGCACCCTGCATTTCGACGCCGCCAGCTACTCCTGTGTCGGCGACGCAGAAGCCAACCGCATGTTCACGCGGAAGTACCGCAAGCCGTTCGTGGTACCCGAGAAGGTCTGACCTTACCGGATTTCGGGTTCCCGCCAAAAGAGCGATTGAGGGAGCGGGAGCACGCCAGTGTTCCCGTCGTGGCCCCTGAGTTGGCGGTCAGGTTGTTTTCCCGCAAAGTCCTATCCTGCGCCGAATCCACTTTTCAGTGTATCGAGCATGTCGCGGCCGCATGGCTGTAGTGGGCCGTCAGCAAGACGATGGCCATTCGTTCAAAGATGCGCGCCACGGCCCGCGGGGGTATACTCTGAGACATGAACCGACGATACTTCTTAGCTTCCACTATCTCGGCTGGCGCGGCACTTCGTTCTAGTGCTCTCGCCAGTCCCAATGACACGATCCGAGTGGCTTGCGTGGGCGTGCACGGCCGCGGTCGTAGCCACCTCGGCGCCTTCAGCCGGATGGCGAACGTCGAAGTTGCCGCCATCTGTGACGTCGATGAGTCAGTGCTCAACGCCCAGGTGAGCGCGCTCGAGAAGGCCAAGGGGAAGCGGCCCGCGGCTTTCACTGACCTGCGCAAACTGCTTGAGGACAAATCCATCGACGTTATCTCCATCGCTACACCCAACCACCACCACACGCTCCAGACCATCTGGGCCTGCCAGGCTGGCAAGGACGTCTACGTGGAGAAGCCCTGCTCGCACAATATGTTCGAGGCCCGGCAGATCGTAGCCGCCGCGCAGAAATATCAACGCATGGTGCAGCACGGCACCCAGCAACGCTCCGGCATCGGGCGTGTAGTCGTCCAACAGCTCCGGGACGGTCTGATCGGCGACATCTACATGGCGCGCGGTATGTGCTACAAACGGCGCGACACCATCGGCCGCAAAACTGCGGAGCCCGTGCCGCCGGGCGTACACTACGATCTCTGGCTGGGGCCCGCGCCGGAGCGCCCATACACGGCCAACCGGCTTCACTACAACTGGCATTGGTTCTGGGACTACGGCAACGGTGACTTGGGCAACCAGGGCATTCACCAGGTCGACACGGCCCGCTGGGGCTTGGGTGTGAAATATCCCACCAAAGTCACCGCCATCGGGGGCCACTTCATGTTCGATGACGACCAGGAGACGCCCAACACCCTGAGCGCCAGCTTTGAGTTTAACGATGGCGGCGTAAAGAAAATGCTGACTTTCGAAGTCCGCCACTGGATCACGAACCACGAAGCCGGCATAGACGAACCCAACCCCGGAAATACGGTGGGCGTCATTTTCTACGGGTCCAAGGGCTACATCACGATCTGGAGCGAGGACTCCGGCAAATACTCCAGCTTCCTCGGCCGCGAGCAGAAGCCGGGTCCTTCCGGCTCCGACCGGGGCAACCACTACGCCAACTTCATCGATGCCGTGCGCAGCCGCAAGCAGTCGGACCTGAACGCACCTATTGAGGAAGGCGCTATATCGACGACGTTGGTGCACCTGGCGAACATTTCTTATCGCCTGGGCCGCACGTTGCACTTCGACGCCGCCAGTTACTCCTGTGTTGGCGACGCAGAAGCCAACCGCATGTTCACGCGGAAGTACCGCAAGCCGTTCGTGGTACCCGAGAAGGTCTGACCTTACCGGATCTTGGGTTCTCGGGGGTGACAAAACCGTCACCCCATTGGGCTTTTACGTTCCAGGTAGAGGAGTTTTCGAGCCACACAACACTATTCCCCGGGCAGGTGTGAGCCGGACCCTCGCTTTGGCGGCCTGCCCGGCTCGACCAGCGAAGGATGGGGCAGCCTCTACTTCATCGCCGCGTATTCCTCGTATAGCCCTGCGACGTTCGCGGTCTGATAGTCGCCGGGGTGCACAAGCACTCGGTAGCGGAAACTCATTGTCTGGCCGGGCTCGAGCGTCTTGGAACCGTCAAGCGCCGGGTTGCGCTCGAACGCCTTAACCCCGAAGATGTTGGCTGCGAATAGCCCATAGCCGCGCACATGCCAGTAGGTGGGATGCTGCGGGCTGCTGGGATGGTAGAAGATCGCCACTCCCAGCTTTTCACCCTCGACCTCGCCGAACATGTCGACCCAATTGGCGCGCTTTCCCCAGCAGTCTGCCTCGCCCTCCTTCCCGTTCGAGTTCACCATCCTGCCGGTCCGCTTGGGTGATGCCGGCGCCTTCCTCGTGGGCGCCTCCAGACCCGCCGCCAGGCGCATCCCGAAGGTGCCCTCCTTGGAGTCGTTGAAAACCACCTTCTCGATAGCCTTCAGCGTGATGTCGAAGTCGATGATCCGGAGCGCGGGGTGGGAGTAAAAGACCATCTTCCGAGTTTCCTCGAGCAGCGGCTTATTCTTCATGTCCACCCACTTAAAGCTGGCCTCGATAGATCCGGTCTTCTCGCCGCTTGTGAGGCCGATCACCCGGTCCAGCACAATGAAACCGCGGTTGGGCGTTGTGTAGCTTGCCTCGTTGTCCCAGAAGTCCAAGCCGTTGACGTCTCCGTGGCTGAACCAGAGCCCCCGCTGGTGCTTCTCGTTGCGGAGCTCGCCTTCCACCATTTCCATCGGATAGCGCCGCGTCACAATGGTTCCCGACGCCGCGCGGACCGGGTGGAAGTAAGGCTTCGTCGTTTCCGCACCCGCGATGTACAACGCGGTGAACGGCTTGCCCTGGACGTCCACCGTGATGCGGTCTCCGTCGCGCACAACCTTCACTTGCCCAAACGCCGGCAAGCCCAACAGGAAGACAATCAACACAATTACGGGGTATTTCTCAAAGCATCGCATGCTATAAGTATACCTGGAAGTCCGAGACATGTCAGGCTGAATAATCGATTTCCACCCTCCCGGTCAACAGATCGTGGCCGGGCCTGACCATGGCGCGGCGGAATTTATGCAGCCAGGTTCAGGCTGTTTGGTACCTCTTCAAGCCCAACGCTCGCTGGAGTCCCAAAGCGCTGGTGCCGTTCTTCTGGGTGGTAATCCACCACATGGCGCGGAACCACAACCGTAAAGAAGTGGGGATGTCCTGAAGGATCGTTCCCGCCGCAACGGAGGTTTGGTACCCACAGCCGGCGCACCGCAGCAACGCCCTTCTTAAAGGCCACGATTTCGGGCGCCCGCAACGTGGACAGCGGAAACCGTAAGGCCACCGCAACTGGAACAGATATTCCCGGCAGGCCTCCTCAGTCGCAGAACGGTCTTCGATCTCGGTCAAGTTCCCAGGGCAGTCTCCCATCCGTTGGCATCCTGCATGTTGTGGCCACCTGAGCTAATCGGATAGCTCTCTGGTTCGATTCCACTGCTCTCGCCAAGTTGTGCCACGGCGAGTCGGGAACGCCCGAAGCTGAACAGGTTTTTTGTACTCAGGACAGAAGCACGATAGCGGAGACAGAAACCGCGAATGGCGGTTGCGGGCGTTGGTCAATGAAGAACAGACTCAGCTCCCAAACCAACCCAAGATCAAGTTGTTTATTGATGTTTCGCGTCGCTGGCAGGTGGCGCCAGGAGGCGATATTCCAGTTTGCGCAACGCTCCAGTCGTCGCCCACGAGGCGATCCCGAAGGGCACGCATAATTCCATCTCGCCGGGACGAAGGCCAATCTCCCGCCCTTTTAAGGCCACACTGATGATTTCCTCGTCATCGATCCAAGCCTGTATCCGGTCGTCGCTCACCCGCAGCCGAAGCGCATACCATCGACCCTTGACAAATTCCTTGTAGGTGTTGGTTTCGTTATCCGAGGCGTCGTGGCCCTCCAGGCTTGACAGCCCCACAAGCGAGCCGCCCCAACCGCCGTTGATCCACGTGCAATGCGAATCCTTGACCGGAAACGTGATGCCGGCAAAGAAGTCACTCCCGTCCAGCCGGGCGGCCTCGAGGCGGATCTCATAATTGGACCGGGGAAACGACTTTGTCCAGGTGATGGCCGTCGTCACCCCCTTCCCAAGAACAATCGTTCCTTTTTCCACACGCACTTCACCACGCCCGTCAAACGGAACTTCGCGCCAGCCCCCCATCGATTTGCCGTCGAACAGCGTCTGCCATTCGCCGATCGGAGGCTGCGGCGCCGCAGCGTCCGGTGCCTTGCCGGGTGCCGCACCCGGCCTCGCATCCTGATCCGCGGAACCGCCAATCGCACCGCATAGCATCGCCGCCAAAAGCGGCAGTGACCGCAACAGCTTTCTCAAACCATGTGATGTGCATAGCATGGCATCATCACCCGCCAGGCACCGATCCAAAGCAAGGACTCATCTCAGAGCTGGAGTCCGTCGTCTTCTCGTGTCCTTGTCTTGATCAACAAGACCACCGATCAGACGGCCGATGGAGTCAACACTCTACCTGCCAGCTTTTTCAAAACAGCAGCTTGAGCCCGAACTGAATGGTGCGCGGCCACTGCGCTGTGGTGGTTACGAAGCCGCAGGCCGAGCTGGTCACGGTGGTGTTCGGCGCGCCGAACTGGGCGTGGTTCAGCGCATTGATGAATTCTGTACGGAGCTGGAGCCGCACGCGCTCGCTGATGCCGGTGTTCTTGACCGCCGAGATGTCCCAGTTGTTGGTCCCGACGGCCCGCACGCCGGAAAACCGCGTGCCGAGGGTGCGGATGTTGTTCGAGAGCTGCTGGTTGGAAACCCGGTTAAACCCCGTTGTGTTGAACCAGTGGTAAATGGTGCGCTGGCTCGCGGGGAGCGGGATGTCGTGCAGGTCTCCTGTGAAGATCGCGTTGCCAAAACCCAGGGCCGCCCCGCCCTGAATCTGGAAGACGAACCCTGCCTGCCAGCCGCCGATCAGCTTGCCCGGAAGACCATGAACCGTAGAGCCCCATCTCCTGCCGGGGCCCACGGGGAGTTCCCATACTCCAGTAGTCACCACGCGGTGCGTGCGGTCCTGATCGGAGATGACCCGCTCCGGAGACACATCGGTGGGGTTCAAGAAGCCGGTGGCTTCCATAAACTTCGACCAGGTCCAGGAAACGCCGACCGTGAAGCCCTGACTCATTCGCTTTTCGAAACGGGTCTGCAAGCCCTGGTACCAGGAGTAACCCTCATTGGTCTGATTGCTGACGCCGGTAAACTGGGGGTACGGATACAGCAACTGGGAGCGGCTGGTGGTGGCGCCCGATAAACTGGTCCCCGGCAACTGCGGATAAAACGGATTGGACACCTGCGCAGTCAGGGTATTGATCGTCGCCTGGTCACGCACCGGCGACGTACTCAAGTACTGTCGCGGCACGTTATTCAACTGCCGGGTGGCGAGCAGGTTCTTACCGAGATTCCCTACGTAAGCCACCTCCAGGACCACCTGGCCCGGCAGTTGCCGTTGTATGGAGATCTGCCAGCGGTGCATAAACGGCGTACTGAGCTTGGTGTTAAAGAAGCTGATGCTCTGGCCGGCATAGGTCATCAAGCCCAAGCCCGCGCCGGCCGGCCAGGTAATGCCGTTCGGGAAAGGATTGGTCAGGTCGGCGATGAAGTGCAGTCCGTTGTCTACCGAAGTCACGACAGAAGTGCTCGAGCTGAAGCCCGTCTGGGTGACTGAGCGCCGGACGACCCCGAGCTGGTCATAGAACATGCCGTAGCCGCCGCGCACCACGGTCCTGGAGTTCAGCGAGTAGGCCAGTCCGAAGCGAGGCGCAAAGTTGTTTTTGTCGACCTGCCAGAGGCCGCGCGAATTTCCGCCCACCCCCGCAAACGTCAGGCCGCCGAGCACCCGGAACTGGTTCGCCGCCACCTCCGCGATCGGGCTGCGCGCGTAGGCGGCTTGCGCCGCGCTCTGGATCGGGCTGGGCGTGGAAGTGTCGAAGCCCAGAACGGTACGGTTGTACCGTTCCGTGGTCGGGTATTCCAGTTCGTAGCGCAGCCCTAGATTGAGCGTCAGCTTGGAAGTCAGTTTCCAATCATCCTGGAGGAACCCAACCAAGCCTTTGGTTTGTTCGGCATAGGAGGCGTTCACCGGAATAGAGCCGCTGGGCAGGCCCAAAAGCAGGCCGGCCAGACCCTGGCCCATGGGAGCGGAGGGCGAGTTGTCCAGCGGGCCGTTGGTGTAGCCGCCGAATGAAAAACTGCCGGACGACTGGCCCAGGGAATAGTAGTTGATCTGATAGACGCGAAATCCCGCGCCGAATCGCAGGGTGTGGCCGTGGATCACCTTGGTGAAGTTCGCGGCCAGATCGTGGACGTTGTAATAGTTGAATGACCACGTCTCGGCGGACAGGGCAATGTAATTGGCCGGACTGATGTACGGAAACTTCATCCCGCGCGGATCGATCTGGTTGATCTGGTTTGCAAACTGGGAAGAGAAGCCCAGTGAGGCCACGTCGTATTTCCTGGCCTTCACCGGGTCGTCTCCCCCGATGAACCGCGTGTAACTGTAACGAAGGTTCATCAGGAATCCGGGGCTGAAAATGTAAACGTCATCCGCCCCAAAACCCCGGTTCTGCCGGTATTCGAGCTGTCCGTCGGCTTCATCCGCCGTGTAACTGGGACCGGCGCCGCCGTTATGGTTCCTGTAGTTCTGGATCCGGCTGTTCACGTTCCCGCGCGCGAAGAAGCGATGCTTTTCGCTGATGACTTGATCGACGCGAAACACGTGCGAAAAGAAGGTGTCTTTTTCGGGGTCGCTCGTAAACCAGTTGTTGCTGCCGTCGGCGGTGCCGGGCTGGTTGGGCAGGTCGTAGAAGCTGATCATCTTTACCGCCGCGGCGTTCATCCGGTTGGTGGGGATGATGTTGCCGGAAAAGGGCTGGCTGCTAAAACGCCCGTTGGGCGCCGGGGCGATCGTAGCGGGATCGTAAATCTGGTATTGCGCGCCGATCTTAATCAGATCCGAGAAATCGCCCTGCTTCTCTTTGGCGGTGGGCACGGCGCCCGACGACGGTGATTCTATGCCCGCGTCGTGGATCCCCTCGTAGGTATACATCCAGAAAGTCCGGTTTCTGCCGTCGTACAGCTTCCCCAGCCAGAGCGGTCCCCCCACGCTCCCGCCCCAGCGCTGCAAGTTGACCGGCAGCTTGGGCTGCCCGTTCAGGTTACGGAAGTACTCGGTGGCGTTGAGCGCGGTATTTTGCCCAAAGTCCCAGGCCGAGCCGTGGAGTGTGTTGGTTCCGGATTTCAGGCTGACGTTGACCACCGCCCCCAGCGCGAAGCCCAGGCTCGCATCAAAGGTGGCGGTCTGGATCTTAAACTCCTGGACCGCCTCAGTAGGAGGATTATACGCCACGTTCCCGCGTTGCGAGTTCGGCGCGCCATCCATCGTGAACTCGTTGGTGGCGGTGCGCGCGCCGTCAACCGCCAGGGAAGAGGGCGAACCGACGTCGAAAGGCCGCGACCAGCCGCCGGTTGACAGGTTCAACACACCGGGCGCGAGGAAGGAGAGCATAATCGGGTTGCCGTCCTTCAACGGCAGTTCCGCGATGCGGCGCCGGTCAACCACCTGGCCCATCGAGGCGGAGGCTGATTCGACCAGCGGGGCCTCGCCCACCACTTCCACGCTCTCGGTGGCCTGCCCCAACTGCAGAGTGATGTTGAGTGTGATCTTATCCGCCACCCGGACGGACACGCCTTTCTCAATAGAACTCTTGAAGCCTTTCATCTCGGTGGAGATGTTGTAAGTACCCGAAAGCAGGAACGGCAGCGCGTAGTCGCCGGTCTCATTCGTGATGCTCGTGGTTTCCACGTTGGTTTCAGTGTTGACGGCTTTGACGGTCGCACCCACCACCACCGCGCCGGATGGGTCCACAACCCGCCCCAGAATCTGGCCACGGGTCTCCTGCGCTACCGCCTTCGGGGTTGCCAGCCAGAGCAGAAGCGCACCCAAAAGCAGCAGAAGGAAAACGGAGTACATGGAACGTTTCATAGCAGGTTACCTCCTAACTTGGTTTTTCAGTCCAAAACCATGGCGGCAGGCTCACCAATGTTGCCAAGCAATCATAAAGTAGCATATTGGGCCCTGCATATCGCCAAATTAACATTAAGCCAAGTTGACATCAAAATGAGTCAACATCAATCTGCGTCTAAGGCCGCGGTGGCGTGGGTTAGGTCATTTGAGCAGGAATTCCCGTTTTCGCCTCCCGGCTGCGTTCCAGTATACTCCCAATCGCCTCCGGTGGGGCCGTTTTTTTCCCTGTCTATCCCTGGCGACTCCGGTACCCCTCCAAGCGTGCAAGGCTGGGCTCTTCCGGCTACGGGAGGAGCTGAAACTGCCCTGTTTCCAAGCAATTGTACGGACACCTCCCAGTCCCCCACCTGCTTGCTGTCCCGTCTGCTTTCCCTCAGCAGCCGTCTCCTATCCGGCCGGCACCGGCAGCGCCGAGATCCGCCGCAGCATGGCCCCGAACAGCGGCCGCGTCAGATGGCTCTCCGCCAGCAGGAGCCAGTAATAGCGGGCATGTTTGATTAGGCGCCCGCCCGTATTCACTAACCGCTGCTGCAGACTCGTTAGCGACCAGTTTGCCGATCCTGTGCGCCAGCACCAGTCGCCGCCACAAGTTCTCCAGAGTGTAAGCCATCACACTCAGCCACAGCCGCACCTCATTGGAGCGGAAGCGGTGGCAACTCAGCCGCGTGATCGTGACCGCCTGCTTGCCTTCCCTGATCCACTGCTCGGCGGTGGCGCGCTGGTTGTAGAACCGCACCACTGCTCGGCTGTCGGTCTCCAGGTTGGTCACGATGAACCCGACGCGGGGAAACAGTTCCCCGGCGTGGAACTCCACCTTCGCCACCACCCGTCGCGCCTTCTTCCAACTCTCGGCCTGGTACAGGAAGCCCTCGTAGCGCACCACCGGCCAGTCGTCCGCGCTATGCACATTGCCGGACCGCAGCTTTTCCGCCAGACAGTCCCCGTCGCGGTTGAACAGCAGCAGCGGATGGTAACAGGCGGACTCGAAGTGACCGTTGCAGGCGCTCTGCTCCTGCTGGCCGTACACCGGAATCTCTGTGCTGTCCATGTCCAGCACCACCCGCTGTGGCGAATCGACGGCTTCTACCCGGCCGATCAGTTCGCGGTTGATCCGTGCCAAACCGGCGAAGTTCTCCTCCTCGGTCAGCATCTCGGTGGAGCGTCTTCATCGCCTTCAAACCCCTATGGATGAAGGCGATGAAAGGCCTCAAGAGGCTATCAGTAACTGGTCAAATCGGAAATGCGGGTTAACAAGAAAGACGCGCGGCGTGAGGCTTCGGCTGCGAATCTGATAGAGTGAACTGCCATGCGCGCAGGAGTCGGTTGTGTTTTGATTTGCGTGTCGTTGCTGCCGATGCTGGCGGAGGACAGCCAGCGCCTCAATCAGCATCGGGTCACTTCGCGGGGAAGCCCGGCGCCGGAGCCGGAGGCTGAACTCGAAATGATTCCCTCGCTGGTGAAAGGGCTGAGTTCTCCCAAGGACTGGTACAAGAAGCGGCGTCCGGAGCTGATGACATTGTGGACCAAGATTCTGGGCAAGCTGGGGCCCAGCCGGCAGGACCGGCGCTGGTTCGGCGACATCCGCAAGGCCAAGGTGTACGAAACCGAGGAGACGGAGAAATACACGCGCATCCGGCTGGACCTGCCGATCGAGAAGGACTTTTATCAGAAGCACCTGTTGCTGCTGCCGAAGAACCAGGGGCGCGGCCCGTTTCCGGCGGTGATCTGCTGGACCTCGACCACGCCGGATTTCACGGCCCCCGAGCAGTGGTGGGGCAAGTGGCTGGCTGAGAACGGCTACGTGGTGCTGACGAGCTGGTCGTTCATCCGCAACTACCGCGAGGGGACCTCGTACCGCAGCAACACGGCCGGGAAGCTGCTGTACGACCGGTTCGGCCACTGGCTGCCGATCGCCAAGATGGTCCACGATGCGCAGCGCCAGGCGCAGTATTTGCGCAGTCTCAAGCAGGTGGACGGGAAGCGGATCGGCTTCATTGGTTTTTCGCTGGGGGCGAAAGCGGCGGTGTATGTGGCGGCGTTTGCACCGGAGATCAAGGCCACGGTGGCGCTCGATCCGCACATCGCGGTCAACGGCGGGACCAACTGGTACGCGCCGTGGTACCTGGACTGGCTGCATCCGTTCCCGGATATTCCGACCCCGCAGCACACCGTGCTGAGCCTGCTGAATCCGGACCCGGCGCGGCTGGGCTTCGAGCACGACCATCACGAACTGATGGCGCTGGCGGCGCCGCGGGCGTTCCTGCTGATCGGAGGGACGCGGCGGTGCGAGGACTGCGGCGGCGACTCCGACGATCTCCAGAGCTGGGGCTACTACAACCGCGCCCGCGAGGTCTATGAACTGCTGGGCATTCCCGAGCGCATCCAGTTCGTGCTGACCAACGACGGCCACAAGCCCAACGGGCCGGAGATCGACCCGGCCTGGAAAGCCTTCTTCGAGCGCTGGCTGAAGTGAGCGTCTCCCCTGTATAATCCCCTTTTGCGAGGCCCATCGTGCAACTAACGCTAGTGGACTGGTCTGTCATCGTTCTGTACTTCGTTTTCAACATCGCCATCGGGTTCTACTACAAGGCCCGCGCGGGAAAGAGCGTCAACGAGTTCTTCCTTTCCGGACGGGATGTGCCGTGGTGGCTGGCGGGCACGTCGATGGTGGCGACCACCTTCGCCGCCGACACGCCGCTGGCAGTGACCGGGCTGGTGGCCAAGGGGGGCATCGCCGGGAACTGGCTGTGGTGGAATTTCGTGGCCGGCGGGATGCTAACGGTGTTCTTCTACGCCCGGCTGTGGCGGCGCTCCGGCGTGATGACGGACGTCGAGTTCGCCGAGATCCGCTACTCCGGGCCAGCCGCGGCGTTCCTGCGCGGCTTCCGCGCACTGTATTTGGGCATCCCGATCAACTGCATCGTGCTGGGCTGGGTCAATCTGGCCATGATCAAGATCCTGATGCTTATCCTGGGCGTGACGAAGTTGCAGGCGCTGGCGATCGTGCTGGGAATCATCGCCTTGACGTCGCTGATCTCGACCATCTCGGGACTGTGGGGCGTACTGGTCACCGATCTGGTGCAGTTTGTCATCAAGATGGGGATGGTGATCGTGCTGGCGGTGGCGGCCGTGCACGCGGTGGGCGGCATCGACGGGATGAAGGCCAAACTGGCCATCGTCGATCGGACCGTGGGGGTGGGCAGGGGGTCGGCGTTGAACTTCATCCCCGACCTCAACTCGGCCTGGATGCCCATGATCACCTTCCTGGTCTACATCTCGCTGAACTGGTGGTCAACCTGGTACCCCGGGTCCGAACCGGGCGGCGGGGGCTTCGTGGCGCAACGCATGTTCTGCGCGCGCGACGAGAAGCACTCGCTGCTGGCCACTTTGTGGTTCAACGTGGCGCACTACTCGCTGCGGCCCTGGCCCTGGATCCTGGTGGGTCTGGTGTCCTTGATTCTGTACCCGCAACTGAAGGGTGCAGATACCGAGTCCGGCTACGTCCTGGTGATGATCCAATGCCTGCCCTCCTCGCTGCGGGGCTTGATGGTGGCGGCCTTCGCGGCGGCTTACATGTCCACCATCGCCACGCAGCTCAACTGGGGCGCCAGCTACCTGGTCAACGATTTCTACCGGCGATTCCTCAAGAAGGACGGCAGCGAGAAGCACTACGTGCGAGCCTCGCGGTGGGCGACGGTGTTCCTGACCCTGGCCTCGGCGGTGGTGGCGGCCTTTATGGAGTCCATCAGCGGGGCCTGGAAACTGCTCATCGTGACCGGGGCGGGCACGGGGCTGGTGCTGCTGCTGCGCTGGTACTGGTGGCGGATCAACGCCTGGAGCGAAGTTTCTTCGATGATCTGCGCCTTCGTGGTTTCCGTATACATGCAACTGGGCCGGGGCTTGGATAGCGAGGACCCCGTTGGTTTCGCCTGGATCATGATCGTCACGATTTCGGTTACGACGGTGGTCTGGCTGGCGGTAACCTTCCTGACGCGCCCGGAGCCCCCGAGGTGCTTGTTAGATTCTACCGGCGCGTGCGGCCGGTGGGGGCGGGGTGGAGGCGGATCGCGGAGCTGGTTCCGGAGGTAAAGCCGGCGCGCGACGGGTGGAACAACCTGCTGGACTGGATGTGTGGTTGCCTGCTGATTTACGGAACCCTGTTTGGGACCGGGAAACTGCTGTTGAAGGAGACTGGGACTGGCCTCCTGCTGGTGGCGCTGGGCCTGACGGCGGGCGCGGTGATTTACTGGGACCTGTCGAAACGGGGGTGGCGTTCAGTTGCGGAATAAGATTCTGTGCTTCCTTGCGTTGGCTCTGCCGGTCGCAGGCGGCCCAGTCGAGTTCGGCAGGGCCGAACTGAACCGGGCGCTGGTGGCCCGCGGCCTGGACCCCGCGAAGTACCGCATCAGAACGGAGATCTCGACGGAAGCCCCGGAGTCCTACCGGATCCTGCCGGGGCTGATCTTGGGCGGCGATCTGCGCGGGCTGATGTACGGGTTACTGGAAGCGGCGCAGCAGATCCGGGAGACGGGCCGGCTGCGCATGGCGCGGGGGGCGCCCGTCACGCCCATCCGCGGCATCCGCCAGTTTCTGCATAACGAGGACCTCGAGAAGGACTGGTATTACTCGAAGGAGTACTGGCAGCAGTTCTTCGCCATGCTGGCGCGCGACCGTTTCAATCGCTTCAACCTGGTGTTCGCGCACCAGACCAACTACCTTGCCCCGCCCTATCCGTTCTGGCTGGCCTTGGAGGAATTTCCCCAGGTGCGCGTACCAGGCCTCACGCAGACGGAGTGCGAGCGGAACCTCGAAATGCTGCGATTCATCTCGCAGAGCGCGGCCGACTACGGAATCGATTTCACCCTGGGCATCTGGGAGCACAACATCCAGCCCAACATGAAGCCGACAGTAGAGGGCTTGACGCGGGCCAACATCGGCCCTTACAGCTACGCAGCATTGCGCAAGGTGCTGGCGGCGTGCCCGGCCATTCGCAGCGTGCAAATGCGCACCAACGCGGAGTCGGGCATTCCGAACGATCAGCAGGTGGAGTTCTATCGGGATTATGTTTTCCGCGCCATCCGCGAGGCGGGCCGCCGGGTAGTGTTGGACCTGCGGGGATGGGCGCTGGCCGGCGGGATGGTCGAGGTGGCCCTCAAGTCCAGTGTGCCGCTGCGGGTTTCGACCAAATACTGGGCCGAAGACCTGGGGCGGCCCTACCCGCCCGCCGAGACCTATCCCGGCTACAGCCACCTCAACTTTCTGGAGAAGCCGCGCGCCTACGAGTTCTACTGGGAGTTGTGGGGGCTGGGTTCTCACCGCCTGCTGCTGTGGGGGGACCCGGACTATGTCCGGCGCGCCGTCCCCACCTTCACGCTTTCGGGCTCGAAGGGCTTCGAGATCGACGCTCCGCTGGCGCAAAAAGGGTTCGGGAACCGGCCGGGCAAGTGGGGCGTTTTCACGACCGAGCAGAAGGACCGCGTCTTCTGGAAATGGGAATTCGAGCGGTACTGGCTGTTCTACCTGCTGTGGGGCCGGCTCAGCTACGATCCGAAAACTCCCGACCTCTGGACGAAGGAATTGAAATCCCGCTTTGGGGCAGCAGCCCCGGATGTACTGGAGGCATACAAGGCTTCGAGCGGCGTACTGAACCAGGTCGTGGCGGCGCACCTGGCCGATCCGAACATGTACATCTGGCCGGAGATCAATCCGGGCGGCTTGATCGACGCTTACAAAGACGTGCGGCCGAGTGACTGGCGCTACATCGCTACGATCCCCGAGGCAGTCGAGAACCGCATCCAGGGGCTGGCGTCCGCCAAGCAGACGCCCTGGCAGACCGCCGAGCGACTTCGCGGCCTGGCCGCGCGCACTGAGCTGGCGCTGGAACTAGCGCGGGCGAAGGTGCAGCCAGCGAACCGGGAATGGCGGTCGTCGGAGGCGGATTTCCAGGTATTGGCTCAGCTTGCCCGCTATCACGCGCACAAGCAGATGGCCGCCGAGCAGCTCATCTATTTCTATGAGACCGGCGACGCGGCCGCGCTCCAGGCGGCCAAGCGCGAACTGCGGGCCGCGCTGGGGGTATGGGAGAAACTGGTCGAGCTGACCGACGGCGTCTATCCGGCGCAGATGGCCTTCGGACCTGACGACGTCGGTCATTGGAAGGACAAGCTGCCCTACGTTCGGCACGATCTGAAGCTGATCGAGGAACGGGAGAAGGTTTTCGAGCGGTTCGGCCGGTTCGATTTCGGATTTGACTTCGGCGGCCCGGTGGCCATGGCGCGCGGCGCCTCCTACCGCAACGATCCCTACGTGCTGCGCAACACCGTCGAGCCGCGTTTCGAGGCGGTGGGTCCGGAGACGAAATTCACGGAATCGGCGGGATATGGGTGGGTCACCGAAGGAATCCGCGAGGCGCATGCCATGCCGCTGACGCCCTATCACGAGGTCCGCGCGGTGGCGCGAAGTCCCAAGAATCTGCCGCAGAACGCGCTGTTCGGCGACTGGATCGGCGGCCGGGGCGCGCAGACGTTTCGCATCAGGACAGGCGAGGGCGAGTTTTCGGTTTTCTTCCTGAAGCCCGACAGCACGGCCACGCCGCGGAACCTGACCGCCGTGAACGGTCACGTGGATGTCGTTTTCCCGGTGGGGGAGTGGAGCATCAGCGGGCTGGTGGTAAAAGGGAAGCGCTCGCCGCAGCCGCTTCCGCCGCAGAAAAGACCTAAGCCCTTGGCCAAGCCTCGCATTCTGCATATCGCCCCCAAGACGGCCATCGCCAACCGGCCCCTGACCCTGGCCTTGCAGGTCGTGCCGGCCGCCGCGGTCAAGTCCGTGCGGTTGCATTACCGGCCAGTAAACCAGCTCGCCAAGTTCAAGACCCTCGAGAAGAGGGGCGGCCAGCCCACATTCACCATCCCGGCCGAAGACATCCCGCCGCGCTGGGATCTGATGTATTACTTCGAGATACTCAACCCGGACAACAGCGGCTGGTTCGACCCCGACCCGTGGCTGGCCACACCCTACTACGTGGTGAGGGTGGAGGAAGCCGTCAGCCAGTGAATTGGCTCCGAGCCGCGACCGTACCGAGAGATTGACGATTGCCGATTTTCTCATTGACGATTGGCGGGGGCACGCCCGGCGGCCGCAGTGCAATCGTCAATGAATCAATCCCCCAGAATTGACGATTGCCGATTTTATCATTGACGATTGGCGGAGGCGCCACCGGCAGCCGCAGCACAATCGTCAATGAATCAATCGTCAATGAATCAATCGCCACGATGGGGCTTCAATGGCACAGGGCTCTTCTGGTAGTCTAGTGAGGTTCGGACGGGTTATGTTACAGAAAATTTGGCTTTTCGCGACCCTGTTGCTGGTTTGGCTGCCCGCGGCAGCCCAGAAGCTGCCCGAGCGCAATGACGGAGAGGAGCACGGCGACGCACCCTATCTGATCGAAGACGGGTGGCGAGCGCTGTTCAACGGCAAAGACTTCACCGGCTGGCACGGCCAGGACGGAAAGCCTCACGAGTGGATCACCACGCGCGGGGTGATCTGGGAGCGCTTGCTGGGGCCGGCGCGGTTATCCGCGGCGCCTGGCCCCGGCGACCGGATGCTGAACGGACTGAAAGGCCGCGCCCTTAACCTGGTCACCGACGAGAAATTCGGCGATGTCGAGCTGTACCTGGAGTTCATGCTGGCCAAAGGCTCCAATTCCGGCGTCTACCTGCACGGTCTGTACGAGATACAGGTCTTCGACAGTTGGGGTTCCAGCGAGCCGATGAAGTCGTCGGATTGCGGAGGCGTCTATCACCGCTGGATCGACGGCAAAGGCGTGGGCGGGTCGGCGCCCTCGCGCAACGCCAGCCGCCGCCCGGGCGAGTGGCAGTCCTTCTACATCTGGTTTCAGGCGCCGCGCTTTGACGCCAGCGGGAAGAAGATCCAGAACGCGAAATTCATCCGGGTGCTGCACAACGGGCTGTCGATCCAGGAGAACGTGGAGGTGGACGGGCCGACACGCGCGCACATGAATCATCCCGGAGGCGCCCGCCAATCCGCTCATGCTCCAAGGCGACCACGGGCCGGTGGCTTACCGCAACATCTACCTCCGCCCGCTGCGGTCGATCATCGAGCGGTGAAGCGGGACTGGATCGACGTTTCCGTTCCGCTGCGCAGCGGGATGGTGCATTGGCCCGGGGATCCGGCCCCGCGCATCGAGCGTAGACTCGAAATCGAGCGCGGCGACATGGGGAATTTCTCCGCGGCCTCGATGAGCCTGCACACGGGCACCCACATGGATGCTCCGCTGCACTTCCTCCGGGAAGGCCGCAGTCTGGACAAGATGCCGCTCGCGGCCACCCTCGGACGGGCGCGCGTGATCGAGGTCCGCGACCCGCAATCGATCCGCCCGGAGCACCTGGCCAGGCACCGGATTCGGAGTGGCGAGCGGATCCTGTTCAAGACGCGGAACTCGGCGCGATGTTGGAAAACTGATGAGTTCGTCGAGGATTTCGTCTACATCTCGAAAGAGGCGGCGCAGTATCTGGTGAACCGGAGGGTCCGGACGGTCGGCATCGACTATCTCTCGGTGGGCGGGTTTCGCCAGGATACGGTTGAGACGCACCAGGTGCTGCTCGGGGCGGGCATCTGGATCATCGAGGGCCTCAATCTATCGCGGGTAAAGCCAGGCCGCTACGATCTGGTCTGCCTGCCGCTCAAAGTGCTGAGGAGCGACGGGGCGCCGGCGCGGGCCATCCTGCGGCCGCGCTGAGGCCACGCCGTTTCTCCGAGGCCAGCCATGCAATCGGGCGTCGAGGCTTCCCCTGTGCTGCGCTTTTTGATAGGTTTCAGAGAGGGGGAGGAGCTTGTGAAGGAACTGGATCTGAAAGCGGCCATCAGCCAGATCAACCAAGCCTGCGCGGGGAAGCGCTGGCCTTTCTTTTTCCTGGTGGGCGCAGGTGTCTCAAAGCCACCCATCTTACTGGCTTCGGAGATCGAAGCGGAGTGCCGCCAGAAGGCGCGTGAGTTCGGCCGCGGCGACGAACCGAGCGGAAAGGGAGCCATGGACACCTATTCCCACTGGTCCGACAGAGCCTTTCCCCAGCCGGGCGAGCGCCAGGAGTACCTCCGAACGCTGATCGAGGGAAAACCCATCTCCCACGCCAACTTTCGTCTGGCCCACATTCTGCTCAGCGAGAAGATCACTAACCTGGTCGTGACCACCAATTTCGATGATTTTCTCTCCCGCGCTCTGACGCTGTTCGGCAAGCAGCATATCATCTGCGACCACCCCAAGACCGTTGACCGCGTCAGTCTGGATCGCCCTGACATCCAGATCGTTCACGTCCACGGAACGTACTGGTTCTACGACTGCTGCAACCTGAGGGGCGAGATCGAGGAGCGCTCCCAGGCGACCTCGGAAACTGCTTTCACGATGGCCTCGCTGCTCGACGAAATCCTCCGGCATCGGTCGCCGCTGGTGGTTGGTTACAGCGGCTGGGAGGGTGACGTGGTTATGACCGCGCTGAGTCGCCGCCTGCAAGGCCGTTTGCCCTACAACCTTTACTGGTTCTGCTACCGCAAGGACGATTGGAGATCACTGCCCGACTGGCTACTGGGCCATCCCAATGCATACATGGTGCTGCCCGAAGTTCAGACGGCTGGCCGCTCAGAGACAGCCGAGAAGTACGAGGCCGAGGGCGGGCCTGGAGCTCAGTTGCCGTCGCGCACCGGGGTGCCCACTTCGGCGCTGGCAGGCAAGGGAAGCAAGGCTCCCACACTCTCGGCGCAGGACGTATTTGACGCGCTGATTCAGGCCTTTCAATTGGAACCGCCGAAACTGACTACCGATCCTTTGGACTTCTTTGTTAAGCAACTGGATTGTACGGTGCCCAAAGACCAGCCCGGCGGACCGGCGGCGGATACCTACCGCATTAGCGACGTGATTCACTGGATCGAGTCTCTAAATGAAAAAGAGAAATTCGATTCGCCGCTGCGGGGCGTGCGCGACGCGCTGCGACGCTCGCAGTATTGCGAGGCCATCCGGGAAGGCCTTCGGATCTACGGAGGCACTTCAGACCTGGGCGAAGGGGAGCTCCTGATGCTGATGCGGGACGTAGCCTGGGCCCTGCAGCGGTTAAACGATCCGTGCGACATCGACCTGGAAGCCCATGACCTCGTAATCAAAATCGCCAATGCTCTGTTGGAGAAGAAACCCGGTGAGGCCGTTTTGCAGGAACAACTGGCCAAGACCCTGAATGACAAGGGACTGGCACTCGACAGACGTGGCAAGGAAGAAGAGCAGATCGAGGTGTACGACGAGGTGGTAAGGCGCTTCAAGGATACTCGGGAACCCGGCGTGCGCAAGCAAGTGGTGAGGGCCTGGGTCAATAAGGCCACCACACTGCATGAACTCGATCGGGCATTGGAGGCCCTCGCCGCTTACGCCGAGGTGATTCCACGCTTTGAAGCGATCCGGGACCCGGCATTGGACGAGCGGCTGGCAGCGGCTTTCCTGAACCGCAGCCTCCTGCTGAGCCAACTCAAGCGAACCGACGAGTCCCTGGACTCCTATGATCAGTTGGTGAAACGGTTCGGCGATTCCAAGGAGACTGAGGTACGGGAGCATGTGTCAGCCGGACTCAACAACGTCGCATTTCACATGCTCTGCGACGCCAAGAAGGCGAGGGCCAGCGGAGACGAGCCCTCTGCCACAGCTTGCCTCGAGCAGGCCTGGGAGAAGATCTCCGCCGCTCTCCAGCGCAAGCTCGACGACCCCGTGATGCTTGGCAACCAGGCTTACATCGCGTTCCTGCGGGGAAACAAGCAAGAGGCGGCCAGACTACTCACCTGCGCCATCAGTCTGGGCGACGAGGAAACCCGGCAAGCGGAGTTGTCGGACTCGACCATCACCCCGCTGCCGGAGGACGAAGAGTTTCGACAGTTGGTCCGCAGCGTCCCGGGTCAGCCTTCCTCTCCGAGTCCACAACCGAAGGCACCGTAGACCACCTCACCATCGTAGTGCATGCGGCGCGGGCTGGTAACCAGAGAACTGTGCTGGTTCTCTTGCCGCAGCAGGCGGGCACCCAACAGTACCGCGCTACGGAGAACGAGCGACAGAGACAAGGTCACCGGGATGCCCTGAGCATCCCACTCGACGATGTGGCCGTACACGGTTCGGGTGTTCCGAACGTGGTTCCAGGCATCCGTCATCAGCACTTGATTTTCCAAGAACCGGAAAGTGCTGAGCGCGTAGCGGCCTACTCAGCGGCGGAGCGGCGGCGATCGCTGGCTGAACAAAACGGCCTCGAGGTTTCCTGAGAAGCCCCTGACAGCGGCCACACCCCGCTCCGGGGAAGGGCAGTCAGCCGCCGGCCCAGTCCAGTTCCAGGATTCCGTTCCGGTGCAGCTTTCGCAATTCCGGATCGCCTGTGACCAGTGGGGCGCCGGCGGATCTCGCGGTGGCGGCCGCAAAGGCATCCGCGTAAGAGATGGCGAATCGTGCCTTGAGCCGGGCGGCTTCCAGAACCAGCGCTTCGGAAACCGGCCAGATCTCCAGCGGCATGGCGCGAAGTTGATCGAGCACACGCGCGGCCGCCGCAAGGCTTTTGGCCTTGGCGGTCAGATAGTAGACTTCTCCCAGGTTGAGAAGGTTGAGGATCAGCCGGACTCTGCCCGCGGCCGCCTCTCGCCAGAGTCGCTCCATAGTGTCGGCGCCTGGGCGCTGGTCCTTCAGCCAGGCCATCAGAATCCAGGAATCCAGCACTCGCGCGGGCTTCACAGTCGCTGGCGGTCGCGGGCGAGCTCGGTGCGCCGCTCTTCCTTGCGGATCTCCATCACCTTGGTATCGCGCAGCATCCCGCGCAGGCGCAGTCCCGCCAGCGGCTTCCTGGTCCGCTCAGGAGCCGTGCGGAGCCACGTTTCAACGGCCTGTTCCAGCGCTCTCTGCATGCTGGTTCCGCGCCGGACCGCTTCCAGCCGGAATACTCTGTGCTTGTCCTCGGGCAGACGCAGGGTGGTGACTACAAGTCTCCTGCTGCGCAGTTCAGCCATGACTGCATGATATCATGACTGCAAGTCCATTTGGCGTCCCGCCAGTTGGCCCCAACGCCCACGTCGGCAATGAGGGGCACCTCCAGCTTGTGGACGTTTTCCATGGCGGCTTTCACCAGCCGGGTGACCTCGCTGATCTCTTCGGGCGGCGATTCGAACAGCAACTCGTCGTGCACCTGAAGCAGCATGGCGGTTTGGAGCTTGCGTTCCCGGAGTTCGCCATCGATGCGGATCATGGCCAGCTTGATCAAGTCGGCGGCGGTGCCCTGGAGCGGGGTGTTCACCGCGGTCCGCTCGGCAAAAGAGCGAGCGTTTGCGATGCGGCTGTTGATATCCGGGATGGGGCGCTCGCGACCGAACAGCGTTCGTGTAACGGAGGTCCGGCGCACTTCTTCGATAGTCGAGTCGATGAACTTCCGCACTCCGGCGTAGCGCTGGAAGTAATCCTGAATGTAGCTCTGGGCGTCCTCGCGCGAGATGCCGAGCTGGGCCGCCAGCCCGAAGGCGCTCAACCCGTAGATGATTCCGAAATTGACGGCCTTGGCGTTGCGGCGCTGCTCGGGAGTAACCATCAGGGGCGGCACGCCGAAGACCTCGGCGGCGGTGCGGGTATGGATGTCCTCGCCGTTGCGGAAGGCTTCCACCAGGACCGGGTCGCGCGACATGTGCGCCAGCAGCCGCAGCTCGATCTGGGAATAGTCAGCGACCACCAGCTTCCAACCTTCTCTGGGGACGAAGGCGGCGCGGATCTCGCGGCCCTGTTCGGTGCGGATAGGAATGTTCTGGAGGTTGGGGTTGGAAGAGGACAGACGCCCGGTAGCGGCGCCGGTTTGATTGAAGCTGGTGTGGAGGCGCCCGGTGCGAGGGTTCATCAGGGCGGGAAGCGCGTCCACGTAAGTGCCCTTCAGCTTGGCGAGCTGGCGATAGTCCAGGACCTTGCGCACAATTTCGTGCTCGCCAGCCAGCTCTTCGAGCACGTCGGCGGCTGTCGAGATGGTCTTTCCTTTTCCGTATTTCACGGGGGCCGGGAGCTTCAAATCCTCGAACAGGATCCGGCTCAACTGCTGGGGAGAGTTGATATTGAAAGGTCTTCCCGCCAGGGAGTGAATCTGGGCAGTCAGTCGCTGGATTTCGGCATCCAGGAGCTGGGAGAGGCGCTTTAGCTCGGAGGGGTTGATGCGAATTCCGGTCTGTTCCATGCGCGCCAGCACAGGAACCAGCGGCAAGTCGATCTTCAAGTAGAGCTCGCGGAACCCCCGCGCGTCGATTTCGGGGCCAGGCGGCCGGCCAACTCGAGCGTGCAATCGGCCCGACACTCGGCAGTGGCTTCGAGCTTGCGGTCCAGGTACCGCCGTACCAGCAGGTCAAGCGCACAGCCCGCCGGGTCGGCGTTCAGCAGGAAGGCGTAAAGCATGAGGTCCTGGGTGAAGCCCCGCGGTTCGATGCCTAGCGGCGCGAGCGCGAGGCAGAGCGATTTGAGGTCGTGAACGATCTTGGGGCGGGCAGCGTCTTCCAGCAACGGGCGCAGGTGGTCCAAAAGCGACGAGGGCACCGAGCGGGCTTGACCGGTTTTCCAGGCCAGGCCGAGGGTGAGCTGGTCTTCGCCGTGGAAAAAACCGGCTGACTCTGCCGAGCCACCCGGAGCGGCCAGGATGCCTGTCCCCACCGGCGCGCCGTCCGGAATCGAGGCCAGGCACGCTTCGAGTTCCTCGGAGGATCCGATGGCCTGGTAGTCCCGCGGGCGCGCGTCCTCGTCCGGGCCCATTTCTTTTAAGTGACTGTAGAACTCGAGTTCCTTGAAAAGCTGCTTGAGCGTGGCTGTATCGGGCGGATGGGTTTGGACCGAAGCGCGGTCGAACTCGATGGGAACCGAAGTGTCGATGGTAGCCAGCCGTTTGCTTAACAGGATTTGATCGGCATTGTTCTGAAGGCTCTCCCGATACGTCCGCTTTTCGACTTCGCCCGAACGCTCCAGCGCCTGTTCGACCGAGCCGAAACGCGCGATCAGATCGCGCGCCCCTTTGTCGCCGATACCGGGGGCCCCGGAATGTTGTCGATGGAGTCGCCTTTTAGAGCCAACAGATCGGGCACCTGGGCTGGCTTGACCCCCATCTTCTCCTCCACTTTGCCGGGGTCGTACCACAGTTCTTCCTGCATCGGGTTGAACATTGAAACCCGCTCGTTCACCAGTTGCAGCATGTCCTTGTCGCTGGAAACGATGGCGACATCCAGGTCGGTTTGCTGTGCGTGGACGGCGATGGCGCCGATCACGTCGTCGGCTTCAAAGCCGGGGTACTGGAGCACGGGGATGCGCATGGCCTCCAGCAACCGCCGCACGTAAGGGATCTGAAGGGCGAGCTCGGGCGGCATTTCGGGCCGGTTGGCCTTATATTCGGCGAATTGCTGCTCGCGGAAGGTGGGGCCCTCGCTCTCGAAGACGGCCGCGACGTAGTCCGGCTGGTAGGTCGAGGTGAGCTTGCGAAGCATGTTGGTAAAGATGTAGACCGCCTCGGTCGGCAGGCCGGCGCTGGTGCGCATGGCGGGGGCACCGCTGCGGGCGCGGGCGTGAAAGGCCCGAAAGATGAAGCCGAAGGAATCGATCAGAAACAAGCGCGGGCGAGCCATGCATCCCCATCATACCCCCAGCGCCATCCGAGAGGCATTCTGACCACACTCGGCCCGTCGGAGTGTTGCGCCAGGGCCACATAGTAGTCCTAGAACCATCCTGTTATCAGAGAGTTGCAAGTGGGTTCTTGGGTTGCACAGGGAAATCGCTTATATGGAGTCTGCGGTTGCGTTTTGAGACCACTCTCCGGCGCCCCGTCGAGGCTTCGGGAACCGGTCTCCACAGTGGAGTGCCGGTGAAGATCCGCGTGTTGCCGGCTCCCCCTTCCACTGGGATTGTGTTCCTGCGCTCCGATCTGGAGGGTTTCCCCATCCGCGCCAGTTGGCGGCACGTCGCCCGCGTCAGTTACGCCACCAGCCTGATGCGGCAGGGCGTTCTGATCTCGACCACGGAACATTTGCTGAGCGTGTTCTACAGCATGGGCGTGGACAACGCCTATATCGATATCGACAACCTGGAAGTGCCCATCCTGGATGGCAGCGGGCTGCCGTTCGTGGCGATGATCCGGGAGGCGGGCCTGCGGGTCTACCGGCGCACGCGCAGATATCTGCGCATAAGGCGGCCGGTGACGGTGGAAGACGGCGCGCGGCGCATCTCGATCCTCCCGGCGGACAGCTTCGAGCTCACCTGCGAGGTCTTCTTTGACCATCCGCTGGTAGGCCGGCAGACGCTAGACCTGGAGGTGACCCCGGAGCACTACGCCGCCGAGATCGCCCCGGCACGCACCTTCGGGTTCGCGCACGAGCTGGATCGGATGCGGGACATGGGATTGATCCGCGGCGCCTCGCTGGAGAACGCGATTTGTTTCAACACCCGCTCCCTTCTTAACGCGGAGGGGCTTCGCTTCGCCGACGAATGCTGCCGCCACAAGGCGCTGGACCTGATCGGCGATCTGGCGCTGATCGGCCGTCCGCTGCTGGGGCACGTAGTGGCCGAGCGGGCCGGTCACGCCATGCATTTTGCGCTGGTGAACCGCATCATGTCCGACCCCTCGCTTTATGAGATCCTGAGCTTTGACCAAGTTGCCGGCCGGGTGGCGCACGCCCTCGTTTCCTAGGGGAATCCTTCCCAACCTGCTTTCCCTGTCTCGTCTAGCCATGGCGCCATTGGCCGTGCGCGCGATCCTGCTGGGCCAGAGCCGGCAGGCCCTTGGGATCTTCCTAGCGGCGGCGATCACGGACTTATTGGACGGGCTTGTGGCGCGGCGGCTGGACTGTTCGACGCGCCTGGGGGCCTACCTGGACCCGGTGGCCGACAAAGCGCTGCTCAGTTCCGTCTACCTGGCACTGGGGATCAGTGGAGGCTTGCCCTGGTGGCTGGTGGGAATCATCTTCGGCCGGGATATCCTGATCCTGGCCGGGGCGGGTTTGGCCTTTCTGCTGACCCGGCGGCGCGAGTTTGCACCCTCGCTGTGGGGCAAGCTCAGCACCTGGATTCAGGTCATCACGGCGGCAACGGTGATCGTGGCCCGGGCCTGGCCCGGGAGCGGCCTGGAGCGCTGGGCGGGGATACTGGCGTGGCCCACCGCAGCCATCACCATCTGGAGCGGCCTGGACTATGCCAGGGGCGCAATTCGGGGACAGGCTACGAAACCCCCAAATTCCGCCAGCGCCGAATGAGCCAGGCACGGGTGCAGATTTGGGGGTTTCGTAGCCTGTCCCCGAATTGCGCGGGTGGATTGACGAGAGAGGTTTGGGGGCGTAGGCTTAAAGGGAGGAGAGGCTGTGATAACTCGCTACACAGCGTCCAGGCACTATTTGCAGGCGGGTTTGGCGGCCCTGGTTTTCGCGGCGTTCTCCGGCTGGTGCGGAATGAGGTGGCCCCCGGCCCTGATTCCTGGGGTGCTGTTCCTAGCCAGCGCCGGGGTGCTGGCTTTTCTAGCGCTTCGGCCGCCGGTGGAGATCTATGAAACTCATCTGGCGTTTGGCCGCCAGACCATCCCGTGGCTGGACATCCGCCGCCTGGACCGCACCGGCTGGCTCTCCCCGTTGATCGTCTACATCACTCTGTTCGACAACCGCCGAATTCTGTTGATCTATCCGGGCGACCTGGATTCGGCCAACAGCCTGCTTCGCCAGTTGCGGCGCGCGGCCCGTGGGGCGTTGATCGACGGGATTCCTTACCGCCAGTTTTGGGGAGAAGGGTTCGCGAAGAGCACGGATCACAGATCCTTTCCCTCCCCCCGGCAGCGGGTGCTATGCCCCGAAGATGAAGCCGAAGTCGAGCGGCTGTATCAGCGGCTGAAGGCGGTCGGCCATCTTGACCCGAAGAACTCCACGGACGAGAAATAGTTCGTGGCACTCTGGAGATCCCGCGCTCTTCGCTGGCTGGTTGTAGCAACCCTAGCCGTCGCATTCTTCATTGCCCATCCGCTCTGGCTGACTGCTCTGGGCAGTTTTCTGGTCAAAGCGGACGAGCCATTTGCGGCCGAGATGGTGGTGGTGCTGGCCGGCGATGGTTACGGCAACCGCATCCTGAAGGGAGCGGAGCTGGTTCGAAAGGGGTGCGCTCCCAAGATTCTGGTGAGCGGACCGGAAGGAATGTACGGCTGGCACGAGTCCGATCTGGCTATCTCGTTCGCGGAGAAGAAAGGGTATCCGGCAGGTTGGTTCATCGCATTGCCCCATGAGGCCAATTCCACCAAGGAGGAGGCGCAGGTCGTTCTGGAAGAGCTGCGGCGCCGCAACGTCCGGCGCTTCATCGTGGTGACCAGCGACTATCACACGCGACGGGCAGGCAACATCTATCGTTCTCTGGCGCCGCAGGCGGAGATCCGTGTGGTCGCCGCTCCAGACCCGTACTTCCGGACTGACGGCTGGTGGCGTGCCCGCCGAAGCCAGAAGATCGTGGTGTTGGAATGGCAGAAAACCATCGCCAACTGGGTGGGAATGTAGGCCGATGAGAGACAGCTTTCGCAGGCTCCGGCCTTACCTCCGGCGCTACCAGCGCGGGCTCGCGCTAGGGTTCGGGGCGCTGGGGATCAAAGACGTTCTGGCGGCGGTTCAGCCGCTGGTGATCCGCAGCGGCATCGACTCGCTGACGCGCGGATTCCGGCTGGAGACGCTGGTGATGTTCTGCGGCCTGCTGCTGGCTCTGTCGGCGCTCAAGGGTTTGTTTCAGTACTGGATGCGCGTGATTCTCATCGGCGTCTCGCGCGACATCGAGTACGATCTGCGCAACGATTTCTTCGCCCACCTGATCGCGCTCTCCCCGGATTTTTACTCGCGCACGCGCACCGGCGACATCATGGCCCGGGCCACCAACGATCTGAACGCTGTCCGCATGATGCTCGGCCCGGGGCTGATGTATTGGGCCGAGACCAGCGTGACGTTCGTTCTGTCCGTGGCAGTGATGCTTTCCGTGGACTGGCCGCTGACCCTGGCCGCTTTGGTTCCGGCTCCGCTGGTAAGCCTGGTGGTGATGTATTTCGGCCGCGTGATTCACGAGCGTTTCGAGCGCATCCAGGGGTTGTTCTCCGATATCAGCAGCCGCGTCCAGGAGAACCTCGCCGGCGTGCGCGTGGTGCGCGCCTACGTCCAGGAGGAGGCGGAGCTGCGGCGTTCGAGCAACTGAACCGGGAATACTTGCGCCACAATCTTCATCTGGCGCGGACTTCCAGCCTGCTGCTGCCGCTGCTACAGGCGCTGATCGGCCTGACGTTTCCTGATCGTGCTGTGGGTGGGAGGCTATCGCGGCTGCTCGCGGGCAGCCTCAGCTTCGGCAGCTTCGTGATGTTCAACATGTACATGGGGATGCTGGTCTGGCCCATGATCGCGGTGGGCTGGGTGGTCAACCTGATGCAGCGGGGCAGCGCCTCGCTGGGCCGCATCAACCAGATTCTGCCGGAGCGTCCCACCGTCGCCGAGCCCGACGCTCCCCGTGGCCGCTGCCGGCGCTGGCGCGGGCGAGATCGAGTTCCGCGAGGTGAGCGTCGACTATCCCACCGGCCGGGCGCTTGGATGGATCGACCTGCGGATTCCGGGCCGGAGAGACGGTGGCCATCGTGGGACATACGGGCTGCGGCAAGAGCACGCTGGTGCGATTGATTCCCCGGCTGCTGGACCCCACCGCGGGCGCGGTGCTGGCTGGACGGAATCGATCTGCGCGAGCTTTCGCCCTGCCGCATTGCGCCGCCAGATCGGCTTCGTGCCGCAGGAGACCTTCCTGTTCAGCGCCACCCTGGCCGAGAACATCGCCTTCGGGAGTCGAGAGGCGCAACCGAGGAAGAGATTCGAGGGCGGCCGAACTGGCCGGTCTGGGCGCCGGACGTCGTCGACTTTCCCGGAGGGCTATCAGACCCTGGTGGGCGAGCGCGGCATCACGCTATCCGGAGGCCAGAAGCAGCGCACCGCCATCGCCCGCGCCATCCTGCGCAACCCGCAAAGTCCTGATCCTCGATGATGCGCTTTCCAGCGTGGACACCGCTACCGAGGAGCGCATCCTGAGCGGGCTGGCGGAGGTGATGCGCGGCCGCACCTCGATTCTGATTTCGCACCGCGTCTCGACGGTCCGCAGTGCGGACCGCATCATCGTGCTGGACCGCGGACGCATCGTCGAGCAGGGCACGCACGCCGAACTGATCGCAGCCGGCGGCTACTACGCCGACCTGTACCAGAAGCAGTTGCTGGAAGAAGAGCTGGAAGCCATTTGACCATTGAATCATTGATTCATTGAGTGATTGAAAGTGTGGGCCAGTTTCGGTGTGGCCGGCCAATTGACGATTGGCTCATTGACGATTGACGATCCCAGGGTCCCGCGGCGCCAGACACAGCAATCGTCAATGGTCAATCCCACAATCGTCAATCTCCCCGGCACGGCCGCTCTGCTGGCAGGTGCCCCTCGTCGGGTAGTTCGGTTGCGGTCATGCTGCGCTGTGACTCAATTCGGTTCTGCCCCCATTTTCCGCGCGCGAAACCAGGTGTTCCTCTGATCTGGTTTCTGACAAATGCGACGATTCAAGCGGGAGAAGCTGGAAGCGAGTGGTACACCAATTGTAGTACAGGGCACCCGGGAGGGCTCGCTGCCGGGGCCGTCCGGGCAAGGTGAGCGGAGCTTGGCCATCGGTTAGGGGTTCCGAATTGGGACTCACGGCGCGGTAGCTGTGCCCGGCCAGGGCGGGGCCGCAGAGGCTATCCAAGCGAGCATAGAGGTGAACACGCACACACGTTTTCACTGGTTTGCGCTCACGGTTAGACCACAGCATGAGAAGAGCACGGCGCGAGCCCTGTCGAACCAAGGCCTGGAGAGGTTTCTTCCCTTGTACCTCTCCCGGCGACGGTGGTCGGACCGCATCAAGGAGCTGGAGCTGCCGTTGTTCGCCGGCTATGTGTTCTGCCGCTTCGCTCCGGAGCATCACCTGGGGGTTTTAACCACGCCCGGCGTGACCTCGATCGTGGGCTTCGGGGGAGCGCCGGTCCCGGTGAGCGACCAGGAGATCGCCGCCCTACAGCAGACGGTCGCTTCGGGCCTGCCGGTTCAGCCCTGGCCATTTTTGGAGTGTGGCCAGCGGGTCCGCATCGAGCGCGGCCCGCTGCGGGGCCTGGAGGCCATTTTGCTGCGGAGCAAGGATTACTGGCGGGTGGTCTTAAACGTGGATCTGTTGCGCCGCTCGGTGGCCGTCGAGATTGACCGGGACGTGATTTCACCCCTGCCCGTCGCTCGGAGCCGGGGGCTCAAGAGACTGGTTGCCAGCAGCGCTCCAGCCGGCTAGCTTTCCAAGCCCGGCGCCGAAAGCGCTGCAGCTCGCCCCGGTCGGGGCCAATCCAGATGGTGGGTCTCAAACCTAGAAGACGGCTGGTTAACTTCCGGCTGACGGAGGACGAGTACCGGAGCCTGGCCACGGTCTGCCTGCAAAAGGGCGCGCCCAGCATCTCCGATTTCGCCCGCTCGGCCATTTTGCGGTCCATGGAGCTACAGATCCATCCGGAAGGGCCGCTGCAAAGCCAATTGGCTAGTCTCAATCAAAGGGTGGCCCAACTGGAAACCGGTTTCCGGGACTTGACGCAGTTGTTGGACCGGTTGGCGCGCCGCCCCTCGCGCCGACCATATCAGGCGCCCGATCCGGTTTCCATCCCGCAGTCTTGAAGGAGGTTCGTCATGGTGAAGTCAGGCAGATGGAGAGGGTCTACGTTGATTCTGCTCTTGCTGACGTTGTGGGAAGCCGCTTGGGCCCAGGCCCAGACGCGGCCCGCGCCCATCATCGAGATTGGGGGGGCCAACCTGCCGGCGCAGAAGATCGGCGCCGACGACCTGATCGCCGTGAGCGTATATGACGCTCCGGAATTCACCCGCACCGTGCGGGTGGGCGCCGACGGCCTGATCCGGCTGCCCATGCTGAAGCGCCGGCTCCGCGCCCAGGGCCTGCTGCCGGGCGACCTGGAGGGGACCATCGCCAAGGCGCTCCAGGCCGAGCAACTGATCGTGGATCCAGTGGTCACCGTGACGGTGGTCGAGTACCACAGCCGGCCGATCAGCGTGGCGGGCGCGGTCAAGAACCCGATCACCTTTCAGGCCGTCGGGACGGTCACGCTGCTGGACGCGCTGACCCGGGCGGGAGGCCTCAGCCAGGAGGCCGGGGCCGAGATCCTGGTGAGCCGCATGCAGCCCGGCGCGGACGGCACGCCTACTTCCCTGATCCAGCGCATTCCCGTCAAGGGCCTCATCGACGTCGCCGACCCGGAACTCAATCTCAAGCTGGCCGGAGGCGAGGAGATTCGCGTGCCGGAAGTGGGACGGGTGTTCGTGGTGGGGAACGTCAAGAAGCCCGGCGCCTATCCGATCAAGGATGGGACCGAGACCACCATCCTGAAAGTCCTGGCTCTGGCGGAGGGACTGGCCCCCTACGCTTCCAAGCAAGCCTACATCTACCGGCGGGAGGAAAGCTCGACGGCCAAACATGAGATCGCCATCGAGCTCAGAAAGATCATGGACCGCAAAGCGCAGGATGTCCCCTTGCAGCCCAACGACATTCTCTACATTCCCGACAACACGGGCCGTCGGGCCAGCCTGGGAGCGCTGGAAAAAATCGTGGGCTTCGGCACCGCCACCCTGTCGGGGGTCCTCATCTGGGAGGCCGCCCGCTAGAAGTTCCGGGGAGCCATCATGGCTGAAGACAAACTCGTTCGAACCTCTCCGCCAACCAATCTTCCGACCCTGGCCGAGCCGTACCGGATCTCTTACCCGCCGGCCGAGCAGGCCCCGGAGGAGCCCTCCATTCCTCTGTCGCAGTATCTCTGGATACTGAGGCGGCACCGCTGGAAGATTCTGTCTTTCGTGTTCGTTAGCGTGCTGGCCACGTTGATTGTTTCCTCTCGCATCACGCCCATCTACGAGGCCACCGCCACCGTGGACATCGACCGCCGGATGCCGACCGGCATTCTGGGCCAGGAGGCTATGCAATCCAGCACCAACGACGCCGACCAGTTTCTGGCCACCCAGATCAAGCTGATCCAATCGGATTCCGTGCTGCGGCCGGTGGCGCAGCGTTTCAAGCTGCTGGAAGCGGAGGGGGCGGAGGTTCCCGAGACGGTCAAGCCGGCGGACGCCGAAGACGCCCCGGTATTGCTGAGGAACCTCAAAGTGAGCCGTCCCCCCAACACCTACCTGCTGCTGATCAGCTACCGCTCGCCGGATCCGCGGCTGGCTTCCGACGTGGCCAATGCCATCGCTCAGTCCTATCTCGAGCACACCTACAACATCCGCTACCGGTCCTCGGCTAGCCTCTCGGCCTTCATGGAGAAGCAGCTTGAGGAGCTGAAGGCCAAGATGGAGCGATCCAGCGCGGCGCTGGCCCAGTTCGAACGCGAGCTGAACGTCATCAATCCCGAGGAGAAGACCAGCATCCTTTCCGCGCGGCTGTTGCAGTTGAACACCGAATATACCAACGCGCAAGCCGACCGCGTCCGCAAGGAGGTGGCTCATCAGTCGGTGAAGAGCGGCACCATCGAGGCCGCGCAGGTCTCCAGCCAGGGCGAGTCCCTGCGCAAGATCGCCGAGCGGGTGGACGAAGCGCAGGCCCGGTTTGCCGACGTGGCCATTTACTACGGGGCCAACCACCCGGAGTATCGCAAAGCGGCCGCCCAGCTCTCCGAGGTGCAGGCCCTGCTCCAGAGGACCCGGCAGAACATCGCGCAACGGGTCGAGATCGAATACCGCGAGGCCATCAACCGGGAATTGATGCTGAAGAAGGCCGTCTCGGAAACCAAGACGGAATTCGACCGCTTGAACGCCCGCTCGTTTGAATACCAGGCGCTCAAACGGGAAGCCGAGGCCGACAAGAAGCTGTACGAGGAACTGGTGCGGAAGATCAAAGAAGCCGGCATCAACGCGGGTTTCCAGAACAGCGCGATCCGCATAGCCGACACCGCGCGGCCGGCCATCAAGCCAGTCTTCCCGGACCTCAGGCTGAACCTGCTGCTGGCGTTTCTGTTCTCCAGCCTGTTGGGGGTGGGCGCGGCGGTGATGAGCGACGTGTTGGACAACACCATCCGGGATCCCGAGCAAGTGGCTCGCACGCTGAAGACCGAGGTGGTTGGGAATCTGCCGGTGGTCAAACCCTGGCGGGGCCGGCTGCCTACAGTTTCCTCGAATGGCGACGGCCGCGGCGAGCTGGTGCTGTTTTCGGATTCCCCGGACCGCACGGTTTCCAGTTATGACGAAGCCATCCGCACGCTGCGCAATTCGATCCTGCTGACGGATTTCGACCGCCGCCTGCGCTCGATCCTGGTGACCAGCGCGGTGCCTGGGGAGGGCAAGTCCACGGTGGCCGCGCATCTGGCGGTAGCGCACGCGCAGCAGAAGCAAAAGACCCTGCTGGTGGATGCCGATCTGCGGCGTCCCAGCGTGCACAAGCGATTCCAGGTGCCCGGAACTTTGGGGCTGTCTACGGTGCTGGTTTCCGAGACGCCCTGGCAGGAGGTTCTAGCCAGGCTTGAATGGCTGCCGGGACTGGACATCTTGCCGGCCGGCCCCCCTTCCCGGCGGGCCGCCGACCTGATCGGACGGGGGCTGCCGGAGATCCTCGACGCCGCCTCGGCGCAGTACGACCTGGTGATCCTGGACGCCCCGCCGCTGCTGGGCTTCGCCGAGCCCCTTGCAGATGGCCACCGCCGTAGACGGTGTCATCGTGGTCACCCTCGCCGGCGAGACTAACCGCAAGGCGGTCGCCTCGGTCCTCAACACACTCCAGCGGCTGCGCGCCAACGTAGTGGGCCTGGTGCTCAACGAGGTGAGCAGCCACACCAGCGACACCTACTACTACCACGGCTACTACGGCAAGTACTACAAGTATTACAAGCCTAACCAGGAATAGAAGAGACTTCAGCTCCAGGGGATCAGGGAAGCCATGAAGCGGGCGTTGATTACCGGAGTCACCGGACAAGACGGTTCCTATCTGGCCGAACTGCTGCTGGCCAAAGGCTACGAAGTCCACGGGATCAAACGTCGCTCCAGCAGTTTCAACACCGACCGGTTGGAGGGTATCTACCAAGACTTTCATCAAGCGGGAAACCATCTGTTTCTGCACTACGCTGATTTGTCGGACGCCGGCAGCCTATGGACGCTACTCTATGACCTGCAACCGGACGAAGTGTACAACCTGGCGGCACAAAGCCACGTCCGGGTCAGCTTCGACATTCCCGAGTACACCAGCGACATCACGGCCTGCGGGGCCCTTCGGATACTGGAGGCCATTCGCAAAACGGGCGTCAGAACGCGCTTTTATCAAGCCTCCTCCAGTGAGATGTTCGGCTCCACGCCGCCTCCCCAGAGCGAGAATTCTCCATTTCATCCCCGCAGCCCGTACGGTTGCGCCAAGGTCTTCGCGCACTCCATCACGGTAAACTATCGCGAAAGTTACGGGCTGTTTGCCTGCTCCGGCATTCTGTTCAATCACGAGTCGCCGCGGCGCGGGGAAACGTTCCTTACCCGGAAGGTGGCGCGAGCAGCCGCACGCATCAAGCTGGGGCTGGAGGAGAGGCTGTACTTAGGCAACCTCGACGCGCGCCGGGACTGGGGTTATGCTCCCGAGTACGTGGAAGCAATGTGGTCGATGCTCCAGCAGCACCGGCCCGACGACTACGTGATTGGCACGGGGATCTCGCATTCGGTGAGGGAATTCGTGGAGCAGGCTTTCGAGTGCGTGGGCCTGGACTGGCAGGAGCATATCGAAATCGATCCCCGCTACTACCGGCCGGCCGAGGTCGCTGACCTACTGGCGGATCCGCGCAAGGCCGAGCGGCAGTTGCGCTGGCAGGCTAGAACCACGTTTCAGGAGCTGGTGAGGACCATGGTCGAAGCTGAGATCTCGGCTCTCGAGAACAGGTTCGAGATGGTCACGCAGCATTAGGGGCCCCAGGCAGGCGGCTGTGCTCGATCTGAACTCCAAGACGGTCTGCGTGACAGGAGGAGCCGGTTTCCTGGGCCGCGTGGTGGTGGAGAAACTGCGGCGCAGAGGTTGCCAGCGCATCTTCGTTCCCCGCAGCGCAGAATACAACCTGGTCGAGATGGAAGCGGTGCGACGGCTGTACTGGGACGCCTGTCCGAACGTGGTGATCCATCTGGCCGCCAAAGTAGGCGGTATCGGAGCCAATCGCGCCAACCCCGGACGATACTTCTACGACAACCTGATGATGGGGGCGCAGATGATGGAAGGGGCGCGCCAGGCTGGCGTGGATAAGTTTGTGGCAGTTGGCACAATCTGCGCCTACCCCAAACTTACGCCAGTACCCTTCAAAGAGGAGGACCTCTGGAACGGTTATCCGGAGGAGACCAACGCCCCCTACGGCCTCGCCAAGAAAATGCTGCTGGTTCAATCGCAGGCCTACCGCCAGCAGTACGGGTTCCATTCCATCGTTCTGTTTCCGGTGAACCTTTACGGCCCGGGGGACAATTTCGATCTGGAGTCATCGCACGTCATTCCGGCTCTGATTCGCAAGTGCGTGGAAGCCACCGAAGCCGGGCGCGATTCTATTGTGCTTTGGGGAAGTGGCGAGGCCACCAGGGAGTTTCTCTATGTGGATGACGCCGCCGAGGGAATCTTGTTGGCGGCCGAGCACTACGACAAAAGCGAGCCGGTCAATCTGGGGGCCAGCTTCGAGATCTCCATCCGGGGGCTAGCCCGGCTGATCGCCGGACTCACCGGCTTTTCGGAAAAGATCCTCTGGGACGCCTCGAAACCGGACGGGCAGCCCAGAAGGATGCTGGACACCACTAGAGCGCGGAAAGAGTTCGGCTTCCGGGCGTGCGTCAGCTTCGAGGAAGGCCTGCGTAAAACCATCGACTGGTATAGAGAGTCACAAGGCGCGCACCCTGCAGCGCCTCCGCGCCAACGTAGTGGGCCTGGTGCTCAACCAGATCAGCAGCCACACCAGCGACACCTGCTACTACCACGGCTACTACGGCAAGTACTACAAGTATTACAAGCCTAACCGGGAATAGAAGAGACTTCAGCTCCAGGGGTTCAGGGAAGCCATGAAGCGGGCGTTGATTACCGGAGTCACCGGACAAGACGGTTCCTATCTGGCCGAACTGCTGCTGGCCAAAGGCTACGAAGTCCACGGGATCAAACGTCGCTCCAGCAGTTTCAACACCGACCGGTTGGAGGGTATCTACCAAGACTTTCATCAAGCGGGAAACCATCTGTTTCTGCACTACGCTGATTTGTCGGACGCCGGCAGCCTATGGACGCTACTCTATGACCTGCAACCGGACGAAGTGTACAACCTGGCGGCACAAAGCCACGTCCGGGTCAGCTTCGACATTCCCGAGTACACCAGCGACATCACGGCCTGCGGGGCCCTTCGGATACTGGAGGCCATTCGCAAAACGGGCGTCAGAACGCGCTTTTATCAAGCCTCCTCCAGTGAGATGTTCGGCTCCACGCCGCCTCCCCAGAGCGAGAATTCTCCATTTCATCCCCGCAGCCCGTACGGTTGCGCCAAGGTCTTCGCGCACTCCATCACGGTAAACTATCGCGAAAGTTACGGACTGTTTGCCTGCTCCGGAATTCTGTTCAATCACGAGTCGCCCCGGCGCGGGGAGACCTTTGTGACCCGGAAGGTGGCGCGGGCGGCGGCGCGCATCAAGTTGGGACTGGAAGAGAAGCTCTACCTGGGGAACCTGGAGGCGCGCCGGGACTGGGGCTACGCGCCGGAGTACGTCGAGGCCATGTGGCAGATGCTCCAGCAGGACCCCCCGGAGGATTATGTCATCGGCACCGCCGTTTCGCACTCGGTGGAGGAATTCGTCGAGCTGGCCTTCGAGACCGTGAACCTGGACTGGCGCGACCATGTCGAGATCGACCCCCGCTACTTCCGCCCCGCCGAGGTCGATCACCTGGTGGCCGACGCCCACAAGGCCGAGCGCCGGCTGGGGTGGCGTCCCCGAACCGGCTTCCGGGAACTGGTCAGGATCATGGTGGAGGCCGAGCTGGCGGCCGACATGGGAGGCATGGGCTTCATCCACTCTGCCGAGTGTCCAATCATGCACAACAGCGCGCTCATCAACATCCACATGACGCACGCTGCGGCCCAGCTCGGCGTGCCCCGGTATTTCTTCTCCTCCTCCGTCTGCGTCTACCGTGACATGCAGCCAGGCGAGCCGGAGATGACCGAGGACGAGGCCATTCCCGCGCATCCCGACAACGAGTACGGCTGGGAAAAACTCTACTCCGAACGGCTTGCCATGGCATATGGGCGCCGTTATGGGATGCAGGTCCGCATCGGCGGCGCTATCGAGGTCTGGCCCGACGGCACCGCGGTTCGCTCCTATACCTACATCGACGACATGGTCGATGGCATCTACCGCCTCATGCAATCCGACCTTCAGGGGCCCGTCAACATCGGCTGTCCGCAATATGTCACCGTCGATGAGCTGGTCGTCACCGTCGCCGCCGTGGCCGGCAAGCACATCAACATCAGGCACGTTGACGGTCCCGTCGGCGTCCAATCCCGCAATTTCAGCAATCGCAGGATCTACTCCATCGGCTGGCGGCCCAACTTCTTTCTAAAGGACGGAATCCAGCGCACCTACCCCTGGATCGAAGCCCAGGTCAAAGCCACCTCCGCGCCCTCTGCGCCTCTGCGTGAAACTCCCCATCCCCTTTCCCTCCCAACCCATGCTCGCCCAGCCGTCCTCGCCGTCCGTAGGGCGGGCCGCCAGCCCGCCACGCCGGCACAAGGCGCCTGCCTTGTGCCATCCTCCACCCTTCACCGCTCCGGGCGCCCGGGCACAACGCATCTTATACGAGGGAAAGTGGATATCGGGTCGGCTTCGCCTACTCCCCGGAGAAACACCCATCTCGCCGAGGCCCCGATGCCGCCCAAGAAATTCGAGGGGTTCCGCCACAGGTTCCTAGGGGTGGGGGGAGCCTACCTGCCTGCCTGCCTCCCTGAATTCGCCCCCCGCCGCTTCCGCCGCAGCCCTCTCCCTATCTCCGACAAACGGAATTGGGGGACCTGGGCGCGTGATGTTGTCAACAAATTTGACAGTCATGGTATCAGGCTTCCAAAGAACGCCAACCGCTATGTCCGCCAATATCGGCCGAACGGAATTGGGGGAACCCTCAGCCCTGGGTCAACGCAACCAGGAAAACACGAGCTTATCAAGCCGTAAGGCCGACTACTCCACAGTCGCGTTCGCCGTCGGTTGGCCTCCTCACTTTCGCCCCGGCTACGAGCTAATCAATGCGAAAGCACTCAGAGCAACCCGACACACAACAGCTTCGAGCAGAGGTCGAGGAATTGCGGTCTCAATTCAGACATCTCGCCCCCGTGGTTAGATCCAACCGCGTGGACGACTCTTGGGTACACCATGAGAAAAAACTGTCTGATCTGGTGCTTTACGATGATCCTCGCAGGTTCCTCCGTTGGGACATCATTCGGCAGACCATGTCAGCCGGCCGACAAGAGCTCTATGTTTTGAAGGAACTCTGGCACCTGTGGCGAACCGCAAACTGGAAGGATCGTTGGCAGCCCGCACTTGCAGAAACGGCTGTCGGAAGCCCGCCCCTGTATCCTCTGTACCCGCGAAGCAGCGCCAACCTCATTCACCACACGTATCACGTTTGCCGGTTTGAAGAGGTCACACGTCTGGAAATCCCGAGCTTTCACAATGTCACCGAGGTTGGGGGAGGCTACGGCAGCATGTGCCGACTGCTTTTCAAGCTGGGCTTTCAGGGATATTACGCGATTCTGGATCTGCCCGGCTTCTCGGCTCTGCAGCGATTTTTCCTTCGGTCTCTTGGATTGCCGGTTGTATCCTCCGATCGTTCGCGCACAGGAATACAGCTACTCTGCGACATCGGCCAACTGGCCTCCCTTTCGCCAACTGCGGATGGGGGTGCACTTGCCATCGCGACGTGGTCTCTTAGCGAGATGCCGCTCATTGTTCGTGAGGATCTAGAGCCGCACCTTCTTCGCTCCCACGCCTTCCTGTTTGCTTATCAGGAGCATTTCGGTGGTGTAAACAATCTTGAGTATTTCCAGGGCCTACGATCACGTGCTGGGGTGGCTCGGTGGTACGACATCCCTATCCCCCATCTTCGCGGCAGCAGATATCTATTCGGTGTTCGGTGATGATGCCGCGATCCCGCGCCCCGGGTATCGCACGGCCCACCTGTTGCGCGGTCCAGCCTAGTCCGAAAATCAACCGCCAGCGGGGAGCAATCCGAATTGGACAAGCAAGATCGTCCCATTTCGTCAGGTGTCGTTGCGGGCGAAGCCTTCTGGGTCATTGTCGGTCAGGCATTAGCGGCCACCGGCGGACTGGTCGGCGTTCGGCTGCTGACTGCGAGGCTGGAACCCTACGCCTATGGCGAGCTAGCGCTCGGACTTACGGTAGGGACGCTCGCTCAGCAAGTGGTGTTAGGGCCGCTGGGTCAGGCGGCGATGCGATACTATGCCGCCGCGTGCGAGGCGCGGCAGGCATCCGTCTACGTTTCCGTCGTCAAGGATTTGACCGTCAAGGGGGCGTTGGCAGCCACTGCGCTCATAGCGCCGGCGGCCATCGTACTAGCGGCGCTCGGTCATGTCACATGGGCCCTTCTGACGATTGCAGCGTTGATCCTGGCGCTGCTCACCGGCGGCAACGGCATCATCGACAGTCTTCAGACCGCAGCCCGTCGGAGGGCGGTGGTGGCGCTGCATCAAGGCGCCGCGCAATGGCTTCGGCCGGTGCTCGCCGTCGGTTTGATCATGGCGGTTGGTGCCTACAGCGCCGTGGCGCTGTTGGGCTACATCCTTGCCGTTCTCCTCGTCATGTCCTCCCAGTTCAGGTATTTGCCGAGCCCCGCCATCGTCTCACGAGAAGCGCGCCCAAGCGGCTCGCGAACCCTAGCCGCGGAGTACAGGACGCAGCTGATGCGATACTCATGGCCTTTCTCGACATGGGGCCTCTTCACAGCGCTGCAACTCACATCCGATCGGTGGGCTCTTAACACCTTCGGCGACACTCACGCCGTAGGCGTGTACGTTGTCTCCTACCAGCTCGGCTACCAACCGCTCATGCTTCTGTCGAACGCAGCAGCTCAATTGACGGCCCCGCTGCTCTTTCGCAAGGCGGGCGATGGGAAGGACAGCGCACGAGTCAACAAGGCCTTGTCCGTCAACCAGCTGTTGTGCGTTGTGACGTTGGGCGCGACGGTGCTTGTCGTGCTGGCGGCCTACCTCTTGCGGCGCCCGATAGTCGCCCTCTTCTGTGCACCTCAATACGTCAGCGCCGCCAACCACATTCCCTGGCTGGTGCTGGCCGCCGGCCTGTTTGCTTGCGGGCAAACGGCGTCAAACGCGCTCTTGATCGCGTGCAAGACACGGTCTCTGATCACTCCAAAAGTGGTCACAGCGGTGTGCGCAGTGGCTCTCAATTGCCTCGGCGCCAAGATCGCCGGCGTGACGGGGGTCGTTGCGGCCAACCTGGCTTTCAGCGTCCTGTATTGCGGCTGGATCCTGGTTCTTACGGCAGCGGTTGCCCGGGGAGCAGAACCCCAAAGCGAGCCTCAGGTTCTGGGTTAGCTGGATGGAAGAGTCAATTACCCAGATCAGCCTTGTGCTGTGCACCAGTGTCATTCTGCTGGTGCTCGGCTGCGGTCTGAGAGTGGCGCTCAACAGAAGGGACAGACTGGCGGCGCTGGTTCTCAGTCTCACCTTGGCCCACGAGTGCGTCTTGGTCATTTTCCCGGTCTGGTACTCGGTCATCACCAACTTTCGCCTGGAAAAGCAGATGCTCAACAACGTCACCCCAGGCGCCCTTGCTGTGGTGATGATCGGAGAGACGCTGTATGCGGGGCTCTTCATGATTGGCCTGCTGTATGGTGCAAATCGCAAACACCAAGCCCTCCGACAGTCTCGGCCGCTCGGCCGGCCCGATACCGCCACGTTGGCGGTGATGGTGATGATCGGCCTCTGGACCTCTGTTGACGTTCTGACTACGCCCATCGCCTCGATCGCCCAGTCCATCGCTCACGCCGAGGTCCGATCGTATTCGACCACGCTTGAAATGCTACGAAACTGGTGTATGAGTAGTTTCTACCTCCCGTCACTCTTTGCTGCATGGGTGTTGCTGCTGGTTCGCCGAGTCTGGCTGCCATTGCGGGTGGCGGCAGCAGTGTTGCTTGCCTCGATCGTTCTGTTCGGGCTGCTCAGCGGTGTGCGGGGCAGGATAACTTGGGTGCTGCTGGCGGGCCTCAGTCTGGCCGGTCTTTTTGGAAGGAAGAAAGCGCTCGTCGCGGTCGGCATCTGCATACTCGCAGTCTTGCCGCTATTTGCGGCCTTGGGCGACGAGCGATACCGGTTTGCGCTCAACGCCCGCTTGGGGGGCGGGGGATTATCTCAGAAGAGCGTGCTGCCCCTTCTTCTGGATCATTTGTCGTCTACCGTAGCCTTAGCCCCGAGGCCGGTAGTCGAGGCTCTGATGAACAGGGCCATGGGGCCCAGAAACTCTGTCGCCCTCTTCCAGTTCTATGATCACGGGGAAGGTGCCAGCTATCGTGCAGTTCTGTCATCGATCTGTTTTCCGATTCCCCGGGTATTCTGGGAAGGAAAGCCGCCGAGTGGCAGCGCCGACGAGACACCCTATGGCGGCGCAATGTACCGCGTTATGGCTTACAGCCACGGCTCGCAATACTATGTTATGGGTCCGTTTTTGGCCTCTGCTCACGCATATTGGGAAGGCGGCTGGCCGTGGCTGCTCCTCACAGCCCTCGCCACGGGCGCCATTTGGCGCCTGATTCTGCGGTGCTGCTCCGCTCAGCCGCTGTCCTTTGGCGCCCTCTTCGCATTGGTGTTTGCGGGGGCGTTTCTGCTGGACGGTCTCTATACAGCGTTTGCGCCGACCTATGCGCTCATCAGAGCTTTCTGGCTCTACGGAGTGCCCCTGTTCTGTCTCCGTTGGATCGTCACCACCATTTCAGGCCTTCGTTCCACCGGTAACCTGCTTTCTCTCTCTTCGCCACATGTTCCATCTTTGTCTGCCGTTCCGACCAAGCATCGATTCTGACTTCCCGGCTATGGTCGTCGTGCGACTGAAAGGCGGCTTGGGCAACCAGATGTTTCAGTACGCCACTGCCAAAGCCTTGGCCGTCACCGCCAAGACCGATCTCAAGATCGACAACGTGACCGGCTTCCAGAAGGACTCGTACCGTCGCAGCTACCAGTTGAATAACTTCAGAGTGTCGGCATCTTGTATCACTCCCGACGAACTCGGCAGGGTGCTGTCCCGCCATAAGCTAAGGAGTGTCATCCTTCGCCAGATGGAGGGAGTCTGCCGTGACTTCTTCGGGTGCAACTACTGTCCGACGCTGTTGAAGTGGTGCCTTGGGCGCGACATCTACCTGGACGGGTACTGGCAGAGTGAACGGTACTTTGCCCGGGTTGAACCGACCATACGACAGGAATTCGAGAGCGCTCGCAGCCTGCTTGGCCGCGACTCCGAGGTGGCGGCCGCGATTACCCGATCCAACTCCGTGGCCGTGCATTTTCGGCGGAGGGACTATCCTCAATTGTGTCCGACAAGCTACTACGAAAGCGCAATCGCTTTGGTCGTTCGTCGCGTGAAGCAACCGCACTTCTTCGTGTTTGGCGACGACCCGCAGTGGGTCGCCGACAACATTCGCCTGCGGCATCCGTGGACTCTGGTGGCGAGCCAGGACGCCGACGCTTCATGGGCCGAGTTTGAGCTAATGCGGCTCTGTAAGCACCACATCATTGCAAACAGTACCTTCAGCTGGTGGGCGGCGTGGCTGTCCGCTTCGGAGGGTCAGCAGGTGGTGGCGCCGAGCGCACGCTGGAGCAGCAAGAAGCGTTTCATTCGAGATCTCATTCCTGACCGGTGGATCTCGCTGTGAACCATCCGGATACCATCATGCAGCGCGGACGGACGCGATGAGAGTCCTCGTCTACGGCCAGCCGTGGCGAGAGGGAATGCCGGCTTCGGTCGCGGCGGCTTTTCGCAAGCTGGGACACGAGGTGTGCCTGTTCGACTTCACCCGGCATCTATACTACACCCGTATCGGGAGCCGCTGGGCCCATGCGCTCGACAAGACGCTGTCTTTTGAGGTTGCGTGGAGGATCAACAAGAAGCTTCGTCAGACGCTCACGGAGCGAAGATACGACCTTTTACTGATTTGCACATGGCGGCATGTCTGGGCCGAGACGTTGGCTGTGGCCGGCCACCGCAGCACTTGGGTTGCGTGTTGGACGTTCGACGAGCCGTTTAATCCAACGTACGTGAACTCGCACACTGCGGATGCGTTCCGCCAGTACGCAGTGGTTTTCACTCCGCGGGGGCACCTGATCCCCGAGTATGTTGAGCGCGGCGCCCAGCGCGTTGAGCGGTTGCCGTTCTGCTTCGACCCTGAGGTTCACTATCCGGTGACGCTCTCCGGGCCGGACCAAGCCCTGTGGGGCGGGGACGCGGTGTTTGTCGGCACGTGGAGCCGGAAACGGGAGGAGTTGCTGTCTGCTCTTAAGGACTTCAAAGTGAGAGTCTGGGGGCACTCCTGGAGGCACGCCAGACGCGGGTTCAAAGCGAACGCCAGCATTCTGGTCGGGGGGCGTGCTGTCGCAGGCCTCGACATGTCGCGCGCGCTGAACGGCGCGAGCATCGCTCTGAACTTTTTCACTCCCGAGCAGCGCGACATGACGAACGTGCGCAATTTCGAGATACCCGCTTGCGGGGCCTTTCAGTTGTGCGAGCGCACGCCAGCGGTGCGTGAGCTCCTTGATGAGGGGAAAGAGGTCGCATGTTTCGAATCTCCCGGGGAGATGATCGAGATGGTGCGTTACTATTTGCCCCGTCCCGAGGAGCGGCGTGCGATGGCGGCCGCCGCTTATCGGCGGATCCTGTACGACGGCCACACCTACCTTGACCGTGTGGCCACGATGATCGAACTTCTGCAGCAAGCTTGAACTCATGCGCGACCCGCGAGTCCTAGTGGTGATCCCGAACCGAAATGGCGTGAAGCACCTGCGGTATTGTCTTCCAGCACTTCGGGAGAGCGTCGAAGGCGGCGTCTGCACCCTTCTGGTGGACGACGCATCCAGCGACGAGTCGTGCTCCTTTGTGGCCGCAAATCACCCGTGGGTGACAATACTGCGACAATCCGAGAACCGGGGGTTCGCAGCTTGCGTCAACCGGGGCCTTCGCTGGGCGCTGCAAAACGGTGCCGCCTATGTTGGGGTGCTTAACTCGGACGTGCGAGTCCCGGCAGGCTTTCTTGAGGCTGTCGTGGCATACCTTGATCGCGCGCCCCAGGTGGTGCTGGCGGGATTTCGCGAGCTGACCGAGGAGGGCGCCCGCGGCGTCGCTCTCCCCGAACGGGTGGAGTTCGCAGACGTCGCCACAAGGCTGCCCGGAATGCTGTATGTCTGTCGGCCGCATGCCATAGCGGATGTTGGCTTCTATGATGAAGCGTACTTCATGTACGGCGAGGAGGTTGATCTCTTTGATCGCCTCACACGCGCGGGATTTGCGATTGTGCAGTCGAACATCCCAGTGTGGCACTTCGTCAGCGGATCGCGCGAAACGGCCCCTTTCCGAATTGCATGGTACTCATACCGCAACCTCATCCGGTTCCCCCTGAAGACCGGCGGCGTCCTGGATCTGGCGCGGAACGCAGGAGTGGGCCTCTACTACGCGCTTTCCAGAGCGGGGAAACCGGCCGGGCGCACGTGGCTCGGCCAGTTGCTGAGGCGGAGGGGAGTCGAGAGTCGCCCGCAGAACACCCGCGGCCCGTTCCACCTCCGAGCCAGACGCTTCGACTTGGGCAATCGTCTGGTCAACTTGGTGGTGTGGTCGGGCGCCTTGGCCTGGAATGCCATCGCCCTGCCGGCCATCATGACCGCGCGGCATAGGGATAGGAGGCTGATCACAGTTGCCAGGACGAAAAGGCTGGCGGGGGCTGGGGAGCAACCATGAATCGGGGTAAAACCCTCACGGAGGTGGTGGAGCGGTGTCCCGCCTGTGGGGCCGAAGGTTCGGAGTTGCTGATACAAGAAGCGCCCGACCTTCTGACCTCCTCTCCGCGCTGCACTTTCAATGTCTGGAGATGCCAGTCCTGTGAGAGCGCCTTCGTCTCGCCCAGGCCCAGGAAGGAACACATGGGGGTCTTCTATCCCGCCAGCGAATACCTCCCCATCACCGACCTCGAAAGCCTCAGCTCCAAGACAATGGGCAAGCCGGGCAACGGGCGGGTCAAACGAGCTGTTCGACGTCTATGCGACTTGCCGTACAGGCTGCGCTATGGCTCTCCCGGCACCACCTTTCCGCCGTTCGGAAACCGGCGAATCCTGGATGTGGGGTGCGGGCAAGGGCTCTACCTGGCCGACATGCACAAGGAAGGCTGGGATGTCTACGGCTGCGACATTTCCCGGGAAAAGGTTGAGTGCTTGAGTCGCGTGTTCGGCCCACATCACGTCTTGCTGGGGGAGGTCGATGCCCTCTCCTTTCCTGGAGGTTTCTTCGATGCCGTTTCGCTGTGGCATGTGATCGAACACCTCTACGACTCGGCTTCTGCACTGCAGCGTGTTTACGAACTGCTCAGACCGGGAGGCAGATTGGTAATCGGCACCCCCAACGCCACCAGCCCGGAGGCACGGACGTTTGGCAGATGGTGGGTCGGGTACGACGTGCCCAGGCACCTGGTCGTGTTCTCTCGGCGATCCCTGCTGGCGCAGCTAGAACGGGCGGGTTTCGCCGTGACGGGTGTGCGGCCGTCCCTTTGGGCGACCTCCGCGCCCGACAGTGTCGCGTTCTACTTTAAGGGCAGGTTTGGCTGGAATATCTGGAAGTCCAGGGTGCACAAGGGGATTCACTGCTCGCTGTATCCCTTGGTCAGCTGCAGTCGCGTGCTCGGGAACTCGTCCGTCATCGAGGTGACCGCCGTAAGGCCATAGGCGAGGATGCACGCCTCCCTGCCAGCCGCGGGCGGCGGGCCGCCCGGTTGGGAGTGGCTATCTGCGGCCGGTGAGCCGGATGGTGGGGTGCTGCGTGCCTGGTCGATCCTTCCGATGCTATCTAGATTCCGCTTGCTCGCGGTCATCGATGACAGTGAATTCCGCCTGGAACCGCTCGAAGAAGGGCCTGCTGAACTGCCAGCGGTTCGCCGCGGTGGAAGTCGCGCACCGCTACGCCGACCTGTACCGGCTGTTGGAAACGGGACCGCCGAAAGAACCTGCCTCATGAGAGTGCTGTACAGCTCGATCTACAAGCCAGCCCCGACTGACGGCGTTTCCAATACATCGCATCACCTGGTAGGAGAGCTTCGTGCCCGCGGGATTCAAGTCTTGCTCTCCACCACCGATTGCGGCATGGGTCTGTCGGCCTACCGGGACTTCGCCGACGAGGACCTGCACGTATTCCGGCGGACGTTCGCCAAACCGATCGAGGTTTCGCTGCCGATGATCCGCCAACTGGCGGGGCTTGTGCGCCAAGTCGACGTCTGCCATTTCAACGGATTCTTCTCCGTCGCCTCCGTGGTTGGCAGCCTGTTCGCACGGCGCCAAGGAACGCCCTACGTGATCGGCCCGGTCGGCAACTGCGTGCCCGGCTTGCGCGAGTGCCTACGGCGCCCGGCGGACTTGGGAAAGCGCGTCTTTTTTCACGCGCTCGCGAAAGCCGCTTTGGAGAACGCGCGCTTTATCGTTTGTAGCAGCGACAAGGAGCGCCAGTGGGTGTCGCGTCTGGTGCGGTCGCACCGATTTGTCGTGATCCCGAACGGTGTAGACATCCAAAACCACGCCCGCCCAAGCGGAGTGGCTCCTTTTGCTGCACCCTATGTCTTGTTTCTCGGACGCATCTCGCGCGAGAAATCGCTCCTGTTCCTGCTCGAGGTGTGGGCCGACGTCCGAAAACTCGCGCCCGAGGCGCTGCTCGTCATCGCTGGCAATGACGATTTCTGCCCGGGATACACCGATGTCGTGACCGAAAAGGCCCGGCAACTGTCGCTACTGGATTCGGTTCGCTTAACCGGCGCCGTGTCGGGCGATCTGAAGACCGCCCTACTGGCTGCGAGTGCATGCCTGGTGCTTCCGTCGGTGCGTGAGAGCTTCGGGCACGTTGTAGTCGAGGCTCTTGGCGTCGGTACACCCGTCGTCACTAGCACGGGGACGCCATGGAAAGCCATGGCGGAAGCGGGGTTGGGCGACTGGATCCCACTCGAAAAGGACCTCTGGGTTACGCGCATTCACGACTATCTGAAGCGCGCCGGCTGCGCCCGCGACGACTTTGCCCGCAAATGTAGGTCGTGGCGAAAAACGAACCTCCAGACCTGGTCCCAGGTGGCGGCTATGCATCACGAGGTCTACCACCGCGCAATCGAGAGGCGAGCGCGCCCCCCGGTTCCGAGTTTATGAATTATTCGCAGCTACATCCCGCCCGCTACGCGCCCGGCGTTGAGTGTACCGTCCTGACTGGGGAGTACTCCTACGCACCCATTCGGCGTCATCTCCCCGCACACCCTGAGGCGCGCATTCTAGAAGTGAGATGCGGATGCGCCTCCCTCCTAGCGTGCCTCCGCGCGCACGGATACTTCAACGCGAGAGGACTCGATCACGACCAGTCGCTGGCCGCCCGCGGGGAAGCGGTGCTCGATGTATAGATCGTCGTGGGCGACTGGTTTCGCCATTCAGCGCAAGAGGGGGAGATTTACGACGTGATCATTGCACTCGACGTCATTGAGCATCCTCCGCCTGCGGACCTGCTTCCGGTGCTGTCCGCCTGCCGCGGACGTCTGGCCCCCAACGGGCGTCTCATTCTGCGTGCGCCCAATCCCTCCTGCCCGCTGGTACTACCCATGTTCTATGGGGATTCCACCCACCAAACGACGCTGTCCGACCGCCTGCTGGCGCACCTCCTCGGCGACGCCGGTTTCGCCGGGGCGGTTCTGACCGAAGAAACGCGTCCCCACAGCCGGTGGAAGCGCACGGTTTTCCCCGCAGAGCATCGCAAAGCGCTCGCACCGGCGCTTCGCGCGCTCTATCCCCACTCTTATGGGTACGCGCCCTCCGCTCTGACACCCAATTACCACTGCTTCGCATATGCCCAGTGACAACGACCCGCACGACGCTGCCAACCCCGTTGCCTCTACCCTCACGGTCGCCGTCATCGTTCCATGTCGCAACGAAAGGGCCCACATCGGACGCTTTCTTGAAGAAGTACTGGTGAGCGGTTACGAACACGGCAGGATGGAGATTTTGGTCGTCGACGGTATGAGTGACGACGGCACGCGGGAAATCCTCTTTGACTACCAGCAACACCATCCTATCCTCCGCGTCCTTGACAACCCGCTGCGGACCACGGCTCGCGCCTTGAATATTGCCATCCGGAACTCCGCATCGGACATTGTCGTCCGGCTGGATGTGCGATCCTATTATCCTCGAAGACTACATCCCGCGCCTAGTTCGAACTCTTGTCGAACAGGGAGCCGACAACGTGGGAGGATTGCGCCTGACGTACGCCGGCAAGGGCGCGTGGTCCAAAGCCGTAGCATCGCTGGTATCGCACCGCTTCGCGGTCGGCGACGCCCACTGGCGCTCCGGCACGGACCAGCTTAGGAAGGTCGATACGGTGTACTGCGGATGTTACCGACGGGGCGTTTTCGAGCGCATCGGCCTGTTCGACGAGCGCATGATCCGAATTGAGGACCGGGAATTTAACTGGCGGTTAGCTGCTGCCGGTGGAATCACCATGCTCGATCCATCGGTGCGCTGCACTTACATACCGCGAACGAATCTGGCTGCGTATTGTGCGTGGACCTTCAGTGGCCCGTTTCGGGTGTTTTTTTCAGGCATTTATACACGCACGCCCTTAACTTCTTGGCGCAACTACGTCCCCGCCCTCTTTCTGATGTATCATTGTGTTCCGACCCTCGCGTACTTCGCGACACCGGCGCTATTCCCGCTTTCGCTATTCCCAATTGCGCTCTATTGGATGCTGAATGTTATCTTTTCCGTATCTGAAGCTGCGCGATATCGCAGTTGGCCTGTCGCCCCCACGCTAATGGGCGGTTTTTTCATCACGCACATCATTTATGGCTCGGCCAGCATCGTCGGGGGTGCTGCCGCCCTGCTGCTGGGCACCCTGTTCCGGGTGCGACGCGTGTATGGGCACGCTTGCCAAACCCTCAAGGGAGGTCCGATTGACAGCAACCGACATCATGAGACTCACGTTCTTGCGCGGCCGCGTAGCGCTGTACGCGATTCTGAAGGCCCTGGGCGTAGAGAAGGGCGATGAGGTAGCCATCCCCGCCTACACCTGCGTCGCCGTGCCGGAGGCTGTGCTAGCGGTCGGCGCCGTCCCTGTCTTCTTCGACCTCGAGCCGGAGGCCCTCACCAGCGACCCGCGCCAATGCGGGGCGGCGCTCACGTCCCGCACCCGGGCCATTGTCGTCCAGCACACGTTCGGCGTGCCCGCCGACATGGAACGGTTCTCGGAGCTTGCGCGCCGCCGTGGACTCCCTCTCATCGAGGACTGCTGCCATACCTACCGCTCAGCCTGGGCGGGACGCACCGTCGGCAGCTTCGGGGATGCCGCGTTTTACTCCTTCGAATGGGGCAAGCCCATTGTTGCCGGCCTCGGCGGCAGCGCCGTGTGCGCAGACCCCGTACTGCGGTCCCGCATCGAAGGTGTATACGCCTCGCTTGAGGAGCCGCCGTTCGCCCGGGATTTGCGAATCCGCTGCCAGTACTATGGCTTTGCCGCCATGTACCGGCCTTCGCTGTACTGGACCGTGCGGTGGTTGAAGAACGCCCTGGTAAGTGCGAGGCTGGCCGAGGACAATTACACCGGCGAGTACGGCCGCGAAGCCAGCTCCGATTTCCGCTACCGCATGGCCTCGTCTTGCCGTGCCCGCCTGCTGCGCCGTATCCGGGATCTCGACGCGGTGACGCGCTACAGCCAGCTCGTTTCCGGGCGCTTCCGAACGCTGATCCGTGCGGATGGTATTCATCACTTCCCCACGGCCCCCAACGCCTCGCCCGTCTACGCGCGGTACCCTCTTCGGACGGAACGTAAAGCGGACGTCCTCCGCCAGGCCGAACGGGCCCGGGTCGAGGTGGCCGGCTGGTACCACACCCCCATCCATCCGCTCACTCCGCAGGAATGGAAGGCCGTGGGCTACACTGCGGGCACCTGCCCCAATGCCGAGCGTGCGGCCCGCGAAATCGTAACTCTTCCGACTCACCTCAAGGTTTCCGAGCGCGATATCGACCGCACCATTCGATTCTTCAACGGACTTGCTCTATGACCCGCCAATTCTCGATGGAGAAAGTGCAGAGCGCGAAGCTACAGGCTTTCTGGGAACAGTTGGCTCGCCTGCACCAGGAGGAGATCGACGGGGGCTTCCTGTCCAGCCTCGGGACGCGCACGCTCGCGTTGCTCTATGCCGCGCTCGTGCGCTCTCGCCACGTGACGCTCATCGTCGCAACCGCGCCCGACAACACCGCCGTCGCGTTTATCTGCGGTTCGGCTGACACGCGCCAGGTATACAAGCACGTCCTGCTCCGTCATGGATTCCGATTCCTTCCAGTGTTGGTGCCGCGAATGTTCTCTTTGCGCACTCTCAAGAGGATCGCCGAGACGCTCCTGTATCCCGTGAAGGATGAGGGTGCCGTCGACCTCCCACGTGCGGAAATCCTGAACTTCTGCGTGAGCCGGACCATGCAGCGCAAAGGTCTCGGTCGCGCGCTGTTCGATGCGCTCATGGACGACTTTCGTGCCCGCAGGCTCCCCGCATGCAAGATAGTGACCGGAGCAACCCAACAAAAGGCGCAGAGGTTCTACGAATCAGTCAACGCAGTGCGGGTCGGCGCCATCGAAGTGCACAAAGGTGCGGAATCGGTTCTATTCAGGTACGACATCCCCGCCCTGTGCGTCCCGGCAGCCGCAGACCAGTCCCGGAGGAGCTGAGTGAACAAGCAGTCGGTACCGTTTTTTAACTACCCTTCCGTCTTCCTGCAGAGCGAGGACGCTTTCCTCGATGTCGTCCGCGACATCGGTCGCCGCGGAGCGTTCATCTTGCAGAAGGACTTGGAGGACTTCGAGAGGCACTTGGCCGAATTCCTGGGCGCCAGCCACGTGCTCGGCGTAGGCAACGCCACTGACGGCCTGCTCATCGTGCTACGCGCGGCTGGCATTAGGCCGGGCGACGAAGTCATTTTCTGCTCTCACACCATGGTCGCCACGGCCGCGGCCATTCACTTCGCCGGCGCCACGCCAGTCCCAGTGGAATGCGGGCCGGATCACTTGATCGACCCGGCGGCTGTCGAGGGTGCAACCACAGCCCGCACGAAGGCAATCCTCCCGACGCAGCTGAACGGTCGGACCTGTGACATGGATGCCTTGCAGGCCATCGCGGACAAGCACGGCTTGTACAGTGGCTTCAGGAAGATTGGGGATGGCATGGAGCCACTAGCAATATAACGTCACATAACGTAACTGAAGGAATCTCTACGGTCTATTTCGACTCTCCAATGTGCCGCCTAGATACTGGTTTTCCTGCAACAAGCCTCATCAAAGACAGCGCTGGCTATCAAGAGGTGTTGCTTGCAGCGTCTGAAGTTGGTGCAGGCAGAGTATTGGCTATTTCCGACGAGAACACGGTCGATGACTTGAACATTGGCCATGCTGACAACTTTAGACTCGCACGCAACATGATTAAGTGGTTATCGAGCAGGCAGTATGAGCATGATCTGGCAGTCAGTTTGAAAGCGCCTTCTTATGTTGAACCTGGTTCGGCTTATTTGGTGAATGCAACTGCGTACAATAAAGGCATGAGCAATGAGACGGGCGTTGAACTCATGCTTCTTTTGAATGATGTGCTGTTTGATTTGATTAGTATTCCTTTGCTTGCAAATGGCACATCATACTCTGTGAGCTTTCCGTTTACTCCTCTGCTAGAGGCAACGTACAACCTTACTGCGTACGTACCACCTGTGCCAAACGAGACAACGACGATGAATAATGTGTACACGAAGCTTGTTCATGCCCAGTATCCGTTGATCAAACCGATTGAGGGACAGACAGCGGATTATGTCATTCACTACTATGATTTTGGTGGAAATCCAATTGGTGATGACTACTGGAACCTGACATACGATCATTATGTTGAGCCTCATCTGATATACGTCACTGCGCATGTGGAGCTTTCCACAGGGGAGGAGATAGAGGGTTGGATGATCGTCAACATCATGAATAGATGGGTGGAAAGCGGTATGTGGGCTGGTTTGTGGTATCCTGGCTGGATTGAGAAGGGCTTGAGTATGGGTTCAACTATAAATCTTCTGTATGGCAGCGTAGCCGTCAACGATAGCAGGATCGTTCCGGTGGGCGTATATCCGATTGACTGCTGGGGATTCACTGATACATTTGGAGAGCGTCTTTGGTATGACAAGGTGTCCGGACTGTGGATAGGCTTGGACACTGTATCATCCTCCGGCGTTGCTGAACTGCGCCTTGTCAAGACGAACATTCCCATAGGCAGTACGTACGAACACGAATTGGTGGCAACTCTGGAAGCTCCGAACTCTCTTGAACCCAACAACTCTTCACTGTTGAATACAACTGCGTACAATGTTGGACTTAACGCTGAAAACAGTGTTGTGCTGTCGTTGCTGATCAATGGAACAGAAGTTGAAAGTGCCGTCATTCCCGTTTTAGCTAACGGTTCATCTTACATGCTTGGTTATCAATGGACTCCGACTTCTGAAGCGACATATAACATAACTGCTTATGTTCAGCCTGTCTTTGGAGAAGGCTTTAGTGAAAACAATATTGTGACTAAGATGCTTCGAGTCAGAACGATCAAGGGGCGCATTCTCTTCGATCAGTCCCATTTTGCTAACCCAGCTGCGTTATACAGCATATGGATCAGCGATCTTGTGAACAGAGGATATGTGGTCAATGTCTTCGGACTTGGGCTTGATCAAATCACGCCCTCAGTATTAGCGGGCTATGACGTGTTCGTTATCCCTGGCGCTTACAGTGAATATTCTTCAGACGAAATTGCAGCGATACAGAGTTTCATGCAGAACGGGAGTGGGCTTCTTGCAATAGGAAGCGGCTCACCTTACATTTACACGGGTGTTACAGGATTCGCTGGCATGGCGTGGGATTATGGAGGGTCTCAGGCTTCACGAGTGACATTACGCCTCATCAAGTAACTGCAGGAGTTGTGAATGCATATTTTGGTTCGCCGGGCAGAATTAACGTCAGTCTTCCGGCTCAGGGTCTCATCAGGGATCTAAATGGTGGCGTTATACTTGCGGTTTCAACAGTGGGCACTGGGGCGGTTGTAGGTGTCGCTGATGAGGGCGCGATCAGTGATACGTTCATTATGTATGCGAATAATCGGCGTCTTGCGAATAACATGATTGATTGGCTTATGAATAGCGATACA
>CAVRZY010000199.1:0-49627 GCA_963725415.1 uncultured Acidobacteriota bacterium | reverse complement strand
GCCGAACATCTGATCGTGGTGCTTGGTTTTGCCGGAGTTCTTGATCAAATGCCGTTTCCAGGGGAGCTTGGGATCGAAATTCGGGAAGGGATTCTCCCACCACCAGATCTGGTTGCTCTTGGCGTCGCCGCCGGCCACGATATCCAGGTCGCCGTCCTTATCGATGTCCAGGAAGCAGGACCCGGCTTCGATGTGAAGGGGCGAATCGTCGATCACGTGCCTGGTCCAGCCGTTGCGCCCGCGCCGGTACCACACTACGGAAGGCGCCGCGGTTCGCTCGGTGATGACAAAGTCGTTCACGCCGTCCTTGTCGATATCGAGCACGATGGAGGAGGTTTGTTGAGTTCCGGGATTGGGAGGCGAGAGGTCTCCGTTCTTGGTGGAAAGATGTTTCCAGGCCACGCTGCCGGCCTGGCCCCAACAAGCCGTGCCCGCGGCCAGCGCGAAGGCAGCAATCGCGAGCCGAGAGCAGCGAGCTCGAATCACTCGACGGCGACCTTGGTGCCCTGTTGCTCGGTGCGCGAGAGGTGCTCGATGCGCTCGTCCACTAGAGTGCGGATGGCCTTGAGGAATTCGATGCGGGAGTTGCGCAGGTGCTCCCGGGCGGTGTCGGATTTCACGCGGAAGATTTCCTCGACCCGCCGGATGGCCTCCCGGCACAGGCACGTCTCGCTCGCAGCAGTGGTGGTCTGCGAAGCGGTTTGACTCTCGTTCATGACTGAACCTCCTTCATCTCGACCGTGAGGATCCTGTTCTCCAGCCGGCCCGGCCGGGCGACAGGGCCGCCATCGAACTGGGCAGGCCGATATGACGGCGCAGCGTGCCGATCTCGACGACCAGTTCGTCGCCTTTCTTGAACAGCCCGATCTCGCCTTTGGTGGCGAACGGCAGCAGCACCCGGACCTCGTAAAAGCCGTTCTGCTTCTGGAAACTGTACGGCCTATCGAGGCGCGTTACCGCCGCGGGATCTTCATCCTGAGCATACAGCACTTCGGCCAGTTCTTCCAGCCGCTCGCGCCCCAGCACCTCGTGGGTGAACAGCGGGGCGCTGCTTGGTGGGCACGGGCGCGAAGTACTCCTCGATTTCCTGGAGGATTCTGTCCTGGGAGGCATGCCACTCCAGGAAGTAAGTGTCGCTGACCTGGCGCGGCAGCACACGATTCACGATGACGGTGTCCACGGTCAGGCCGTGCAGGGAGAAGTAGACGAAGGCGCGCTGGGTTTCGCGCAGCACCATCTTCTCGGGGTTGGTGACCAGCCGCACGCTGGTGACCCTGGGATCCTCCATCAGCTCGTCAATGCCTTCCAGGCGCTCGAACAGTCTCTGGATGTTGGCGAAATAGCTGTCGGCGGGCAGCTCGAAAGGCGCCACGCGGTTGGCGATGGGCCGCACCGCCTTCAGAAACGCTGCGCTGGTAACGGGAAGATGTGCTTCATGTACCAGTCCAGCGTGGTGGGCATGCTGACGAAGCGCATGGACTCGGCGGTCGGCGCGGCGTCCAGCACGATGACGTCGTAGCGTTGCTCGCGCCGGTACTGGTTGATGTACATCATCGCGCTGACAGCTCTTCCATGCCGGGCAGGATGGCCAGTTCTTCGGCTTCCACGCCGCTGATGCCGGTGGTGCGCAGCAGCGAGACCACGTAGCTGGAGATCTCCTGCCAGTGCCGCTTGATCTCCTTCTGGATGTTCAGCTCCTGGATGGCGAGGCGATCATCGACGGGGAACGGGTCCGCGGTCTGCTCGTGAAACAAACCGGTGTCCAGGTCGAAAGAGTCGGCCAGGCTGTGCGCCGGGTCGATACTCATCACCAGCGTGCGGTAGCCCAGTTGCGCAAGGCGAACGCCGGTAGCGGCGGCCAGGCTGGTTTTTCCCACGCCCCCTTTCCCGGTGAACAGCAGGATCCTCATAGTTCCATTTTAGCTGCTGAGATCGAGCTAGACTGAGATGCATGAAGCGGCTTCTCTTCTGGTCCAGCCTGACGTTGATGGTTTCGCTGGCTTCCGCGGCCGGCGATCCGGCCAAAGGCAAAGCGGTTTTCGAAAAGTGCGCCATGTGCCACAATGCCGACAGCACGGCAAAGAAGCTGGGGCCGGGGCTGAAGGGGCTGTTCAAGAAAGCCAAGCTACAGAACGGCCGGAAGGCGACCGAAGCCAACATCCGCGCCCGCATCGACGGCGGCGGTGGTGGCATGCCCTCTTACAAGGCGATGCTGACCGATCAGGAGAAGGACGACCTGATCGCGTACTTGAGGACGCTGTGAGGAAGCGGCTAGAAGCTGTACCGGAGCGTCAGGCTGGCGTGGGAGTTGCGGCGGTACTGGCCTAGGAAGTCGTCGGTCGAGCCGCGGATCAGGGTGAAGGCGGCGGTGGCGCGCCTCCGAACCTGGAATCCGCCTGGAGTCGGATATATCCTTATAGAGAGTTGACGGGCGAGGCATGACCAACTTCCAGGGAATTTCCAACTTCCTATGGTCCATTGCGGACGAGGTCTTGCGGGACGATTTCAAGCGCGGCAAGTACCCGGACGTCATCCTCCCGTTCACCGTGTTGCGACGGCTCGACTGCGTTTTGGCCTCGACTAAGGAGAGAGTGCTGAAGCGGTACAAAGAGCTCCAGGGCAGGCTCCAGAATCTGGATGGCCAGCTTCGGCGGGCAGCGGGTCACTCTTTCTACAACACGTCGCCGTTCGACTTTGCGAAGCTGCTCGACGACCCGAAGAACATCGGCAAGAACCTCCGCGCTTACATCAACGGCTTCTCGGAGAACATGCGGGACGTGATCGACAGGTTCAAGTTGCGGGCCACGATTGACACGCTCGACGAAAAGGGCTTGCTGTTCCCGCTCATTCAGAAGTTCAGCGACGCGGATCTGCACCCCGACCGGGTACACAACCACACCATGGGCACCATCTTCGAGGAGCTGATCCGGCGGTTCAACGAACAGTCCAACGAAAACCCTGGCGAGCATTTTACGCCGCGCGAGGTGATCCGCCTCATGGTTCGCCTGCTGATCAATGGCGACCGGCAACTGCTGAGGCAGGAAGGCGTCAACCGTGAAGTGTTTGACCCGGCCTGTGGATCGGGCGGGATGCTCTCGATCGCCAAGGAGCACATCCTGGAGCAGATTAACCCGTACGCGAACATACGGCTGTTCGGGCAGGAGGTCAACGACGAGACCTACGCGGTGTGCAGGTCGGACCTTCTGATCAAGGGCGATGACCGGGACGCGGACAATATCAAGCCCGGGTCCTGCCTGTCGAGCGACGGCCATCCCCGCGCAGCGTTCGACTACATGCTGAGCAACCCGCCTTACGGCAAGGACTGGAAGAAGGAGCAAGCCTACATCGAGGAAGAAGCATCCAGAGGCGAGGCTGGGCGGTTCGGCGCGGGTACGCCCCGGATAAGCGACGGGCAGTTGCTCTTCCTCCAGCACATGATCTCGAAGATGAAGCCGGTCGAGGGAGGCGGCAGCCGGGTCGCGATCGTCATGAACGGGTCGCCATTGTTCACGGGCGACGCCGGGAGCGGAGAGAGCGAGATCCGGCGCTGGATTTTGGAAAATGGCTGGCTGGAGACCATCGTCGCGCTGCCGGGCCAGTTGTTCTACAACACGGGCATCAATACCTACATCTGGATCTTGACGAACCGGAAGCCCAAGGCGCGGCGCGGAAAGGTGCTGCTGGTAAACGGGGCCGCGATCCGGAAAGAGGGCGACAAGGAGGTCGAGGTATTCGCCCGGAAGATGCGGCGGAGCCTGGGGGACAAGCGGAACGAACTCGCCGAGGAGCACATTGCCGAACTGGTGCGCCTGGCTGACGGCTTCAAGGAAGGACCGTATACCAAGATCTTCGACACCGCCGATTTTGGATACCGCAAGATCACCGTCGAGCGGCCCCTCCGTCTGAACTTCCAGACGACCGCGGAGCGTGTCTCCCGGGTTTGGGAGCAGACTGCTTTCCTGGCGCTGGCCACGAGCAAAAAGAAAGGCAAGGCCGCCGGGGTGGAAATCGCCGAGGGCCGAGAGAAGCAGCAGGAGATTCTGGCGTGTTTGGCCTCGATGGATGCGACGGTGCTGTACAAGAACCGCGAGGCCTTCGAACAGGCGCTCCAGAACGCCAGGCTGCGCGTCCCGGCCGCGATCAAGAAGGCAATCCTGGCCGCCCTGGCCGAACGGGACGAGACGGCAGACCCCTGCCTGGACGCCGACGGCAACCCCGAGCCCGACCCGGAACTGCGCGACCACGAGAACGTTCCTCTCAAGGAGGACGTGCGCGCCTACTTCGAGCGCGAGGTGCTCCCGCACGTGCCGGATGCCTGGATCAGCGAGGAGACCCGCGACCGCGACAAGAAGGACAGCGGAATCGGCAAGGTCGGCTACGAGATCAACTTCAACCGCCACTTCTATGAGTTCACTCCGCCGCGCCCGCTGGAAAAGATAGAAGCCGACATCCGCAAACTGGAGGCCGAGATCCTGGAGATGCTACGGGAGGTGGCACGTTGAGCGACCGTTTCGGGGCGAATGTGGTCCAACACAGTCTGGGAAGGTGGGAGCCACAGTCCGATGTTGCGGAACTGCGTCGATCATGGATTGGGAAGATTCCATCCCACTGGCAGGTAATCCCTCTGAAGCGGATTGCAGCTTTTGTCTCGCGTGGAGATGGTCCAGACTATGTAGATGAAAGCTCAGTTCCCGTGGTTAACCAGGCGTGCATTCATTGGGACGGGCTGAGGTCTCAGAACTTCAAATATCAGCGAGAATGCGACGTATCTGGATGGAAAGGTCGTCTGAGGATTGGGGACCTGCTAATAAACTCCACGGGTACCGGAACATTGGGCCGGGCTCTGGTTTTCCGTGAGTCTGGCATGTTTCTCGCGGACAGTCACGTAACGATTGTCCGTTTCGAACCAGGAAAAGCTCATCCGCACTTCATCAAATACTTGGTCCAAACGCCGATGTACCAGGGATACATTTATGCTGCTTTGGTTGCCGGGTCCACAAACCAAATTGAGCTGTCACGGGAAGGCCTGCGATGTACACCGTGTGTAGTTCCGCCGATTGAAGAGCAGCAAAACATTGCGGCATTCCTGGACGACGAGATGGTGAAGCTCGACGCGCTGGTGGCGAAAAAGGAGCGCCTGATCGGGCTGTTGGAAGAGAAGCGAGCCGCACTCATCAACGGGTCCGTGAGCCGCGGTTTGAACCCAACTTTCCCGATGAAAGACCCCGGCATCTGGTGGCTCGGCAGAATCCCGAGGCACTGGCAGGTCAAACGTCTGAAGTATATGGTGAGAGGGGGTCTCGTTAATGGCGTCTTCAAGACGAAGGAGCATTTCGGTGAGGGGGTGAAGCTAATCAACGTCGTGGACATCTATCAAAAGGATTCCCGCGTCGATTTTGAACAGCTTGAGCGTGTTGTGTTGTCTCCCTCCGAGGTCCGTGTCTATGCGGTGGAACCAGGCGACATTTTTTTCGTTCGATCCTCATTGAAGCTCGAGGGTGTGGCGGCGTCTGCGCTGATTGACGGAGTCCCGGAACCGGCCGTCTTCGAGTGTCATCTGGTGAAGATCCGTCCTGTGGTGCCCCAGATTCGGCCGAGGTTCATGGCTTACTACCTGAACTCTACGACAGTGCGACATCGCCTGGTCTCACTCGCTCAGACCACAACCATGACAACCATTGGCCAGGGTGAGTTGGCTGGACTTGAGGTCACCCTTCCCCCAATGGAGGAGCAAGTTCGCGTGTGCGAGTTCCTTGAAGGAGCATGCGGCAGACTGGACGCAATCATCGCCAAGACCCGTGAGCAAATCGCCAAGCTCCAGGAATACCGCACTGCCCTCATTTCGGCAGCGGTGACCGGGGGAATCGACGTGGGTGGATCGCCAGCGTGACATTCATCTACCGCATCACGCCCATCTCTATACTGCGCTCCATCGTGGAATGCGGCGGCATTCACTGCGACCGCGCCGCTGCGGAACTGGGCCTGGCAGGTCAGGGGATCGCGCACAGCCACATCAAAGCACGGCGGGCGCGGCGCGCTGTGCCGGTGTGCCGGGGCGGGACCCTGGCGGATTACGTTCCGTTCTACTTTGCGCCGCGGTCGCCGATGCTGTATGCTCTTCATCGGGGGGCAGTGGAGGGCTATACGGGAGGTCAGCGGCCTATCCTGCACTTGGTCGCAACGGCCGAGGACGCCGTGGCCAGCGGGCTTGCCTGTGCCTTCACTGATGGCCACGCCGATATGGGCTTCACGGAGTTCTACGAAGATCTTCGAGACCTCGACAAGATCGACTGGGCCATCATGCGCGAGAAGTACTGGCGGGACACTGTGGACGATCCGGACCGGTCCAGACGGCGGCAGTCCGAATTTTTGGTGCACGGCTTCTTTCCCTGGAATCTCGTTCATACTATAGGAGTGATCAACCGGGCCATGGCGGCGGAGGTGGGGACGATTCTGGCCGGCTCTGCTCACCAGCCTGAGGTGTCGGTTAAGCCGGAGTGGTATTACTGAAGGGCGGCTCCATGGTAGAGCTACGAAGCGGCAACATCCTGGACGCGGACACTGAGGCCCTCGTGAATACGGTCAATACCGTAGGTGTGATGGGCAAAGGGATCGCGTTGCAGTTCCGGCAAGCATTCCCGCGAAATTACGAGGTGTACCGCCGGGCATGTGAAAGGGGCGAGGTGCAGCCAGGGAAGATGTTGGTAGTGCCTACGGACCGCCTGGAGAACCCGCGTTACGTCGTCAACTTTCCGACCAAGCGCCATTGGAAAGGCAAGTCCCGCGTCGAGGACATTGAGGCTGGCCTGGAGGCTCTGGTTGCGGAGATCCGCCGGTTGAACATTCGCTCCGTCGCCATCCCCCCGCTGGGGTGCGGCAATGGTGGGCTGGATTGGGAGGCGGTGCGCCCGTTGATCGTCAGGGTGATGGCGGCGGTCCCGGACGTGGAGGTGCTGCTTTACCAGCCGCGGCGCGCTCCAGTCTCGGAAGAGATGCCGGTGGCCACAACGCGCCCTTCGATGACGCCCAGCCGCGCAGCCTTGCTCAGCTTGATGGTGGACTACGGCATTCCCGGATACCGGCTCACGCTGCTAGAGGTGCAGAAACTTGCTTACCTCCTTCAGGCGGCCGGCCAACCACTTCGTTTGCAGTTCGTCCAGCACAAATACGGCCCGTACGCCGAGACGCTGAATCACGTTCTGCAACGAATCGAGGGCCATTTCATTCGAGGGTATGGAGACCGAAGCCGGGAGGCGTCGATCCGGGTCGTCCCGGAGGCGGTCGAGGAGGCCAGGCGGTTTCTGGGCGACGATGCCGAGACCGTCCGGCGGCTGGACCGGCTGCGGAGGCTGATCGAGGGCTTTGAGACGCCCTACGGCATGGAGCTCCTGGCCACGGTTCACTGGGTAGTGCACGCGGAGTCTGCTGCCAGAAATGATCCCGAGGAAGCCGTAGATCTCGTTCGCAATTGGAGCGACCGAAAACGGAGAACCTTCCAGCCACGGCATGTCCGCGCTGCGTGGGGGCACCTGCAGGAGCAGGGCTGGATCTGAGCCAGCCGACCATGGACACTTCCGAGAAGGACCTCGAATCGACAGTATTCGCCTGTCTTGGCTCCCACGGATACGCTTGCCGCGACCCGTCCAAGTACGACCGTAGCCACTGCCTGGACCCGGAGGCGCTGTTCAACTTCATTTACGCCACGCAGGCGGCTACCTGGGAAAAACTTAAGGTGCAGCACGGGTCGCAGGTCAAGGAGAGGTTTCTGAGGCGACTGGTCGCGGAGATCGAGAAACGGGGCACGGTGGATGTGCTGCGCCATGGTGTAGTGGACCTGGGCTGCAAGTTCGAGCTGGCCTACTTCCGCCCCGAGACCACGTTCAACGAAGAGCACCGGCGCCTTTACAATGCCAACATCCTCGGCGTGATGCGGCAGGTTCATTACAGCGAGAAGAACGACAAGAGCCTCGATCTGGTCCTGTTTGTGAACGGCTTGCCGGTTCTCACAGCGGAACTTAAGAACCCGCTCAAAGGCCAGAACGTGCAGGGCGCGGTGACACAGTACCGTCTGGACAGGGATCCGAAAGAGCCTTGTTCGCTTTCGGGCGGTGCGTCGCCCACTTCGGGGTTGATACCGACCTCGTCTTCATGACGACGCACCTGCGGGGCGGGAGAACAGAGTTCCTGCCGTTCAACAGGGGCCACAACAAGGGTGGCGGGAATCCGCCGAACCCAGCCGGGTTCAGGACGGCCTACCTGTGGGAGGAGGTCTGGGAGCGAGACAGTTTGCTCGACATCCTCAACCACCTCGTCGTGAAACGGGAGAAGCTGGACGAGAGGAGGAAGAAGACCAAGGAATGGGAACTGATCTTTCCGCGGTATCACCAATTAGACGCGGTGCGGCGCCTGGTGGCACACGCCAAAGCGAATGGGGCCGGGCAGAATTACCTGGTCGAGCACAGTGCTGGCAGCGGAAAGAGCAACACCATCGCGTGGCTCTGTCACCGGCTGGTCGGGTTGCACGATGCCGGCGATAAACCGGTCTTCGATTCGATCGTGGTAGTAACGGACCGCCGGGTCCTGGACTGGCAGCTACGCCGCACCGTTCGCAGTTTTGAGCAGGTGAAGGGGATCGTTACGGCCATCGAGAAACACAAGTCCAAGCAACTGGCCGAGGCGCTGGCGAGCGGGAAGAAGATAATCGTGACCACCTTGCAGACGTTCCCGTTTGTCACGCAGCAGATCGGGGAATTGTCCGCAAAGCGCTTCGCGGTGGTGATCGACGAAGCCCACTCGGGCCAGACCGGCGAGACGAGCCGTAGCCTGAAAGAGGTGCTGACGGCGGGCAGCTTGGAAGAGGCGGAGCGCAAGGAAGCCGGGGAACGGGCGGACGAAGAAGACGACGTGAACGCGGCTGTGGAGGACGTGATGAAGCGGCGGGGGAGACTGCCGAATGTCAGCTTCTTCGCATTCACTGCCACGCCAAAGAGCAAGACCCTGGAGCTGTTCGGGACGCGATTGCCGGATGGTGGAATCGCTCCATTGAGCCTGTACTCGATGCGGCAAGCCATCGAAGAGGGTTTTATCCTGGACGTTCTCCAGAACTACACCACGTTCCGGGTGTACTTCTCCTTGCTCAAGAAGATCGAAGCGGATCCCGCTTATGATCGGAAGAAAGGGACCTACCTGCTGCGGTCCTACGCTGATCTCCACGAACACGGCATTCGCACCAAAACCTCTCTGATGCTTGACCACTTCGTCGATCAGGTCAAAGACCGAATTGGCGGCAAGGCGAAGGCCATGGTGGTTACCCGGTCACGGCTCCACGCAGCGCGTTTCAAGCTCGAGTTCGATCGGCAACTGAAGGAGCGGCGATTGCCGTACAAGGCACTGGTCGCTTTCTCCGGCGAAGTCTACGATCCGGACGGCCCGAGGTACACCGAGTCCCGGATGAATGGGTTCCCCGAGAGCCAGACCGCGGAGGCGTTCAAGGGGAAGGAGTACCGCTTCCTGATCGTGGCGGAGAAGTTCCAAACCGGGTTCGACCAGCCCCTTCTGCATACGATGTACGTGGACAAGAAGCTGGGCGGGGTGAATGCGGTCCAGGCCCTAAGCCGCTTGAACCGGACCCATCCGGACAAAGACGACACCATGGTGCTGGATTTCGCTAACGAGACAGACGAGATTCAGAAGGGGTTCCAGCCGTACTTTGAGGCTACGGTGCTGGCGGAGCCGACTGACCCGAACAAGCTCTACGACCTAAAGCGCGTCGTGGAGGAGTACGGCATGTTCGGGAAGCAGGAGGTGGAGGCGTTCGCAAAGGTCTACTTCAGCCCGAAAGGCAAGCAGGAACAGCTACAGCCCATCCTGAACGCGGTCGTGGATGGTTACGGGGGGCGCCCGGTCCAGGAGCGGGCCGACTTCCGAAAGCACGTCGGGGACTACGTCCGGCTATACGCCTTTCTTTCCCAGGTGATCACCTTCACCGATGTCGGGTTGGAGAAGTTCTATCAGTTTACGCGGTATCTGCTGCGGAAACTGAAACTGCCCGACGACCGGCTCCCAGTGGAGATCACGCGGAACATCAACATGAACTCGTATCGGATTCAGCAGACCAGTTCCGGTGCGATCGGGCTGATTGACGAGGACGGCCAGTTGAAACCGATTTCGGCCTTGGGGACTGGGCAGCCGCAGCAGGAGGAACTGGCCCCGCTTTCGGAGATCATCCAGTACATCAACGAGCATTACGGAACGAACTTCACCGAGGCCGACAAGGTGCACTACTTCGCCGAGGACATGGGTCGGCGCCTGGAGTACCAGGAGGGCCTGCGCCGGGCCATGGACACTTCGATCAACCCGTCCGAGGAAACCCGAAAGTTGGCGTTCGACTCCTTCTTCAGCGACACCCTGGAGGACATGATCGATGCCAACTTCGAGATCTACAAGAAGATCAAAGACGACCCCAACTTCGGGGAGCTGTTCCGAGCCGTGATGTACCGGAGAATCGCGGCCGCAATCCAGGGCGGTGCGGCCCGAGTTTGAAAACGCTGTAGAAAAGCCGTCAGCCCTCAGCTAAAAGCTATACCGGAAGGTGACGCTGGCGTGGGAGTTGCGGCGGTACTGGCCTAGGAAGTCGTCGGTCGAGCCGCGGATCAGGGTGAAGGCGGCGGTGGCGCGCCAGTGCTGGCCGAAGGCTTGCGAGTACTCGATTTTGGTCCAGGTGCCTTGGCCGTTTTGGCGGATGGCGGCTTCGAGTGCGAGGCTGCGGTTGGGATCGATGGTGTAGCCGGCGTGGGCCAGGAAGGCGCGGGCCAAGCCGCGATCGGGTGCGAAGTCAAAGGTGTGGCGGGAGGCTGTTACCGCTTGGCCGGCGTATCCGCCCACGAAGAACCATTCGCCCGCCTGGCGCTCGAACTGGATGACGTAGAGCGCGTACTCGTCGGCCTGCCGTGTGTTCGAAGTGAAATAGGCCGCCTCGGCTTTTATGGTGATGAAGCGAAGCGGAACGGCCGCATCGGCCCCATACATGCGCATCTGGGGATAGAGACGCGCGAGGTCAATCCGGAAGGGGGATGTTTGTAGTCGCGCGTCCAGCAAAGGGAGATGATTGAAGCCGTCGAAAAAGGATAGCGAGTACTCGTAGCCTCGGCCCAGGTGGTTCCAGCGGGCGCCGTACTGAGAGCCTCCAGGGAAGCGGGCGCCTGCATCGTGGACTGTGATCTCCGGCAGTACAACCCAGCGCTGGTTGAGAAGCGGGAGCCGGCTGGGGGTAAAGCGCGGCTGCCAGACGAGGTCTACTGTGTTGCTGCCTTTCTCGATGGTCAGGCGGCCGGCGGTGACGGCCAGGAATTCGTTGTCCACGACGGCCAGGTAGTCGCGCGGGGCGAAGCGGTCGGTGGGATTCAGGACGTCGGCCTTGCCCCAGCGGATGAACTGCTTGCCGAACTCCAGCGTCAGCGGACCTTTATTGTATGTAACGCTGAGGCGGCGTACTTCGAAGGCCGGGCGGCGGACCTCGCGGTCCTGCCAGGAGGGGCGCCAGTCGCGTTCCACCTGGCGGTGTGAGTCAGCGCGGGCGTCCAGCGCTCCGGACAGGCGCCACTGTGGAGAGAGCTTGAAGAAAGCTTCGTAGCGCAGCAGGGATTCGGCGACGGCGCGGCCGCGGTCGGCTGGTGAGGTTTGCGGGTAGGCGATGAAACGAGTTTCCAGAAAGCCTCGCTGGGTGAAGGCCTGTGGGAAACAGGGGCAAGCCAACAGCCAGAGCAGGCCGGCCAGCCTATTCCACGCGGAGCGCCTGTAGAGTAAACGCTTCATCTTTCATCGGCAGATTGTACTGGAGTTTTTCGGGCCGGAGGAGGGTGCGGCTATTCTGGCGCAGGTCGGCCATCTCGATGGTGCGCGGAGTCCAGATCCCCTGGACGCTCTCGAGGTCACTGTATTTGGCGCGGCGGACCAGGCGATCCTTGCTGTAGTTTTCGATCTGCCAGAACACGTAATGATCCTTGCGCACCCAGAGCAGCGAGCGATCATACTGGGAGATTTTGCTTTGTTTGGGCCGGGACTCGATGCGCCAGCAGAGGACGCCCTGAATGGCCTCTTCGCCCAGCAGCCGGTAATCGTACTGATTGACGTCGCGCTCTTCGAGGTCTTCGAAGCTGAAATCGGTGCCGAAGAAGCGGGTCCTGCGGTCCTGCACGGCGATGCGGCGCTCGCGCTGGATGGCGGGCGTCCACATCCACTGGTCGGAGGAACGCTCGGGGTGATTGACGATGAGCAGGGCCACACCTTTGACTTCGGGGGGCGCGGTAAAGCGGAGCACGGCCTTGCTGTTTCCATGCGAGCCGATGCGGTCGTAGCGCCAGCGCTTGTCGGTGATCCTGCCGCGCGCGTTGATGACGCGCAGTGTGCCTTCGTAGCGTTGGGAGGCCGTGTGCGAACGCCGCTGGACCTCCTCGACGATCTGGCGGGCGTCCTGCGCCCAGCCAGCCAGTGCAGACACCAGAAGAATGAAGAGCGCCTTACTCATATTCCAGAGCTTCCACCAGGGACCCGCGGACGGCAGACTCGGCAGGAGCCAGGGCTGCCACCCACGCAGCAGCCAGGATCACGGGAACCAGAAACAGCGCCACGGCGACGGGGAACACGTAATCCAGCCGCAGGCCCGCCATCAGCCGGCTCAGCTCCAGGGTATAGAAGAGATTAATTGCGCCAACCGCCAGACCCAGGATGAGGCCGATCACCCCGATGCCGAGGGCCTCCATCCAGACGGTGTGGCGGATCTGCCGGCGCAGGCCACCCACGGCCTGCAACACGCCCAGTTCCCGCCGCCGGTCGGTGATCGAGACGATGAGCGTGTTGACGATGCCGAGAATCGCCACCAGCACGGCCACGGCAATCTGGTTGTAGGTCATGCCGAACCACTGGTCGGTGATGCGCAGGATGTGCTCTCGCACTTCACGATTGGAGAGCACCAGCAAGCGGCGGTGGCCGGCGAAGCGTTCCAGGATTCGCTGCCTGACGTCCGCCGGAGACGCGCCCGGCCGGACGTAGACGCGGATGGTGTTCACGGTGTCATCATTCCACCAGCGCCGGAACACGGAGCGATCGATCAGGATGCTGCCCTGCTGGTCGGTGAAATCGCGCGTGATGCCGACTACGGGCAGGCGCAGCAAGCCGTTGGGCGTGGGCAGCTCGACCAGCTCACCGAACTTCACCCCGCGCAGGCCGGCGAAACTGTCGGAAACGATCACGCCTTTGCCCTGGGCAGCCAGGCGATACATCTCCTCGATGTTGCCAACCAGGGCGCGCCGCCGCGTGGTGCGGGCAATTCTGGCCAGCTCGACCGAGACCACGGTCACCGGAGTCTGGCGGAACAGGACCCTGGCGCTGCGGACCAGTTGGACCTGTGCCACGCCCTCGAGTTCCTCGAGTTGGGGACCCATCTCGGCCGGAAAGGTGAAGCTGCGGTTGGCCAGGTTCTGGGAGGGGGCGACGAAGAAGTCGGGGTTGAGCGCAGTATCGAGCCACTCGACAACGGAGACGTAGACGGCGCGAGCCACACCGCCGAAACCGATCACCATGGCCAGCGACAGCATCAGCGCGGCGACGGTGGCGGAAGTGCGGCGCGGGGCCTGGATGAGGCTGTCGGCGGCCAGGGCGCCCTCGACCGGACGGAGCCAGCCCAGCATAGGACGCAGCAGGCGGGCCAGCCACAGGGCCAGTGTGGGCGCCAGCAGTACGGCCGTGAGTATCATCAGCGCGAAGCCGGCATAGAAGATCAGGTTGGAGGAGCCGAACAGAAGGCAGTCGGCAGACAACACGGCGAAGCACGCGGCCACGATGCGGCGAACACGGTTTTCACCGGCCGAGAGCACCTGGTATTTTCCCTTCTGCAAGGCCTGCACCGGATCCACACGGGCGGCGGCGCGGGCCGGGATCCAGGCGCCGATCATGCTGGTGGCGACTCCGATGGCCAGGGAGGCCAGCATCAGCTTCGCGCTGATAAAGGCTTCCCCGACGTTCTGCCCCACGCCGTAGACGTCCTGCATGAGGCGTCCGATGTAGATGGAGACGCCCCGCGCCAGCCCGACCCCGGCGGCCACGCCCAGGGCCGAGCCGATCAGGCCGGCCACGGCGCTTTCGCCCAGAAACAGCATCCGGATCTGGCTGCGGCTGGCGCCCAGCGCGCGCAGAATGCCGATCTCCGCGCGGCGCTGCGCGACCGCAATGGCGAAGGAGTTGTAAATGATGAACAGGCCGATGAGCAAGGCCAGCACGCTGGAGATGCTGACAGTGACCGAGTAGCCGCGGAGCATGGCCTCGAAGTGCTGCCCGCGGGCCGAGGGCGCTTCGACCTCGAAGCAGGGGCCGAGGAGTTTCTTGAGCGCCGCCCGGCACTGCTCGACCGGCACGCCTTCCTGCGCGGCTAGGTCGATGCGGTCGAACTTGCGGCCGCGCCCGAAGACTTTCTGCGCCGCGTAGATGTCCATGATGGCGAGGCTGCCGCCGAAGGCCCTGGTCAGCCCGCCGGAGCGCATGATGCCGCGAACGGTGAAGAGCTTGGGGCCGTCCATGGTGCGCATGGGGATGCGGCTGTTGATGTGCAGGCCGTTGCGCTCGGCGAATTCCTTGGTGACCATCAGCGAGTCGGGCTGGGCGAGGAAGACCAGCGGATCGTCGATGACGGCTTCGTCGCCGCTTTCCAGGTCGTAATCGCGGAGGCTGCGATCGCCGGTCATGTCCACGCCCAGGATCAGGAGATTACCCTGACCTGGGAGGCCGGTATCGACGCTGGCCTCGATGACGGGAGCGGCGGCGCGGACTTCGCGCAGGGACTGGACGCGATCGAGCACCGCTTCGTCGAACCCGAAATCGCCCGCCCAGACCTGGAGCTGGGTGGCCCCGGCGATGCGGTCCACGGTGCGGTCGAATGCCGCCAGCACCGACTCGTTGGCGGCGCGCATAGCGACGAAGACGGCCACGCCCAGCGCGATGCCAGCTACCGTGAGTGACCAGCGCAGCACGTGCTTGCGAAGGTAGGGCCAGCTCAGCAGGCGCAACAGGATCATCGGCGCTGGTCTCCCACGATGCGGCCGTCGCGCAGAACCAAGGTTCGCGAACAGCTTTCGGCCACGCTCATGTCGTGCGTGACGACGAGGACGGTCGAGCCCAGCCGCTCGTGAAGGTCGTGAATCAGGCGGAGGATTTCGGCGCCGGTCTGTGTGTCGAGGTTGCCGGTAGGCTCGTCGGCCAGCACGATGGGCGGGTAGATGGAGAGGGCGCGCGCGATGGCCACCCGCTGGCGCTCGCCCCCGGAGAGTTCTTCGGGCAGGTGCTCCAGACGGTGCAGGAGCTGCACCATATCGAGCAACTCTCTGGCGCGCTCCTCGGCCTTCCTTTTGGGCCAGCCGCGCAGGTGCAGCGGAAGAGCCACGTTCTGAAGGCACGATAAGGTCGGCAGCAGGTTGAAGAACTGGAAGACGAAGCCGATCTTGTCGCGGCGCACGCGGGTCAGCTCGTCGTCGGAGAGGCTGCCGAGGGCCCGGCCCTCGATGCGGATCTCGCCGTAGGTGGGCCGGTCCAGGCCGCCGATCAGGTTGAGCAGGGTGGATTTGCCCGACCCCGAGGGGCCGATGATGGAGACCATCTCGCCGCGCGCGATCTCGAGATCGATGTTCTCCAGCGCGGTGACTTTCCGTTTGCCGTCGAAGACCTTAGAGACTTGGGCGAGCTGGATCATGAAAAGCTTGCCGCTGACGGCCGGTAGCCCGTGGCCTGATTCTATTTCATGATGCCACAGGAATTCAGGTCGTACTACTACCGCCGCATTTCTTCGCGGCCCGCGAAGATTCGGCGGATTGGCCGCTTTCAGTGTGGCCGACCAATTGACGATTCCCTCATTGACGATTGACGATTGCTGTGTCTGGCGCAGCGGGGCACTCGGCGAAAACTCAGGCTGCTTTGGCGGTTTGGGAGGCGGGCGGGATGCGCTTGATCAGGTCGGACAGCTCCTGGCGGTTGGCCGGACCGATGGTGAAGCAGTCCACACAATCCAGGGAGAGGACGTAGCGCAGACACTCGTCCACCCGGTCGCGCAACCCGCCCTCGCCCAGGATCTTCATGCCGATGACGCCTTTGCCGGCGGTCTTCATCTGACGCAAGACCTGGACGACCGCAGGCGGGTCGGAGTCCATGAGCATCCCGGCGGGGTTGATGCGGGCCAGAGCCACGCGAACCCACGGGGTCTTGGCGACCGTTTGAAGGGCCTCCAGGGAATGGATGGAAACGCCGTGCGTGCGGACGATGCCTTTTTGGCGCGCCTCGGCTAGCACTTCCATGGCGCCTTTGCGTTCTTCGGGCCAAGTGGGGGTGCGGACGGCGTGCAGCAGGACGATATCGAAGTAGTCGGTGGCCAGTTCCTGCCGGAAGCGGTCCAGCGTGCTGCGCATCTCCTCAGCGGTGCGCGCGCGGGTCTTGGTCAGAATGGTCACCTTCTCGCGAGGAACGTTCTTGAGGGCCTCGCGGACATGGGGATGGGTTTGGTAGCCATCGGCGGTATCCCAGAAGAAAAGCCCCTGGTCGAAGCCGAAGCGCAACAGGTCGGCCAAGCCCTGGACGCCCAACTGGCGCTGGATGCTGCCGCCCTTGGTGCCGGTCCCGACGGCCAGCCGTGCCAGCCTGATTTTGTCCGGGCCCAGGTAGACGACGTCATTGGCCTGTTGGGCCTGGGCAGCCCAAAGGGAGGCCCGGCGCTGGAGCGCAGTCGCGCCCGCCGTTCCGAAGGTAGTTCGAAGAAAATCACGTCGATTCATAAGCAAGTTCCCTCCCTGCGCCGCCGGTGCCGGCGAGCGGGTTTTCAATAGAAGTATAGCGCCAGGCGGTCAGGCTTCCCGGAGCTCGTCGCGCCACAGCGGCCGCCCGGCCAGCGTGGTGTGGAAAGCGTAAATGGCCAGCGCAGCACGCTCGCCATCACCAGCAGGGCGCTCCTGGCGTACCAGCACGGCTCGGGACTGTCCCCCTATCTTGCCGCAAACTCCGCCCCGCGGCGGCTGTTCGAACCGCGGCAGCCTACGTCATCCCTCGCCCAGTTCGGTGAGAACCTTTGCGTGAAGATCGGCTCCGATCCAGAACCCTGCTCGGCCAATCAGGTCATCGAGAACCGGCCTGACTCGTTCAATCAGTCCAGCTCGTTTCGCCTCGGCCAATATGCCGAGCAAGCCGATTACGCGCAGGCCGAACGCGGCCGCGGCCCGGCGACCACGTCGCTCATCTACCAGGAGCAGATCCGCTCGCCTCTCCAGGGCCAGCACAATCGCCTCGGCTTCGCCCGGGTCAAGCTCGGCGCACAACTGCCGCACGCGGGTCTGGTCCTGCGCGGAGGCAACAACCAGCCAAGGGCAGCAGCCCAGGTGGATCAGAGACGCCGCACTGTCGGAGCGCGTCAACTCCCGACCCACCGCTGGCGGGATAAGCACCTGGTGGTAGAGGGACACCAGCAAATCCAGCCGGCCGATCACTGCCAGGTTCAGGATGGGCGATGTGTCCGAGACAACGATCAAAGGCGGCCCATTTGGCGGAGAGTCTCAAGATCCTGCTCGAATTCCCCGGTGCCGTAGTGGACCGGGATGTGGCGTCCCGCCAGCAGACGCTGAAAGTCGCGTTGGCTCATTTCCGCCAGACTGCTGGCCTGCGCGAAGGTCAGCCGCTCATGCTGGAACAGCGCCAAGGCAAGCTCCCGCTTCAACTCTGGCTCAGTGATTCGGGCCGCCACGAGGATCTCGTCAGGTATGGTTACCGGCATGGCCGCTCCTTCTACTATAACGCGCTTAGCACCCTCTGGGGTCGCCTGCCGGTCACGGCCCCTGCAACTCGCCGCGCCACAGCGGCCGCCCGGCTAGCGTGGTGTGGAAGGCGTAAATCGCCAGCGCCAGCACGCTCAAAACTGCGAGCAGAGCGCTGGAAGCATACCACGCCGAGAGGTTGGCAGTCAGGGGAAAGCGGCCGAGGGTGGTCCATACGAAGATGAGCACAGTGGTGGTCACGAGTCCGAAGCGCGCCAGGGCGTAGGCCATTAATCCCGCATACATGGCGGCCGCCATCGCACGGACTGCGAACGCGGGTCCGGGTCCGGGGCCAAATATCACCAATTGCTGTAGCGCGAGAACCAGGACCGCCAACCACCATCGCCGGAGCAGGAGACGCAGCAGAATCCACATAAGCAGGAAACTCAGGCCCCCACCTGCCGCACTCATGAACAGATCGAGCCAGATGGCAAAGGAATGACCCGCACTGAGGGTGAGCTGCGTAGCCAGAGCCGGCGGACCCTTGCTCTCGGCTAGGGGTCCAGCCAGGTTTCCCAGTGGCGTCAGCAGGCTCCCGGCAACGCCCAGGGCAACACCCACCAACAGGTCCGCGCCCAGCAGCGGGTCTCGCAGCCTGGCGGCCAGGAGCCGGCTCCAGGAGATCAGCAGTTCAGGCGATCGCCGTCTCACATAGGGCTCAAACGCCATATAGAGTACCCAGACCGAGGCCGACATGAACAGGGCGCCGTGAAGTGCCCGAACAACGACAGTGACTTCCTGGGGCGTCGCTCGATGATTGTTCACCAACAGGACCGCCGGCAGGTGTGCCAGAAAAACGAAGCATGCCAGGCGGAACGCGCCTCGGCGGTCGCCTCGGCCAAGGCGGACATTGCGCCACGCCAGCAGGGAAGCCGCGGCCGGCAGAACGATAAAGAAGACCAACGTGAAGCTTGGGGTAATCTGCGCGGACTCAGGCTGCTCGGGGCCGGACCACGGCCCGATGACTTTGAAGAAGACTGGTCGGCCCTGGCAAGCGGCCGCTTCCACCCGCAGCGGATCCGACAGCGCGCCGGATGTCGATCCGGTCCAGGCGGCGCGGGCGTCGGTGAAAACCGAGGGAGCCCACTCCGGTTGGGCCTGGGTGAAGCGGCTGAAGTCGAGGCCGGCTGCGGCAAAAAGGCGGCTCCAGTCTGTTTCCGGCGCTTGGCTTGTGACCTTAGCCACCGGAAGCGACTGAAGGCGGAATTCGATCAGGCGCCCTTCCGGGTCCAGAAGCACTTCCAGCATTCCGGGGCCATGCGGGGCCGGGTCCGTGCGGGTGACCCCCAGAGCCTCGAACGCGATCAGCAGCTCAGGACTCTCGCGATACCAGAACAAAACCGCGGGTGGCTGGTTGGTCTTGAGGCGGGACCGACGCGAGGAGGCATCCTTCTGTTCGCGCACATAGCGGATATGGTTCCAGTCGTATTACCATCCGAACGCGCTATCGCCGGGCCGGTCTCGGTAGCCCAGCGATTTGGCGATCTCGCGAGCCTTGGCGGCCAGCGCTTCCGGAGGGTTCTCGAGCGGGACCTGATTGATGATGTCGGCCTTGTCACGTAGGAAGCACAACGCTGCAAGTCCGACCACCACCGCCGCCAGGCAGATGACCGCCAGGCGGATGGGCATTCCCTCAACCGCCCCGGCGTTGGCCACCGTTTCTGGCGAAGGCGTCTCGCCGGCCGCCAGCGCTGCCGCCAAGGGGTCGCCTCCGGGCAGCGCTGCGGCTACCGCCAGCGGGTTGGCGGGCCGCTTGTGCGGGTCTTCCTGCAAGCAGCGCTGGATCACCCGATCCACCGCCGGATCCAGTTCCGCCTTGCTGCCTTCCTCGGAGGGTCGCTTGCCGGTGAAGACCTCATGTAGCACCACGCCCAGCGAGTAGATGTCGCTGCGCGCGCTGACCTGTTTGCCCGCGCGCTGCTCCGGCGCCATGTAGGCTGGGGTCCCGCTGCGCACGTCGCCGAGTTGCTCGGCCATACCGGCCAAGCCGAAGTCGGTGATGCGCACCTGCCCCTGGCTGTCCAGCATGATGTTGGCCGGCTTCAGGTCGCGATGGACCACGCCCTTGTCGTGCGCCGCCGCCAAGCCCGCGCACAGCTTGCGCGCGATCTCCAGCGCCTTGTCCTGGGGGAGTCGGCCGATGCGGCGGAGCAGCGATGCCAGGTCCTCGCCATCCACGTACTCCATGGTCAGGTAGGTCAGCCCTTCGGCCTCGCCGATGTCGTAGACGCGGCAGACGTTGGGATGCGACACCTGCCGCGCGGTGCGTACTTCATTGCGGAACCGGTTCAGCGCGGCGTCATTGGCCGTGGCCTGGGGGGGCAGGAACTTGAGCGCCACGGTCTGGCCAAGCAGCAGATCGTTGGCGCGGTAGACCTCACCCATACCGCCCCGCCCCAGCAGGCTGACGATGCGGTAGCGCTGGGCCAGCAGGGTGCCCGGTGGGAACCGCCCCTCGTCCATGGAGTCCGATGATCTGGAAGGCCGCCGCACCGGTTCGGTCCTGGTGGGGGCTTCTTGCGGCTGGTCCATGCGCACGCCGCACTTCCGGCAGAAGGTGCTGTCGGAAGAGACCGCCGTGCCACAGGAAGCGCAGACTGGCATGGCTCACGCCTCCTGAAGCTCGTCCCGCCACAGCGGCCGTCCGGCCAGGGTCGTGTGGAAGCCGTAGATGGCGAGGGCCAGGACGCTGGCCATGGCCAACAGCGCGCTCTGGGCGTACCAGGCCGACAGGTGGGTGGTCAGTGGGAAAGTGCGGAGCAATATCTGGACGAAATTCAGGACGATCACGGCGAGCACTCCGAACCTCGTCAGAACATACAAGCTCAGCCCCAAGACCAACATTGTGAGCACAGCACGCGCCGGGAAGGCGGGGCCGGGCGGAGGCTGGAAAATGAGGAAGTTTAGAGCCAGGAAGAACAGGGCCGCCAACCACCCCCGCCGGACAAGGAAGCGGAGCAAAACCAGGAGAAACATGTAACTCAGGCCACCGCCCAGGGCCATGAGCAACGCAAACAGGCACAGCGACAGGGAAGGGCCCGCACTGACAGCCAACGGGGGCACCCCCGGACGGTCAAGGCTGAACGGGGAGGCCATGGTGCTCAGCGTGAAGAGGACGACGGCAGCCACACCGAGGGCAACCCCAACCAGCACATCCGCCCCCAGCAGGGGGTCCCGCAATCTGCCGGCTAGCAGACGGCTCCAGGAGATGAGGGTGTGGGGTGATCGCCGTCGCACGTAAGGCTCGAAGGCTATGTAGAGAACCCCGCAGATGGCCGCGGTTGCCAGCGCGTGTCTCAGGTCCGTGGACAGAATGTAGCCTTCGGCCAGTACCGGCACGTGGTTGTTCTGGAAAAGGCGCAGCAGCAACATGCACCCAAACACGAAGCACGCCAAGCGGAATGCGCCCCACCTGTCACCGCGGCCGAGGCGGGCGTTCCGCCAAGCCACCAGAAACGCCCCGACCGGAAGGGCCACAGTGAACAAGAGCAGAAACCCCGAGCGGAACAGCTCCGGTGGAGCCGCGCCAGGGCGAGACCAGGGACCGGCGACTTTGAAAAAGACCGGGCGGCCTTGGTAGGCGGCTGCTTCCACCCGCAATGGCTCCCCGGTCGCGCCAGGGTACGACGCCGTCCAGGCGGCCCGGGCGTCGCAAGCGGCCGGCGGTGTCCAGATGGGCTGGGTGGCTGTGAAGCCGGCCAGGTCGAGATCGGCGGCCGCAAACAGGCGGGGCCAGTCCGGCGCCGGCTTCGGGGCGGTGTCCTGAGTGACCGTGGGCGGGCGGGCGTGGAACTCGACCAGCCGTTGCTCTGAGTCCAGAAGGACCTCCAGCATTCCGGCCTCGAGCGGGGGCGGATCGCTGCGTGTGACGGCTCCGCCCTCCACAGGCACCAGGTAGCTGGGACTCTCGCGGCGCCAGAAGTGAATGGCGGGCGGCCGGTTGGATTTGAGGCGCATCCACCGGGCGGAGGCATCCTGCTGTTGCCTCGCGTAGCCCAGGTAGTCCCAGTTGTAATTCCACCCGGAGGCAGCATCGGCGGGGCGTTCCGTATAGCCCAGGGATTTGGCGATCTCGCGGGCCTTGGCGGCCAGCACATCGGGAGCGCTCTCCAGCGGAAGCTGATTGACGAGGGCGGTGGTGTCGCGCAAAAAACACAGCGCCACAAGACCGACGATAATGGCCGCCAGACAGGCCACGGCGACCGGCACGCGCAGGCCTTCCACTTCCCCGGCGTTGGCCACCGTGTCCGGCGAGGGGGTCTCTCCGGCCGCCAGCGCGGCCGCCAGGGGATCGCCCCCGGGCAGCGCCGCCGCTACCGCCAGCGCCGTCGGCGGGCGTTTCTGCGGGTCTTCTTGCAGGCAGCGTTGGAGCACCCGGTCTACGGCCGGGTCCAGCTCTGGCGTGCTCGTCCCGGGCGAGGGCCGCTTGCCGGTGAAGACCTCGTGCAGCACCACGCCCAGCGAGTAGATGTCGCTGCGCGGCGTCACCTCCTTGCCGGCGCGCTGCTCCGGGGCCATGTAGGCCGGGGTGCCGCTACGCACGTCGCGCAACTCGACGGCAAAGCCAGCCAGGCCAAAGTCGGTGATACGCACCTGCCCCTGGGCGTCCAGCATGATGTTGGCGGGTTTCAGGTCGCGGTGGACCACGCCCTTGTCGTGGGCCGCCGCCAGGCCCGCGCACAACTTCCGCGCGATCTCCAGCGCCTTGTCCTGGGGGAGCTTGCCGATGCGCCGCAGCAGCGATGCCAGGTCCTCGCCATCCACGTACTCCATGGTCAGGTAGGTGAGCCCTTCGGCCTCGCCGATGTCGTAGACGCGGCAGACGTTGGGATGCGACACCTGCCGCGCGGTGCGCACTTCGTTGCGGAAACGGCTCAGCGCCGCTTCATTCGCCGTGGCTGCGGCGGGAAGAAACTTCAGCGCCACGGTCTGTCCGAGCAGCAGATCGTTGGCGCGGTAGACCTCGCCCATGCCGCCGCGTCCCAGCAGGCTGACGATGCGGTAGCGCTGGGCCAGCAGGGTGCCCGGTGGGAAGCGCCCCTCGTCCATGGAGTCCGATGAACTGGAAGGGCGCCGCGATGGTTCGGTCCTGGTGGGCACTCCTTCTGCCTGGCCCATGCGCACCCCGCAGTTCCCGCAGAAGGTGTTTCCTGAGGGTACCGTGGTGCCGCAGGACGGGCAGGCCGGCATGAGAATGTTCCGTCCCCCTATCTTGCCACAGACTCACGACCGCAGCACAGTCAAATCAGTCGAGGCGTGTAATGCCTCAGTCTCGGGGGCAATAGCCAGTGCAGCCGGGTAGGATAGGCTTCCAGCCTGTCCGGACGCCTTTCGAATACCGCCCGAGACAAGCTGAAGCTTGTCCCACGGCCCCCGAGACTGAGGCATTACGGAGGCGTGTGAGTCACCAGCTATCGAGGTATCCCGAACTCGTCGTAGCCTAGAATCTCTTCCGGCGGGCGGGAGTCCAGAACGGGCAGGGTCGCGATCTCGGAGCAGATGACGTCGATCTTCTCCCGACTGACGGGCTGTCCTTTTTTCTGTGTCTGCTCTTCGAGCGCGTGGGCCACGGCATCGCTCATGGTCGCGCCCATCCGCCGGCTGAGCTGCTTGGCCAGCCGGTGAGCCTGAGGACTCTTGATGTAGAGGGTCTGGCGTTTCCTCACGCCTCCATTGTAGGGCAATAGCAGGCCGCAGGCGCCTGTAAACGAGGGAGCGCTAGCGGCCGCCGACCAACAGGAGCCGCACGTCCATTACGTTGGTGCCCGTGGGACCGGTCTTCAGAAGGTCGCCCAGGGGCTGGAAGAAATGATAGGAATCGTTGTCAGCCAGAAATCGCTTGGCATCGAGACCCAGGCGTTCGGCGCGCACGAAGGTCCGGCCGTCGGCGATGGCACCGGCGGCATCGGTGGGGCCGTCGGTTCCGTCTGTACCGCCGCTCAGAACGACCACGCGATCTGAACCGGCCAGATCGATGGCGGCTGCCAGGACGAACTCCTGGTTGCGCCCGCCCAGGCCATGGCCCTTGAGGGTCACCGTGGTCTCGCCGCCAGAAATGAGACAGGCGGGCGGCTTCACCGGGCGGCCGGAGCTGAGCACCTCTTTGGCGATGGCGGAGTGCATGCGCGCCACGTCGCGGGTCTCGCCCTGGATGAAGGTGGAAAGCACTAGGGTGCGGAAGCCGAACTCCCGCGCCCTGCGGGCCGCCGCGTCCACCGCCAGGCGGTTGCTGCCGATGACCAGGTTTTGCGTACGGCCGAAGACCCGCTCGCCTGCTTTGGGCGTTTCCGAAATCTCGCCCCGAACCCCGCTCTGGATCCGCTCCCGCACCGCTGACGGCACGCGCTCCCAGAGCCCGTACTTCTCCAGAGTGGCCTTCGCGGCAGCGAAGGTCGAGCGATCCGGGGCCGTCGGCCCGGACCCGATCACGTCCAGATCGTCTCCGATCACGTCCGAAAGCAGGAGCGACAGAACGGTGGCCGGATAGGCCAGCCGCGCCAGTTGCCCGCCCTTGACGCTGGAAAGGTGTTTGCGGACGGCGTTCATCTCGTGGATGTTCGCTCCCGAGGCCAGCAGGAGCCTAGTGGTGGCTTGCTTCTCTTCCAGCGTGATGGGCGGAGCGGGCGCCACCATCAACGCCGAAGCCCCACCCGAGATCAGGCACAGCAGGAGGTCGTCTTGGCCGGCGCACTGGGCGATCTCCATGATGCGCTCGGCGCCGCGAACTCCGCTCGCGTCCGGGACGGGATGGCCACACTCGTTCAACTGGATACGCCGCAGCCTGGCCAGGTGCCCGTACTTCACATTGATCCAGCCGCTTCGGACGCGCCGTCCCAGGATCCGCTCGACGCCCGACGCCATGGCCGCGCTGGCCTTGCCCGCTCCGACCACGTAGATGTTCCGGAAAGACTCTAGTCGATACCGGCGCTGGCCCGCGATGAGGACGTCTCGTTCAACCTTCAGGCGCCGCAGCACCGCCTCGACTGGATCGGCCGCTTTCAGGGCCGCCTTGAAAATGGCCACGGCGTGTTTGCGCAGGAGTCGTTGGGACATGCTTTAGGTTGTCCTCAGAAAAGCGGCAGCGCAAGCACGGCTTCGGCCACCGCCTGAGGATCCTCGGCGGTCACTTCTATGCGATAATCGGCGCGCGCGTAACTCTCCCGCCGGGCGCGGAACAACTCCTCAAATTTCCGAGGGTCCCGCGCCAGGGGGCGATTAGCGCCGGCCTGGACGCGGCGCCAGGCCATCTCCAGGGGACAATCCAGCCACACGGTGACGCCGTTGTGCTCGAGCAGCTCGAAGTTGCACGGCTGCGCGAAAGCCCCGCCTCCCAAGGCCACCACCGCCGCTCTGCCGGACTGCACCAGGTGCACCCGCTTGCGAATGGCCTCGGTCTCCAGCTTCCGGAAATGCTCTTCCCCGTGCTGCTCGAAAATCTCCGGGATGGACATTCCCTGCTCGGCTTCGATCTCGGCGTCGAGGTCCACGAAGCCCCAGCCTAGTTTATCGGCCAGCAGCCGGCCGGCGGTGCTCTTGCCGCTGCCCATGAAACCGACCAGATAGATGGCGGGACTCCGTGCCAGCTTCAAAATCATTCGGAGCGCTCCGAGCTATGATACATGCGCGCCAATTGCGCGTCTACCAGGGAGGGCAGCAGCCGCGCGGCGGCCACCACCAGCCAGCCGCCCCGCGGGGTCATCACGGTGCGCGCCCCCCGCTCCACCCCTCGGACAATGGCCTGGGCGCATTGCTCTGCGGAGATCGAGAATTTCCTGGCCCGCACCACGGCCTGCGGGGCCTGCCCCTGGAGAGCGTGGTCGCTGAAGGCGGTGATCACGTGACCGGGGCACACCGTGGTCACCTGAATGCCGTCCCCCTGGAGCTCCATGCGCAAGCCGTCTCCCAGCGAACACAGCGCGTACTTGGAGGTGGAATACAGCGTCAGCCAGGGCGTGGTCATTTTCCCGGTAATCGAGCTGACGTTGACGATGACCCCGCTCCCCTGCTTCCGCATGTGCGGCACGACCAGTTGAATCATCTCCAGGGCGGCAAATAAATTCAGCTCAAACATCTGCCGCACCAGTGGCATGGGCGCACGCCAGGATGGCACGTACAGCCCAACTCCCGCATTGTTGACCAGAATGTCAACCGCACCAAAGCGCTCGAGGGTTCCCTCGACGACCCGCCGGCGAAGCTCGGGCCGGCTCAGGTCGCCCGCCGTCACCAGGGCCTCACCTCCGCCCACCTGTTCCAGCTTTTGCTGCGAACGCGCGGTGAGCGAAAGCCGCGCGCCCTTACGCCGAAACGCCTCTACGCAGGCCGCTCCGATGCCCTCCGAGGCGCCTGTGATTAGAACGACCTTGCCGTCAACTCGCACTTTTTCGAAGTCATCATGGTACCACGCAGCCGGCCCTGCCGCCGCGGAACCATTCTGCTGACTGCGGTGTCTATTCCTGCGGAGGTTGAGCAATCGACGGGGAACAAGGAGGTACACAACCATGTTCGAGCAGACGCTTCTCCTCACCGGGGCGAGGACGCACAATCCCTGGACCGTGCTGGTTTCCTTCACTGGGCAGATGCTGGCGGTGGGGATCGCCACTCTGCTCCCTTTGGTGTTGACCGATAGGTTGCCCCAGGCCCAGTTGGCCCAGCACATCTTCTACATGGTGCCGTCTCCACCCAGGCCGCTGCCCCCGCCTCCACCGGACACCGGAGCGACGGTCAAGCCGCGCGTCATCACTCGTCAAATCATTGATGGCCGTCTGCTTGAGCCGGTCAGGATGCCTCCCAGGCCTGCCCGGATCATCGAGGAACCGGCGCCGTCCCTACCGTCAAGTGAGGTCGGCGTAGTCGGTGGCACGGGCGTGCTTGGCGAGGGTCGCGGGGGCCTCATGGGCTCGCTTCTTGATTCGCTTCGCTCGACCGTGATGCCTGCGCCGGCTCCACCACCGGCCGTGGCTCGGACTGCTGCTGCGCCCGCGCCCCCCAAGCGGATCACAGTGGGCGGCCTCGTGCAGCAGGCCAAGATCATCCATCAACCCATACCCGTCTATCCTCCCCTGGCCAGGCAGGCACGCATCTCGGGCGTGGTGCGATTGGAGGGCGTCATCGCCAGAGACGGCACTATCCAGCAGCTTCGGGCGGTCAGCGGACATCCGTTGCTGATCCCCGCGGCTCTCGACGCCGTCAGGAAATGGGTCTATCAGCCCACCCTGCTCAACGGCGAACCCGTCGAAGTGATCGCGCCCATCGAGGTGATCTTCAATCTGAACTGAGCCGCCAAGGCGGATTTCTCAGCACGAGGCGCCAGCAAAATTCGGGGCTGATGGCACAGCGCGGCATGGCCGCAACCGAACAACGGAGCGAGCGGCACCTGCGGGCGGAGCAACTGTGCCGGGGAAATTGACGATTGCGGGATTGACGATTGACGATTGCTGTGTCTGGCGCCGCGGGACGCTGGAATCGTCAATTCTGCCTGAGCGTCTGGATTGGGTCTACTCGCATAGCCCTGACTGCGGGGATCAAGCCTGCAATCAATGCGACCGCGAAAAGCAGACCGGCGGCCGCCGCGTAGATCCAAGGCTCCGCAGGTGAAACGCCGAACAGCAGGGCCCTTAGCGCTCCTGACAGCACAAATGCCGTTAAACCGCCGCAAGCAATGCCAGTGACGGCCTTTTCGGTCCCTTCGGCCATAATGAGCCGGAAAATATCGGCACGGCGGGCTCCGATCGCGACTCGAATGCCGATCTCTTTCCTACGTTGCGTCACCGAGTACGCCAAGACGCTGTACAGCCCCGTTGCCGCCAGCAGGAACGCGATCGCTGCGAATGCGCTCAGCAAGACTGTGCTGAATCGTTGCGAAGCTGTAGACTCGGCGACAAGCTCCTCCACCGTCCTGATCCGGCTTTCAGGGAGCTCTGGATCTATGGCGGCAATCTCCCGCTCGATGGGCCGCCTCAGCCGGGACACATCGGCCAACCCATGGACCACAAGACCGATCTGGAGCCCGGGAACCATGAACTGCGTTGTTGGCAGGTATAGCTCCGGCTCCGGTTCTTTCTCGAGGCCCAAGTATCTGGTGCTCCCTGCGATACCCACTACGGTGCGCCATGTTGGATCGTGGGCCAGCGCGATTCGCGTGCCCAGCGGGTCCTGGCCTCCGTAGAAACGCCGTAATGCCGCCTCGCTGATCAATGCCACCTGGGGCGCATCCGTCGTATCCGATGGTGTGAAGCCACGCCCTCGCAGCACCGGGATGTTCATGGTTGCCAGATAGCCGTGGCTCACGACTCGCCAGGAAATCTTCGGCCATTCCTCTGAGGTTCGAGGACGCGGTCTGTTTTCAATCACCAGACCGAATCGCGGCCCCCAGGTGTTGCCGGGTATCAGAGTGGTGAGCCCCGCGGAATCCACCGCGGGCAGAGCAGAGACACGCCGAAGGAGTCGATCATAAAAAGCGTTCTGGCTCTTCAAATCCCGGTAGCGGCGCTGAGGCAGCGACAGCTCCATCGTCAGCCGGTTTTGGACGCTGAAGCCAGGGTCCTGCCTGAGCAAACGGCCCAAGCTGTCAGTGAGCAGACCGGCGCCAATCAGAAGCGCGCAGGCCACGCCCATCTCGCTGACAACCAGAACGCTCCTCAGCCTGCGACTCGCCACGCCTCCTGAAAACCAGCGACCGGACATCTGCAATCCTTCCTGTAGCTTCGCGCCTGAAAACTGGAGTGCAGGGAGGATGCCGAACACCAGGGCCGTCAGCGCCGAGAGACCGAGGGCGAACATCAGCACTCGGTTATCCAGCGCGATATGGTCCAGTCCAGGCAGATTCGATGCTCCCAGCGTCTGGGGAAGCAGCGGCACGAGTCTCAGTCCGAGATGCGCCAGTCCGATTCCCAGCCCGGCAGCGACACCGGCGATCAGACTGCTTTCGGCAAGCTGGAGCCGAAGGATCTGTCGATTCTGGGCGCCGAGCGCTCGGCGCATCGCCATTTCGCCTTTGCGAAGCGCTGACCGCGCGAGCAGCAGATTAGCCACGTTCGCACAGGCGATCAGCAGCACAAATGAAACGCTGACATGAGCATCAGCAGCACGGGACGAATGCGCTCGGTCAATTGCCGCGGCAGTGGAATCAGGTTGGCGGAGTGGCCCGTGTTCGCCTCGGGGTACTTGGATTCAAGGGCCCGGCTGATCGTTTCCATTTCAGCCTGTGCTTCGCTCAGAGCAACCCCATTCCGCAGGCGCCCTGTCACCAGGAGCGCGTGGCCCATCCGGTTTAGGCGGTCCTTCGGAGTGAAGATCTGGGGCACATACACGTCCGAATCTGCACCGAAATAGATTCGAAAGCGTGCGGGAAGAACTCCGATTACTTCATACGGCTCCTCATTCAGGTGAATGATGCGGTGAAGAATCTTGGGATCGCCTCCGAACTGCTCCTGCCACAATCCATGGCTCAGGACGACAACGCGCCCGTTTCCGTTCTCATCCGCCCGGTTGAAGGCCCGCCCAATGACTGGCTGAATTCCATACACCCCGGTGAGATCGGCCGTCGCCGAAGTCCAGACAACACGCCTGGCCCGGCCCGCGCCCGTCAGATTCATCGAGCCCTGGTCGCTGGCGTCCAGCGCGGAGAACACATGATTCTGCTCGCGCCAGTCCAGGTAATCCGCAGGCGAGACAGCGTTCTGCGGGGTCCCTTCCTTCTGCCGCTTTTCCCAGACCACGACAATGCGGTCGGGCCCGCGATACGGCAGCGGGCTCAGCAGGACAGCACTCACCACGCTGAACGTCGCAGTGCTCGCCGCGATCCCAAGCGCCAGGATCAGTACCGCCGCACAGAAGAACCCCGGCTTCCTGGACAGCACGCGGACTGCGTAGCGAACATCGTCAACCACGCCCCGCATAACAGAAAGCTAGCACTTCCTCGTCAGATGGACAACCGGAAGCCTTACTGTGGGCCGTTACCGGACAATTCTGGCCGGGGGGCGAGAGCGAGTTAGCTTGCCCTCGCCCAGTTTCTTTGAGTAAGTTCCGAAAGGGCTGTGGAAGGGGCCGCAGCTTTGACTTAGTCTGAAGACTTAGTTTAAGATCGAACTGGGGGGGGTCGATCCATGTTGACGGTGAATATCCACGAAGCCAAGACGCGCCTGTCCAGGCTGCTGGCGCGGGTGAGCATGGGCGAGGAGGTCGTCATTGCCAAGGCTGGCAAGCCCATGGCCCGGTTGGTACCGGTTGCGGAGAAGCCGCGGGAGCGTGTCCCAGGCCTTGACAAGGGTAAGATCTGGATTGCACCAGACTTCGACGCGCCGCTTCCGGACGAGATCCTGGACGAATTCTATAAATGAGAGCGCTCCTGGATGCTCACACGTTCTTGTGGTGGGCCGCAGATGATCCTCGCCTCTCACCCCGGGTTCGGGAGCTTCTTCGCGATGGCAGGAACGAATTCTTGCTCAGCGTGGCCAGCGCCTGGGAACTCACCATCAAGGCTCAGATCGGAAAGCTGAACTTGCCAGAGCCGCCAGCCGGTACATCCCCGATCGATTGTCACGCTATGCCATTGGGAGCTTGCAGGTGGAATTGAGCCATGTGTTGCGGGTCGAAAGCCTCCCGAACCACCACCGCGACCCGTTTGACCGTATCCTCATCGCCCAAAACCTGATGGAGAAACTGCCAATCGTGACTGCCGATCCGCTCATTGCGCAATATTCGGTAGAAGTGATCTGGTAGCCGGTGACAAGAGCGCCTACAGGTCGATCGCGACCACTTCGTGGATGAGGATCGAGGGAACGGTAAGGACCACCCACCCTCCCGATTCCTCCACGCGCGGTGTTTGGCCGCTTACCAGCAATTGAACCCTCCGCGCTTTCTTGCCTTCGGGCAGGCGCGCGCGGAGCTTCTGCGCGCCGATGGGGATGGGTTCTCGGATGGGGCCTTTCATCATCATGGGGTTGGTGAGGTTAACCAGGTGGACGGTCATGGAATCTTTCTGGCGCCAGGCGGTGACGTCCAGGACGCCGGGGCCGGCCACAATAACCGGCTTCTCCTCATCGGTGGCCCACTCGATGGCGTTGCGCAGCAGGCGGAAGTGATCGACCGAGAGCACTTCCCAGAACGTGCGGTCGATGTCCCAGGGAAAATAGATGATGCGGCTGGGGCCTGACTGGCGGAGGTAGACCTCCGGGATGTCGGTCTTGGGCTGGCGCGGGTAGACCTTCTCCATGGGCAGGTCGGGGTAGGAGGGGATGAGCGTGAGAGGCGGGTTGGGGTAGGGCGCCAGAGGCGAAACGTCCACGCGCCACACGCCGTTGATGATGCGGCCGGCATCTTCCAGGCCGGCCAGGATGGGATGGTAGCGCCCGCTGCCGGAGTCTTTCTCCAGTTTGAGGTAGGAGTTCTGCATGGGGCCTTCAGTGCGGCCGTTGAAGCGCACTCCGAAAACATCCCCCAACCCGAAGCTCTGCCGGCGCACGCCCCATTCGTCGTAGAGCGAAGTCTCATGCGTGGCCAGGAGGCTGCCGCCGCGCTTGACATAGGCGCGGAGTTCGCCGCACTGCGCCTCCGAGAGAGCGGCGATATTGGGCAGGATGAGCAGCTTGAAGCGGTCGATGTGTTCGGCGTCGAGCAGGCGGTCGTGAACCATCTCGAAGGGGATGCGGCCTTCGATGAGGGCCTGGTACATGCCCAGCGTGTGGTCCTCGACCTTCTGCTGGGCGCGCTCGCCGCCGTAGAAGGTGGCGGTCTGCTGGGAATAGACCAGGGCCACGCGCGCCAGAGAGGCTTCGTTGCGGAGGTAACGCTCGGCGCGATAATGCCAGTTGTAGATATCCTCGACCACGCCCAGCCAGCGCCGGTCGTAAAGGGTACCGGAGAACTTGGTGAACCAGGGACGGAGGCCGTTGGCGATGCCGTCGGCCACCCAGACGCGGATTTCGGCCGCGCTCTGGACGGAGTCCTTCCAGCGATAGGGTTCCTCGAGGCCCACGCTGAAGATGCCGACGATGGCTTTGCGTCCCAGGGTGGCGCGGTACTCCTTGCCGTTCTTGCCGTTGGCCCAAGGGGCCATCAGGCCGCGCCGGGCCTGGCGATCGGCGAACAGGGTGGGCGCCAGCTCGCCGATGGTCTTCATGTCGAGGTTCGAGAGCGCGCCGCCGCCGGCGTTGGCGATGAAGCGGGCGTTGGGATTGATCTTGCGGATCTCGGCGTCCCACAGGCGCCAGAGTTCGAACAGGCGCCGCTCGCGCCAGAGGATGTAATTGCGGCGGCGCGGGTCCTGCGGGTCGTTGGTACGCGGCAGGTCCATGCCGGAGGCGGCTTTGAAATTCCTGCGGCAATGCTCGCAGTAGCACATCCCCGAGCCGGCCCAACGATTCGAGAAGATCCCGTCCACCTTGTAGCGTGAGACGATCTCGCGGGTGACCTCGGTCATAAACTCGAAGTTGTAGGGACCCAGGGCGCAGGTGACCCACATCTCGGGGCTGGCCCAATGGCGGCGCGGGTGGCCGCCCGCATCTACGGCGATCCAATCCGGGTGGGCATCGCAGACATCCTGATAGGTGGCATGCGGGTCGGTGCGTGCGATCACGATCATGTTTAATTTGCGGCAGCCAGCCATCAGCTCGCCGAAGGGGTCGCCGTCTTTCATCCAAGCGCTGCGGTGGTGCAGCGGGATGTTGGTAGGGTAGTAGGCCACGCAGCCGCCGGCGCTAAGGCACACCGCGTCCGCGTGGATGCGGCGGAAGTAGTCGAGCCAGAAGTCGCGATCATATTGCGCGGGGTCATTTTCCACTAGGGTCAACTGCGCCCAGCGCATCGGACGGTCGAACCAACCCGGCGGTGGCTCGAATGCGGCGCCACCGGCCACGAGTGCGGAGCTTTCAAGAAACTGCCGACGGGAGAGAGAGGAAGTAGACACGGAATACTCCAAAAAAGCTACAGCTTGTCCTACTTGGATGGATAGAACCCGAAATCGGAGAGGCGCACTTCGTCGCGGCCCTGGATCCAAAAGCCAAACCGGCCGGCCGACACATCGCGTCCGGCGGCGGACCAGGTATCCACGACGACCCAATCCTTGCCCTTGCTCACCTTGTGGGTAATGCTGCCAGGGAGGATGTCCACCTGGAGAGTGGCCCTCAGGTACTCTTTCATGGGCAGACCGTGGGCCACCCTGGCCAGCTCGGTGCGTCGGCCATTCACGCATTGGATCCGGCGGAGATATTCCTTGTCCAACCGAAACAGGAGGTAGTTCCTGTCATCGGTGTAGTCCACGACCCATTCGAGCTGCTTGCCGCGGAGAATACCGCCGCCGGCAGCCAGCATGACGGTGAAGGCAAAGGTGCCCCCGTTGGGCGTCGGCCGGTATAGGACCAAGCCGCCGCCGTGGCGGACTGACCAGACGCCATCGGAGGTCCAGCCCTTTTCCCAACCTTCCATCCCTGCCGTGGTAACGACGGGCCGCTTGATTTCGCGGGAGGAGAGGAAGAGGTCGATGGGAGCAGTCTTGCCGGCGACGATCTGTACGTGCTCGGTACGGTCGTTGTAGCCTGGGGCGCGCGCCACCAAGGTGTAGGAGCCCTCTTCCAGTTCGAGGGTGTTGCCGGTGACGGGGCGGGGTTGCGCTTCCCCGGCACGGGCAATAGTTACCTGGGCCGTGGCAGGGGTCACAGCCAGCCGCAGGGTGCCAAACAAGCTTCCCATGGCCACTTCGTTCTCGCTGAGCTGCACGGCCTGGCCAGCCGCGAAGATGCGGTGGAATTGTCTCGGCCGGAACTTCTCTTTTCGCAGCTCGACGGCGTGTTCGCCGGGACTCACGTTGGAAGAAGAGAAGCTGCCATCCGGGGCCACGGTTCCGATGGGAATCTGATCCAGGAAGACCTGCGCGCCGGGTGGTGCGCCGCGGATGGACAAGGCAGCCAGCTTGGGCACGGGGCGGAGCTTGAACTCCAGCTTGGCCTCTTCGCCCTTGCGGATACGGACCGCCTGCTGAGGCTCGTCCAGGAAACCCTCTTTGGCGACTCGGACACGATACTCCCTGGGCTCGCGCGTAATACGCAGTTGGCCACGCCTGGTGGGCCGGGGGTACTTCTGGTCATTGAGGAAGACGGTGACGTTGTCCTCACTGGTGAGGAGCAGCAGCGTACCGAGATTTCGGTTGGATTGGAGGAAGGCCGTCAGGGCGGGCGCCGAACCGACGTCCACGATGAATTTCCTGCGGTCCGCGCCCTCGCCGATGACCAGTTCGTGAGTTCCGTAAGAGATGTTGGGCAGCTCGATCCGGGCGGGCCCACCTCCCCGGCCGGCTGATTGTCCAGAGAGATCTTGGCGGCGGCCAGGCTGGAGTACAGGCGCAAGCGGCCGCCCGCGCTGCTCACTAACAAGGCCACCACGTTCTTGGCGGTCACGGGACCACCGATCAGAGGTGCGGCGCCGGGGAGGATTTCGAATTCGAAGCTGGCTTCGCCGTAACGGTCGGAGACTTTCAAGTTATGTTTGCCGGGCGCCAGGGTCTCAAGCGTCAACTGGCCTTCCTGGAGTTCACGCGGGGGCTGGTCGTCGAGCCAGACCTGGCCGGCGCCCAGATCGCTGACCAAACGGACGGTTTGCGGCCAGGGTTGGAGCGTTAATTCCAGGGGCGCCATCGGACCCGGTTTTACCGTCAGCGTGGCGCTGGCCGGTTGGTAGCCCTCCATGAGGGCTTCCAGTTGGTAGGTACCCGGAGGGAGCTCGGTCTTCAGGTTGGAGGTGCCGCGAACCTGTCCATCCACGCGGAGGGTGGCTCCTGGGGGTGTGGTCCGCAGCTCGACGGCGATCCTGGCAACCGGGGGCCGGGCCCTCCTGAGGCGCGGCGCCAGGAAGACGGCAGCAATGATGAATCCCAGCAGAGCCGCCGTGGCTGCGATGCCCCACAGCACAGACCGACGAGAGAGCAGCGTAGCTAGGCCCCCTGCCGCCGCTCGCTTAGGCCGGGGCGGAGGAGCCGGCGCGGGTTTCGGGGGCTGTTTGGCAGGAGGAACGGCGGGTTGGGGCGGCTCGGGGCCCGCCAAGAACGCGGTCATGCTCTCCGGAGTGACCTCAGCCTCCTGGGGAGCTTTGGGGACCGCCGGAACAGGACCGAAGCCGCTGGTGGCCAGGGGCGGCGTCAGAGGTTCCGGCGTCGGCATTTGCGGCGGAACGCCGGCGAAGGCACGCTCGAAGTCCACCTTGGGCTTGCCCAGACGGCGTTCCAAGTCTGCTACCGTGGACTGGATTTCCGGGTTGTCCGGGTACTTCCGGGCGATGATCCGGGCGCGCTCCACGAGGGGTTCTGCGGCGGCCCGGTTGGGTGCGGTCTCGAATTCCTGCTGGAGGCGCTTCAATTCGTCCAGGTCCGCGGGCAGGGGCTGGCCGCGTTGGGAGTCTTCGAACTCCCTGGTCAGGATGTCGCGCAATTGGATCAGCCGTGGCTCGAGGGAATAACTGGCGAGGCACTCCTCGGCACGTGCCAGGGCGCTCTTCAGGTCGCCGACGGCGCGCAACTGGCGCACCTCGGAAAAGCAGCGAACCATCTCCTCTTCGCGCTTGCGGTCATGCGCCAGGGTGCGCAGGCTCCTGGCCAGTAAATGGTTGGGGTCTAGGTCCAGGGCCTGCTGAACGAGAGCCTCGGCGGCTCGCCAGTCCAGGTCAATCAGGGGGCGCGCCTGCTCCAGGAGAGCATCCACCAGGGCGACGCGAATGGCGGGATCCTGCTCGTCCAGCCGTCGAGCCCGGCGCAATACCTCGGTCCCTTCCTGAAGACGGCTCTGAGCGCACAACTCCTGGCCCTGCGCCAGAAGCCGCTGCGCCTCACCCAGCGGGCTGTCGGCTCGCGACTTCTCCTGCTCCAGGCGGTCCAGTGCGGCAAGCAACTCGAGCGCCCGGCTGTCACCGGGTTCCGTCTCTAGCGCCTTTTGGACAAGCTGGCGCGCGGAGACGTAATCCCGGTTGTCCAGATGCTGGCGGGCCAATCGAAGCCACTCTTCCACCATCGACATATGCCTTCGCTCAAGCCTTTCGTGACCGGCCCCAGCCACACCTTCAAATCGTGAGGCCGATTCGGCTTTACAGCGTCCCAACCGAGCATACACACAGATCGAGAGCCGATGCAACCCTTGGCTTCGCATTCGCCAATCTTCCCCAGCACGACCGCTCTGCGCTCACCCTGCCGCTTCCTGTAAGGCCCTCTCGAAAATGAAGGCAACCGCTCCCCTACCGTCGCGGCTCCCCGTTCCTGAAACGCTGTGGGGGTCAGGACTTCCTGGCCCTCACAGCGCCAGCCGGAGGATCTCCGATGCCACGCGGGCGAAGGCTTCGTTGAGCTGCGCCGGGGTCGGGGCGTAGACGTACAGGCCGGTGGGCTGGGTGGAAACGTAGGTAGGGCTGGTCGGATCGTTGGCGATGCGCAGGAGCAGGTCGTGGTCCACCGGCTCCGCAGATGTCCCCCCGAGGCCGATCGCGAAAATCACCGGAGTGAGCGCGGCGTCGCTGCGGATATAAGTCGCGGTGTTGTTGGCCAAGTTATTGGCCGCGTAACGCAGCGCGCGAGGGCTGTCCACCCGCACCTTGCCCGCATAGGGCCCCGAAGAGTACACGTCGGGAGACAGGTAGCCCGTCTTGATGTTGATACCGTGGTGGTCCTGGTCCGGAATGTAGGCGATGTCCATCCTCATCTTCTCGCGATTGCATGTTCCGAATGGACAGGAGCTGCCGGTACCGGGCGCATAGTTGCACCCGGAGCTGTTCGGGGCCACGGTCCACTCGCTTTGGAAGGAGGTGGCGGCGTCAGCCTTCATCACGCCATAGGTCGTTCCGGTCGCAGGGCAGACTGATGCAAGGATCTGCGCCGATGAAGCCGAACTTGTTGCTGGGCGGAGGGGTGCACGGGCAGGCCGGGTAGGTGGTGGTCGAAGAGGGGTAGTCCCACCGATACCGGGTATCGGACAGGCTCTTCACCGGAAAGTTGGCCGTCAGGGCGGTGGGGCGACCATCGGTGAAGAACACGATCAGGTTCAACGCGCCCGGCTCGCCGATGTTGACCAGTTGCTGGTAGGCCTGGTAGAGCCCCTGCGCGCTCCCGGTGAAGGCGCCTCCGCTGGGGAAGTTCAGCGCGTCGATGGTCTGGCCGAGGTTCTGGGGCGCGCGCGTCTTGAAATCCATGCCGTAGGGGAAGTCCACCGAGTAGGCCCCGCTGAAACTGATCAATCCGAGGCGGTCCCGGCTCTCCGAGAACCTGTCCACAAAGGCTTTGGCGGAGGCGCGGACCTCGTCGTCCGCTCCTGCGTACGCAACCGAGCCGGAGCGGTCTATCAGCAGAATCAGGTTGACGTCGCGGCGCGACGCCATCCCCGCCGCGCGCACCGTGGTCTGGGTGAAACCCAGCAGGCGCATGAAGTAGGCCGGGGCCTCCACCGAAGCTTCCATCCGCACCGTGCGCGTCTTGTACGTTGACTCTTCCACCGTCACAGCCAGTATGCGGTTGCAGGTCATCAGGTAACCCTCGGGGAAATTCGCGTTGAAAAAAACCTGGGCCGTGGAACGCGCGTTGTCAACCTGCTCCCCCAAACTGAGGCCCCGCTGCAAGGAACGCGCCCCGGCCAGCGCGGCCGAATCGGCGGCCGCCGACAGCCGCGCCTTGATGGCATACAGCAGGCTGGCATCGATAGCCAGCCCGACCACCGGGATGATGGCGCCCAGCAGCGCCGCCGTCAGCAGAATCGTGACGCCCCGCCGGCCCGGTGGGCCAGAAGCTGCGCGGTTCATGTTCCCTCCTCCTCCCCAAAACTCCTCAAAAGATGGTTCGCGCGTAAACGCCCGTAGCTTGGTAGCCGGGCATCGTCCAATCAGGCGAAGGGAAGTACACCTCCGCCACGTAGGCCAGCTCGCCGGCTTGCAGCGGCAGCACCGGCTGGAAGCCGCTGGCGCGGGCGCTGACGGCAGTCAGGTACTCGGCAATGCTGCCCCGGCTGTCGATCAGAGCGGGGGCCGGCGTTCCGAAGGCGCTGCTGCGCGCGGCTGAGTTGCCGATGACGATGCGGTGCGTGAAAACGTCCTGGTTGCGATTGGTGCAGTCGGCCCCGTTCAAGCCCGCACCCTCGCACTGCACGTCTCCAATGTGCATCACCGTGGAGAGAATGACCACGCCCTGGCCCCCACCGGTGGTGATCGGCAGACCCTCTGCCAGCCGCACCAGCAACTGCTGGTTGGCCGGATCCGAGAAATCCACGGCCCGGGCGTAGAGGTGGCCGGCGTCGCGGCTCACTTGGCTGACCTGGATGCTCCGCCCCAGGTTCATCCCCACCACGAAGGTTCCGAAAAGCACGGTGAGCAGCAGGGTGGCGACCAGGGCGAACTCCACTAGTTCATTGCCTGATCGCCCGTCCTGCGACCGGCTCCGGGAGCGCATTTCCACTCCTTTTCACCGCCGGCTATCTGGGCGGAGGGCCGCCCGGCGGCGACGGTTCCATGCGGTCTGAAGAACGCGCGCGGATGGTCAGCGGCGGCAAGGCGCTCCGCCACAGCGGAGCCATCCATTGCCACGTGTAACCCTCCACGGAGATCTCCACGATGTTGCCCCCGGCGTTGCTCTGGGTCTCGGCCAAGCTGCCAGGGGCGTAGTACCGGATGTAGACCTTCGACAGGTCCGAGCTTCCGCTCAGGAAACCCAGCGCATTCCGCTGCACCACCGCCTTGATCGAGGCGTCATGTCCTAAGCCGGGCGCGGTCCGTCCGGTGACAGCGTAGCGTACCCCCTCCCGAACCGCATGCTGGAACGTGCTTCTCAGGAACAGGGCGAAGCCGAAATCCAGAATGGCCAGCAGCAAGGCGAGCAACGGCAGCAGCACCAGTCCCAGCTCCAGGAAGGCGTTGCCCCGCCGCCCACAACCGAGATGAGGCCGCATAAACAAGAACCTCCCTTGTTCCCCTTATCGGCCACAGTGAAGACGACTTTACGATGCAACCCCTGGCTTGCCAATACTCAATTGTCAATTGTCCCCACCACCGCCACTCTACCCCCACCTGCCGCTCCCTGCGTCGTTCGGTTGCGGCCCTGCCGCGCTGTGGTAGGATGGATTCTCTTATGTCCGGCCTACCGCTTTTGAGCACGTAGCAAGGATTCATAAATGCGGAAGTCCAGTTCTACTGTCAACATCAGCGTGCAGCATCGGTTGGATCTGCCGGCGCTCCGGCAGACCAAGGGCATATCACTCCGGCAGATCGCCGACACCACCAAGATCAGCCTGCGATTCCTGCAAGCCATCGAGCAGGGGGAATTCGACAAGTTGCCGGGCGGGATTTACAGCATCAGCTACATCCGGCAATACGCCCGCGCCATCGACTGCGAAGAATCCCAGTTGCTGGCGTATTACAAGTCGTCGATGGGGGCGCGTTCGTAGGCCGTCGTAAGGGTGGTTAGATCCGGAAAGCAGCGAATGAGGCAACGGGGCGTGGGCTGGGCAATTGCGCGAGTTTCGGCGTGGCTGGTGTTCTCTTCGCTGTGGCGTCTGTGTGGCGCGGCGGTTCTGGAAGGAGTGGCGCTGGAACACCGCACGGGACGGCCGCTGGCCCGATCCAAAGTGAGCCTGGAGGGGATTCGGGCTCTGGCGACCAGCCCCATCAGCACGCTGCTTACGGACTCTCAAGGCCGCTTCCGCTTTTCGTCGCTCGCCGCCGGGGCCTATTTGGTAACGGCCCGCCGGGACGGGTACGCTTCGGCCAAATTCGGCCAGAAGCGGTGGAACAGTCCGGGTACACCCATCGTGCTGGGGGAATCGAGCGAGTTCTTCGCCGAGATGCGCCTAAAGCGGCTGGGAACGATCAGCGGCGCCGTATTGGACGAAAACCAGGTTGGGCTGGCTGCGCATTCGGTGTACGCCTTTCGGGCGGGCCGCCAACCGCTGCGGCTGGTGGCGGCCGGCGCCTCCGATGATCGCGGCATGTACCGAATCACCGGGCTGGAGCCCGGCCGCTACTACGTGCGCACGGGCGCCAGAGAACTGGAGGATGGACGCACTCTGGCGCCGACGTTCTTCGGGCAGACGACGGCTGCGGCGCAAGCCAGCTTGGTTGAAGTGGATCTGGATGTGGAAGCACTGGGCATTGATGTAGCGCCGTTGCCCGGCCGGCTGGTGCGTCTGAGCGGCAGCGTGACAGGCGCGCCATCGGCTGCCGTCACCCTTTACTCCGACACCGGCAAGCGCGAGTTGCGGGTGGAGGCGGGCGGGCAGTTTGTGTTCGACCAGCTCGCCCCCGGGAACTACTACCAGATCCTGGCTGAATCCACTGACCCGCCGCGCGTCGGCTACCGCACATTATGGGTCGGTGAGGCTCCCTCCAGCGTGGCGTTAGATCTGGGTCCGTTGCCTGCTCTTCGGGTCCGGTGCGAGGAGAAGAGCGGAAAGACATTCGATCCCCGACAGGTCTCCGTCTTCCTGCGGCGGAACGAACCCCCGGAGTCAAGCGTGATCCGGGTGCTAGGCAATGAGACGGTTGCCTTATCCCCTGGGGAGTACGTGGCAGGAGCGGCAGCGCCCATGGAGTTCGCGATCGATTCGCTCCGGACGCCCCGAGGAGGACTCGGGACCAATGAGTTTATCGCCTTGCCGGGACAAACCTTGGAGCTGACCGTGGTGCTGTCTGCGCAGCCCGCCAGCGTAGTGGGGCAAATATCCAGCCGCGACGGCAGACCCCTGACCGGGGCGCCCGTTTTCTTGCATCCTGTTGATCCTGAACTGTGTACGCGTCTCCAAGGCAGCCGGGCCGGCCGCACCGACCAGAACGGCGAATACCGGTTCTTTGGCCTGCCGCCGGGCAAATACCAGATCTTTAGCTCTTTCGAACTGGAGCCGCAAGAAGATGATTGGGGGAAGATCCCAGCCCAGACGGTGACCCTGCAGGAGGGGCAGCAGGCCAAGGTGAATCTGGAGGTACTGGGAGGCCTCTAAACTCGCGCCGCGGTCTAGCCGATAAGAGAGGGGAGAGAAGAGGCCTTCGCCCGTGAGAATTGACCAGGCCAATGCGGCGGGAACTGCGGCAGCCCAACTGGCAAAGACCCTGCAATCGGAGGCTGCCGCGCCAGCGGCCTCGAAAAACGAGCCTGACTCGCAAGCGGCTTCTCAGTCGGACCGCGTCCAACTGTCGGTGCTCTCGGACCGGCTGTTGAAACTGCTGAGCGCGGATTCGCCGGAGCGGGCCAGCCGGTTGGAGCGTCTGGCGGCCGATTTCAGAGCGGGGCGATACCAGGTGGATGCGCTGGCGGTCAGCCGGCGGATAGTGGACGAGGCTCTGAAGGGCCAATGATGTGCGCCGTCGAGAACCAACTCAAGTGGGTCCGGCAGGCGCGTGCAAGTGTTCGAGAGGCGCAAGTGGAGCTGCTTACCCCGACGCCGGAGGCGCTTGACCGCTGCGGTCCCCCGCTGCAGCGGGCCACCCGGTCGCTGGAAGCGCTGGCCCAGGCCTTAAAGTCCGGCGCCCAGGGCGGCCATCCAGACCTGCGGTCTGCCTTGAATGAACTCAGCAAGGAAGTGGTCCGCGTTGCCACGCTGTTGGAGAATGCGGCAGGTTTTTACCTGGGCTGGGCACGCTGGCTGTTCGCCGCCACCTGCGGGTACACGGCCCAGGGGGAACCGGGCGCGCCAGAGGGAAAGTCAAGTCTTTCCGTAGAAGCTTGACCAGGAGGAGGCACTTTCCATGGGTCTGTTCAGTTCGCTGGTGTCGTCCATGTCGGCATTGCGCGTGTTCGAGGACGCCCTCTCGGTGACCCAGAACAATGTCAGCAACGCTTCCACGCCCGGCTATGCCAAGCAGCGCCTGGCCTTTGAGGCTATGCCGTTCCAGCCCGGGATGGGACTGCCGGGCGGGGTCTGGGCGGCGGGGCTGGAGAGCGCGCGGGATGAGTACGCCGAGCGGGACGTGCAGCATCAGCAGCAGGACCTGGGAAAGTCCCAGCAGCTAGCGGCGGAGCTAGCCCGCCTGGAAGGATTCTTTGACGCCACGGGCGAAGCCGGGATTCCCGGCGCACTCAACAAGCTGTACCAGGCCTTCTCCGCCTGGAGTGTTGCGCCGAACGATGCGGTGGCGCGGCAGGTAGTGATCGAACGGGCCGGTGACGCAGCGGCCCGATTCGTGGAAACTGCCAGCAACCTCGGTAGCGCTTCCGGGGCTCTGGATCGGCAGATCCGCAACACCGTGGACACCGTCAACCATCTGACTGGCGTGCTCAGAGACCTGAACGTGCAGATCCGCCAAGACGCCAGGATGAGCAGCGATGCGGCGGTGGATGCGAAGATCCACACGACACTGGAGGAGCTGGCTCAATACGTGGATTTCACCGTGGTCAAACAGGCCGATGGGTCGCTCACGGTGCTGTTGGGAGGCCAGACGCCGCTGGTGATTGCGGATCGCCAGTTCGAGATCCAGGGCGACTTTTCCAATTCCCAGACTGCCCTCCAGGATGTCAACGGCAACGACATCACCTCGCAGGTCCAGCGGGGGCGGTTGAGTGGGATGTTGGAGATGAGGAATAGCGTCATCCCCTCGTTCATGAGCGACCTGAACCGCTTGGCAGCCGGGGTAGCCGACCGGGTCAATGCCATCCTGGCGGCCGGGGTGGATGCCAACAACCAGCCCGGCGCTGCCTTGTTTACCTACGACCCGGCTGTGGGCGCGGCCTCCACGCTGGCGGTCACCTCGATCAGCCCTAGCCAGTTGGCAGCCGCCCTTCCCGGCGCTCCAGGCGGCAACGGGAACACGCTCACCCTGATGGGTTTGGCCGATTCGGCGGAAATTGACGGGGGTTCTTTCATGGAGTTCTATGGCACGGTGGCGCGCCGTCTGGGCCGCACCCTGGAGTCCGCGCGAGAAGATCAGAAGACCAACGAGCAGTTGCTGTTGCAGGCGCAATTCCTGCGCAGCGAAGCCTCGGCCGTCTCGCTGGATGAAGAGGCCACGCGACTGATACAGTTTCAACGCTCCTACCAGGCCTCGGCGCGGATGGTGACTGCGCTGAACGAGCTGACCGAGGAGACCATCAACCTGGTGCAGTAAAGAGAGGCGGCCATGATTTCTTCCATCGATCCTTCGGCAGATCGTTTTCTAGCGGACCTGTCGCGAATTCAGGAACGCTCCGAACGGGCCCAGCGGCAGCTCAGTTCGGGGTTGCGGATCAGCACAGCCTCCGATGACCCCGACCATGTGCAGGAGCTGCTGGTGGCGCGCATGCGCCTGGAGCAGGTGACCCAGATTGGCATGAACTTGGGCCGGGTCAAGGCGGAAGTGGATGCCGCCGAGAACACTCTCCAGACGGCGACCCAGATGCTGGACCGTGCCGCGGAGATCGGGGTGGACGGCGCCAACTCGACCCGAACGCCGGAGGCTAGAAAGACTCTTGCACTTCAGGCACAAGCCATTCTAGAAGAGCTGGTCGCGATCACCGGTACCAATGTGGAGGGACGCTACGTCTTCAGCGGCGACTCCGACCACACCGTACCCTACACGCTTGATCCCACCCAGCCTAACGGGGTCAGCGCGTACGCGGGCTCGGCAGCCACCCGGCAGATTGTGCACCCCACGGGCGTGCGGTTCGGAGTGGCGAAGACGGCACAGGAGATTTTCGACAACCCGGATCCCCAGAAGAATGCCTTCGCCGCTCTCAACAGCCTGCGGGTGGCGCTCGAGAACGGGCCCACGGCCTCCCCGGGCGATCCCCTGTACGCCACACAGCTCAGCGCACAGTCGGATGCCATCGCGGCAGCACTGCTGACGGTTCGCGGCGCGCGCGACCACGTCAACGCTGAACTGGCCTTCTACGGAAGCGTTCAGAACCGGGTCGATGAAGCGATCGAGTATGCCAACAAGCTCGAGCTTCGCGAAAAGACCGCGCTGAGCAACCTTCAAGACGCGGATATCACTGCGGCTGCCCTGGAGCTGAGTCAGGCCGGAATACAGCAGGATGCGGCCCTGTCGGCCCGCGCCATGCTGCCAAGGAGCAGCCTGTTCGATTTCCTGGGGTAGTGACTTCCACCAAGCCAGCCTGCCGTCCTGCGTGGTGCCGCCCGTTATGGGGCCACACCGAGCTGGTGCATGAGGCTCAAGGCGTCGTAGCCGTCCCAGCCCTGGGCCAGCTTGCCGTCCTGGATGCGGACAATGCTGATCCCTGTTAGGGCGACTTGTCTCCAGGTGGCCGGGATACCCATGAACTCGGCGATGTGCGTGCCGCTGAAAGTCCAGCGCACCACCACTTGGTCCGCCTCCGCCAGCATGTCGTGAACCTCGAACCGGCCCTCCCAGAATGAGTCCCGCATGGCTTTCACGTATTGTTTGAATCCCTCGGGACCGCGTATCTCTTCAGGCCAAGAAGGGTCCTGCCGGACGTAATTGGCGTCCACAATCTCGTCTAGTAAAGCGAGGTTCCCCTTGTTCCAGATCTCATCAATGAGACGACGGACCAGCGCCTTGTTTCCCTCTGACATGCCCGAATCTCCCTCCTTAAAGTCGCCACATAGGTTCCAGTCGCGTGGCAGCGCTGTACGCAAGCTCATTAAGATATTGTAATCGATTTTCATCCCCATCCTGTCGCGGGTGCGCTCGGACGAAATCGGAGACAGGCCAGAACCAGGGCCGTTGAGACACAGCGCAGCATGGCCGCAACCGAACAACGGAGCGAGGGGCAGGTACGGGCAGAGCGGCTGTGACGGGGGAATGGACGCTTCGAGAATTGACGATTGATGATTTTCTCATTGACGATCGGCGGAGGCAGGCCTGGAGGCCGCGGTGCAATCGTCAATGATTCAATCGTCAATGAGTCAATCTTCAATGACTCAATCATCAATCGGCCGGCGACACCCAGACCCCTCGACACGCGGAATCTTCGCGGGCTGCAAAGAAATGAGGCGATAGTAGCTCAGCGCTCTTCGCCCATGCCCGAGGCGCGGGCGTGAGCCGGGCCGCGCAGGACCGCATTGACGAACAGCATGTTCATGCCATCCATGTAGGCGCGGAAGTTCGGGTCGGCGGTGAAGCCGATCACCAGGCCCCGGCCCTCCCGCTGAACCACCAGCAGGGGTTTGTAGGCCAACTGCTTGCGGTTCTCCTCCCACAGGTAGCCGCTGGCCAGGAGCCGGTCCGGCCCCAGGAATACGGCTGCGTTCACTCCCTTGTCCAACTTGAGGGGCGTGAAGATCAAGCGCCCCGAAACCAGTGCGTTCACGGTCTCACCCAGGCCGGCGGTCAGCCAGTGATCGGGATCCAGCCGCGCCCTGGCCATCACGCCCAGCGTACGGTCGGGCAGCTCGGACTCGGCCTGGATCGCTTTCTTGTAGTCCTCCTCAGTGGCCAGCAGCTTGCCCGGCGTGCGAGCTTCCTCGGCCTCTGGCTTCTTGGCCGGTTTGGCCTCTCGCGGCGCCTCCTCCTGCGTCATGGCCAACAGCTTGACCTTGGGATCCGCCAGATACGACACAGCGCTTCCGATGCCCACCAGCGTGCCGCCCGCTGCTACCCAGTCTTTCAGGCGCTGGGTACCCCTGGGGCCGAAGGTTTGCGAGTAACCCTCGCCGAATCCCTCCGGGAGGATCAGTGTTTGGAAGCGGCTGAGGTCCGCGCTGGCCAGTGATTGCGCCCGGAGGGCCGTGACCGGGTAACTGAATTCGCGCTCCAGAACGAAGCGCGCCCAGCCCGCCGAGCTGGACGAGACGGGCCGGTCCCAGGCCAGGGCCACGTTCGGCTTTCGTACTCGCACCACGTAGCGGCTGCCGAAGTTCACGCCGTCCTCGACCCAACCGGTGTTGGTGGGCTGAATGTCGGCGCCGGTAGCGCGCGCCAGTTTCTCCAGCCTCTGCGGCAGATCGGCCGGGTTGTCCTTCACCTTGAAAATCAAGGTGCCGGCCGGATACGTGCGGCCGTCCTGGGTGAACGGCTTGTCGGCGCTCAGGATGTAGAGCTCCTGCCGCAGCGCCGCGGCCAGCAAGCGCCCGGCCGCCTGCGTGTTCCCCGCAACAAGATAGGCCACGCTGGCCTTACCACTCACCTTGCCCGGCGGGATTCGCTCCGGGCGAACGCTCTCGAAGCTTCCCTGCGAGACTTCCGAAGAGGGGACCGCCTCGACGTTGTAGGACAGCGGCAGCGACCAGGCCGTCACATCGTAGACTTCGTCCGGCAGCTTCTTGGCGCGCAGGCGCTCCTGTTCTTTAACGAACTTCTCATCCATCGAAACCTGCGCATCCAGCAGGTTGCGGATCAGCCGCTTGGCCGGCTGGGCCAGCGGGATGACGTAAGAGCCCGCCGGATACTCCTTGCCCCCGCTGCGAAAGGCGGCCGTGGCGCGCTTCAGCTCGATGCCTTGCTCGCCCAGCACGGCCGCCAGTTTGTCCACCGCCGAAGTATCGCCCCGGCGCGGCAGGATGTACTCGCGAATGTTTTCCTTGCTGCCTTCCTCGATGGCTGTTTTCCGGTAGCGATAGAACTGGTCGAGCAGCTTCTCGCGATTGCGCGCCGCTGTCTCGGCTGTTGACAGCGAGGCCACAAAGTGGTGGCGGACGGTGTCGCGGAAGTGAAGCAGGCTCTCGTCGTTGCGGAGCACAACCAGCCCCCGTGTCGAGGCCTGCTCATAGGTCATGGCGACCGCGCCGTGGTAAGCCGGCCAGCTCGCCCCGTATCCGGGGTAAAAGGCGTCAAAGACCTCCCGGGTAAAGTAGTCGAATCCGAACTGGTCGAACCAGCGCGCGTTGTTGCGCCCGAACCAATGCAGACTGCCGGTCTGCTCCTTGGTCAGGTGTGGATTGTAGGGCACGGCCTCGGGCGCGAAGTAGTAAGTCGAGTCCGCTCCCATCTCGTGCAGATCCACGTACACCAGCGGGAACCACTCCAGCAGCACCTTGGCCTGCCCGCGAATCTCCGGCTGGGTGAGCGCGAACCAGTCCCGGTTGAGATCGAACAGGTAGTGGTTCGAGCGTCCTCCCGGCCAGGGCTCGACGTGCTCGGCGGCCAGCGGCTGGGCGTCCGGCTCCAGGCCCTCGGACTGCTCGAAATGATGCACGAAGCGGTCGCGCCCGTCCGGGTTCTGGGTGGGCACGATCAGCACCAGCACCTGCGCCAGGATGTCATCCACCATCTGGTTCTTGCGCGCGGCCAGCAGGTGATAGGCCGTCAGCAGGGCGGCCTCCGGCGAGGAGAGCTCGTTGCCGTGGACGCCGTAGGCCAGCCAGATCACTGCCGGCAGCGAGCTGATCAACTTGCGGGCCTGGGCGTCGGAGGTCCGGCGCGGGTCAGCCAGCTTTTGCATCCCGGCGCGGATCTCATCCAGCCGCTTGATGTTGGCCTCCGAGCCCACCGCCGCGTAAATCAGCTTGCGGCCCTCCCAGCTCTGGGCGTACTCGAAGATCTTCACCTGCCGGGTCGCCGCCGCCAGCGCTTCCATGTATTTCAGAAGGCCGGCGTGCGAGGTGATCCGCTCGCCGGGCTCGTAGCCCAGCACCTGCCGGAAGGTGGGGATGCGCGGGTCGTAGGTTGATCCAGGCCAGAACTCGAACTTGCTCTGGGCCGACAGCGGCCAGCTCAAGATCGCCAGCAAAACCGCAAACGGGCGCTTTTTCCACATAAGCCATATAGCATACGCCAGTTTTTTTCTGGCTGCCGGCCGCCCAAAGGAGTATAAAGGGATCAGACATGGTTGGAAGCGGGAGGTGAAGTATGCTCTCTTCCAAGCTGATTCAACTCGTCGAGGAACACTGGGAGCAGATCACGACGCGGGTTCTGCGGGAGATTCGCAAAGACGCGCGGCTGGTCCACGTGGGCAAGCTCCCCGAATCGGAGCTGCGCCAGAGGGCCCAGGAGATCCTCAAGAACCTCGGCCACTGGCTGGCGGTGTCCAAGGAGGAGGAGCTGGCCAAACATTACGAACACCTGGGTCGCCTCCGCTTCCAGGAGTCGATCCCGCTGCACGAAGCCGTGCTCGCGCGCTTTATCATCAAGGACCAGATGATCGACTTCGTTCGCGAGCAAGGACTTCGGCAGACCCCCATGGAACTTTACGCCGAAGAGGAACTGGAGCACCGTGTGGGCCGCTTCTTCGACACCATGATCTACCACGTGGTGCGGGGATATGAAGAGGCGATGCGGGAATCTCTGCACCGCTCTCGGGCCGCCACGGCCAGACACTAGCGCATCGTCCGATAAGTGCTTCCTGATATGTAGACCGCGCAAAACGGGGCCAGGCGCCAATTGCGCAGTGGGTAATTGGTTGCCTGTACCCGCTTTGCCCCGAGCCGGATACCGCAGAGGACTAATCGGACGATGCACTACGGACTTGGCGAAGCCGGAGAAGGCCGTGAACTGTCTACTACCATGGCGTTCGTCCGGGTGCTGACCTTGTTGCTGCGGCACCCGCAACCGGGGCGGCTGTCGGGCGGTTGGCGAAAAGCAGACACGGGCAGGGGCTCTCTGTTGATTGTCCGGGGACCTGTCCTATGATCTTTCTTTGATGAACTCTCCGATGCGCTCCGCGATCCCGTCGCGGACACGGCGGAACACGGCCCACCGCTCCTCGGGTGATCCTGTCGCCGCGGCCGGGTCTTCAAAACTCCAGTGCAGGCGCGATACGGCGCCGGGAAAAACCGGGCACGACTCCTTGGCGGAGTCGCACACGGTGATGACCCAGTCGAGAGGTCGACCAACGAACTCATTCACGTTCTTGGAACGGTGATGAGAAATGTCGATTCCGATCTGCTTCATGGCCTGCACGGCCCTGGGATTCAGGCCCACAGGATGGGTACCGGCGCTCGCTACCTCGAACCGGTCGCCCGCCAGGTGGCGCAACAACCCCTCCGCCATCTGGCTGCGACACGAGTTCCCCGTACACACAATGAGGCCATAGGCCGCGTGGAAGCCGAACCAGCCCACGATCTCGAAGTGCGGGTGCAGGTCGACAAAGAACTCGACGAGAACGGTGAGCGCCAGCACGACGATGAAGCCACGCCACAGCAGCTTGATGTTTTTCGGCTCATCCAGCCAGTGGGTACGGGTATTCATGGCGTGGCCACCAGTTGCCGGGCAAGCGCCAGCGGCACGTCCGGGAAGAAGAACAACGCCAGCGTGCCGGCGGCGGTGACCGTCAGCGCAATCACGATGGGCAGCGGCGCCTCGCCATGCGGGTGGGAGACGGCCTCGGCAGAAAGTGGACGGAAGAAGGCGCGGTGAAGGATGGGCAGGAAATAACCGGCATTGAGCAGCGTGCTCATCAGAATCACCGCCACCGCGAACCACTGCGCCTGGGCCATCGCACCGGAGACCATGTACCACTTGCTGACGAAGCCGGCGGCCGGAGGCAGGCCTATCATCGACAGCGTGCCGATAGCGAAGGCGGCCATGGTCCACGGCATGCGGCGGCCAATGCCGTTGAGTTCGCTGACTTCGGTCTTGTGGGCCGCCGTGTAGATCGCGCCGGCCGCAAAGAACAGCGGTGCGGGAACTGCGATGGTCTGCGACGGCCGGTACCAGATGTTTGTGGTGGTCAATGCCGGGGACGGCGACCGTGCACAAAAAGTGCTGGGTGCTTAGCCGGCGGCAGGATAAACGGCAAGGATTCGACAGGGCGGACAAGATTTGGATTTTTAATATGTAATTGCTAATATAAAAATATGACATAGTTTTTGGAGGTTACAGGTATGTTGCTTTGGATTATGAGGGCATTTTTTGTCGTCATCAAAAAAAAAAAAAAAAAAAAAAAAAAAAAAAAAAAAAAAAAAAAAAAAAAAAAAAAAAAAAAAAAAAAAAAAAAAAAAAAAAAAAAAAAA
>CAVRZY010000198.1:0-6408 GCA_963725415.1 uncultured Acidobacteriota bacterium | reverse complement strand
GTACCGTTCGGCCGCACTCTTGCGGAGGCACCGGGAGACGATCCTTTGCAGGTCCGCGGGCGCCTCGGGTAATGGCAGCGGTTCATCGCGCACGATCGCCGCCAGCGTTGAGATGCCCGATTCCCTGTGGAACGCCCTGCGGCCGCTCACCATCTCGTAGAGCACTGTACCGAAGGCGAAGATGTCCGAGCGCGCGTCCATCGGCTTGCCCTCAGCCTGCTCTGGGGACATGTAGGCCACGGTGCCGACGATGGCGCCTTCGGCGGTGCGCGCGGTGACGGTCTCTGCTTCCGGCCCGATGGGCTCAGTCAGTTTCGCCAGGCCGAAGTCCAGGACCTTGACCAAGCCGTCCTGGGTGACCATGACGTTGGCTGGTTTGAGATCACGGTGAACAATGCCCGCGGCGTGAGCCTTGGCCAGAGCATCGGCGATCTGGATGCTGTAGTTCAGCGTCTCGTCGAGCTTCAGCCCCTTGCGCCCGATCAACTGGTCCAGCGTCTTGCCCGGGACGTACTCCATCACGATGAAGTCGCGGCCACCTTCCGATGCAATATCGTGAATGGTGATGATGTTGGGGTGGTTCAGCGCCGAGGCGGCCTTGGCTTCCTGCACGAAGCGGCGCTTGCGCTCGGGGTCGGCGACCCTTTCCGGGGGTAGGACCTTGATGGCGACGAAGCGGTCGAGATGCGTATCGCGGGCCTTGTAGACCACGCCCATGCCGCCCTCGCCGAGCTTCTGGAGCATTTCGTAATGCAGCAGCGTTAGTCCGATCATCGGAAGTTCTCCACCAGCACCAGGTCTGCGGTTTCTCTGTCGGCTTGGGTGTACAGAACCCACTTGCCGTCGGGCGAAACCGCCAGACCGGTCCCCGTTCCCCCCTTGACCGCTGTGATCGTGCTGGTCTTGCCCGTTGCGGAATCTCTGAACTCAAGGGACCAACCAGCTTGCGGACCCTCTGCGGCGATGTAGTAAATGCCGCGGGAGGTAACCGCAACGTCCGCGCGAGCCAGCGAAGCCAGAAGCTTAGTTGCCTCCCGCCCTTCCACTGGCGCCCGCCACAATGAGAATAGTCGGGCTGGCTCGGCCCTGGCGGAGTAGACATACTTGCCGTCAGGAGACTCCGTGCCGAGCAGTGCTGTTTGCGTCAAGACCGCCTCGCCGCCGCCGGCCGGCACCTTCCAGACCTGTCGGGCGCCGGTCCGGTTCGAATAGAAATAGATCCATTGGCCATCTGTTGACCACCTGGGATTGGTGTCTTCCGCCGCATGCTCGGTCAGGCGCTGGGGAGGCCCACCGTCCACACTGATGACATAGATCTCAGGATTGCCCTCGGCTTCGGACACGAAAGCCAGCCGTTGGCTGTCGGGAGACCAGTCCATGGACGTAGCCCTGCCGCCCGCTGAGGTCAGTTGCCTGGTATTGGAACCGTCGGGATCGCATAACCAGATCTCGCGCTTGCCTGATCGCTCCGAGCAGAAGGCGACCCGGCTTCCGTTCGGGGCGTATCTCGGATAGGAGTCCGGAACTGTCGATTGGATGAACACCCGCGGGGGACCCGCCGCATGGCTTGGGGCGCCGAGTTCCACGCGCCAGATGTTGGTGTCCCAAACGTGCTTCATGTACACCAGCCGGTTCCCCTGGGGTGCAATAGCCGGAGCGTAAGAGCCCTGACCGACGAACGGCAGAGGAGCGGGCTGGCGGGAGCCATCGGCGGGAACCCGCCAGAGCGTCGAATCGTGGTAGATCCCGGAGCAGAAGACGATTGTTCGTCCATCCGGGGTCCAGACCGGCCAATTGGCAAAGGGAACGCCAGAGGTCAGCTTTCTGGGCTCACCCAGGGGGGCCACACCTGGGGCCAGGTCCAACCGATAGAGGTCGCTCACCCTCGAGCGGAGCCTCCGTACCAGCACGAGGCTGCGGCCGTCGGGGGAAACAGCGGCCCCGGTGTCCCCCTGGATCCCTGGAGGCGGCGAAGTCAATCTGCGCTTCTTACCAGTCTGAACGGAGAGCAAGAATAAGGCGAACGGCTGCTGCGGGTTTTCCTTGTCTACAATAACCAATCCCGCGCCGTCCGCCGTCCAGGACATTGGGTGATCCGGAAACGAGGGCCAAGTAGCCTCCCCCAGTTTGCGCTCTGTGCCCCCGATCCGCGGGACCAGCCACAGAGAGGCCTTCCCTTCGCGGGTCAGGTCTGAACTACGCGCGAAGGCAACGGAACGCCCATCCGGCGACCACTCCACATACCCCGCATACCCGGCGCCTTTCCGGGTTTCGGTCAGACGAAGAGGTTTTTCCTCGCCGATCAGCTTGACGTAGACATCACTGCTGCTGAAGTCCTCCGTCGCCCGCGAGTAGGCCACCGAGGTGCCATCCGGCGAAAAACTAGCGAACCCCTCCCACTCCGGTTCGGAGGTGAGCATGGTGGTGACCAGCGGCTTTTCCTCTTCCGCACCGCGCCATGATCGGAGCCAGAGGAAACCGGCAACGAGTACCGCAACGAGCGGCACGGCGAAAGCCGCGATCCGGAGCGCCGATGGCCGCCGCAGGCGGAGCGACAAGGCTGCCTCCGCTGACGCCAGCTTGCCGGAATCCGACTCCTCCTTCAGCTCTTCCAAAGCCACCTTGAGGTCGGCCATGGTCTGGAAGCGGCGTCCCGGATCCTTGCGCAGGCAGCGGGTGATCACCCGCTCCAGTTCCCCCGGCACACCCTCAACCACAGCCCGCACCGGCTTGGGATCTTCCTTGATGATTGCCGCCGGAGTGGAGAGCCTGGTGTTCCCCTGAAAGGCGCGCCGGCCTGTCAGCATCTCGTATAGCACCGACCCGAAGCTGAAGATGTCCGAACGCGCATCCACCGGCTTGCCCTCGGCCTGCTCCGGCGACATGTAGGCCACCGTGCCGACGATGGCGCCCTCTTCGGTGTGCGGCTTCAGTGTCCGGGTGGGCTCCTCTTCACCCAGCGCGGCTGCTTCGGTCAGCTTGGCCAAACCGAAGTCCAGCACCTTCACGAGGCTGTGTTCGTCCACCATGATGTTCGACGGTTTCAAGTCGCGGTGGACGATGCCGGCCGAGTGCGCGCGGCTCAGCGCGTCGGCGATCTGCACGGCATATTTCAAGGTCTGATTGAGGGGCAGGCCCTTGCGCGGGGTCAACTGATCGAGCGTCTTGCCCGGCACGTACTCCATGGCAATGAAATCGAGGCCAGCTTCCGAAGAGATGTCGTAGATGTGAATGATGTTGGGATGGTTCAGCGCCGAGGCGGCCTTGGCTTCCTGCACGAAGCGGCGCTTGCGCTCCGGGTCGGCGACCCTTTCCGGGGGCAGGACCTTGATGGCGACGAAGCGGTCGAGATGCGTATCGCGGGCCTTGTAGACCACACCCATGCCGCCCTCGCCGAGCTTCTCGATCACCTGGTAATGCGAAACGCTCCGGCCAACCATCGCTCCTCCGGGGAACTAAAGGTCAAGTGGCTGTCTTGCGCCAGTTTACCGCAATGTGCCGGGCTTCCGTCATGCCGGTGGTAGGGCGGATCGAAAAGATGACCTGACAGTTACAGGGGCGGGTCTCTCAGGGAATCGGAATCCAGGGCGATAAGAGCAGCATGAGCCGGTTTCTGGAGGACGCGGGGAGGATTTTCGAAGCGGCCGAGTCGGTATCGGCTTCCGGGCAGGTGGTATCGGATGTGACGATCCTAGTCGGGGCCGAGGGGGGCGTACACCTGCTGGCGGATTCGGACTGGCCCCTGGACCGCCTGCTGGCGGAGCGCGGGGCGCGGACGGCTTACCGGGTGAGCGAACGGGCAGGGCAGGTGAAACTGGAGGGGCGAGCAGGGGCGCGGGCCTGTCTGCTTCAGGCGGAGACCCCGCAGAGCATCGCGCGGTGGCTGCTGAACTCTATACCAGCCCCACATCCCGCAGGAACTTAGCGGACTCTTCCGGCGGGGTGGGATTGATGTAGAAGCCGGTGCCCCATTCGAAGCCGGCGATTCGAGTCAGCTTGGGGATCAACTCGATGTGCCAGTGGTAATGAGGCATCTCGGGTTCCTGGTTGGGAGCGGTGTGCAGATTGAAGTTGAAGGGGGGCCGCTTCGAGCACCTTATCGATCTTGCGGAGCACCACGCGCATCGCCCACCCCAGGTTGCGGATGGTGGGGATGTCGGCCTCCTCGAAATGGGAATGGTGACGGCGGGGGACGATCCAGACCTCGAAGGGGAAGCGCGCGGCGTAGGGGCAGATCGCCAGGAAATAATCGGTCTCCAGAACCACGCGGGTCCCGGTCTCGATCTCCTGTCGGACGATGTCGCAGTAGATGCAGCGTTCCTTCAGATCGCAGTATTTTTTTGAGCCTTCCACTTCCTCCGAGACGCGCTTGGGAACGACGGGTAGCGCGATGAGTTGGGAGTGAGTGTGTTCGAGAGAAGCGCCGGCGGCTTCGCCGTGGTTCTTGAAAACCAGGATGAAGCGCAGGCGGCGGTCCTTCTTCAGATCCAGGATGCGATCCCGGAAGGCCCAAAAGACGTCTTCGAGGCGCTTTTCGGGCAGTTCGCTCATGGTGAGGTTGTGATCGGGGTTCTCGATGATAACCTCGTGGGCGCCGATGCCGTTCATCTTGTCGTAGAGGCCCTCGCCCTGGCGGTTGAAATCGCCCTCGACCCGGAGGACCGGGAACTTATTGGGGACCACGCGGAGGGTCCAGCCGCTCTCATTGGGGCCGCCGTTGGGGCGATAAGCCAAGACCTCGGGCGGGGTCTTCAACTCGTTGCCCGGGCAGAAGGGACAGAAGCGATCGCCCACGGGGACGACCTGCTGGCGGGAGAAATCGGCCGGGCGGCGGGCTCGGTCGGTGGCGACAATCACCCAGCGACCGGTGATCGGATCCTTGCGCAATTCAGGCAATAGCGAACTCCTCCATGAGCTTACACGAAAACGGGCATTCCGAAACAGTCAATTATAGCCTCGGAGGAGGCCGAATGGCAGCACGCACGTGAGATAGGGAGGGCGGATTGGAGAAAATCACGCTGACCAAGTCGAAGCGCACACGCTCGAAGGGGACGCCAGCCTGGCGCGTGAACTCGAAGGCGGCGCGCAAGAGTGCCTCACGCTTGACCCGATCCACGTTACGATCCGGAACGCCGAACTCCGCGGTACTGCGCGATTTCACTTCCACGAAGACCAGCGTTTCCCCCTCCCAGGCCACCAAATCGATCTCACCGCGCCCGGAGTGCGGGCGGAAGTTGCGCCCCACCACGGTGAGGCCCTGGCGCTCCAGATAGCGGTGAGCCAGATCCTCGCCCCTGCGGCCGGCGGCTTGGTCAACAGGCCAGAAGCGCCGGCGGGCCCGGTGGCGGGCTCGGTCGGCCAGAGACAGGAGGAATTGAATCATTGGAGAATTGATTCATTGAATCATTGGGTCATTGATTCATTGAATCGTTAGAGTCGTTCGAGCTCGAATTCGATCACCTTACCTCGCACCAGGAAGCACAGGTAGTATTCCCAAAAGCGGCGGAAACGGAGAGAATGATTCACCAGGAATTCGAAGCCCAACCACCTCCAGAAGGCAAGTAGGCGGAGACGGGTGGAAATCTCCCGGAATTTGAGCGGCGAATAATAGCCGAAGCCGCCGTGGTCCTGGCCGAAGTAGCGGAGCGAGAAGCTGTTGAGGTGCCAGCGGTGGGTGGGGTCGCAGAAGGAGCTGAAATCAGTGTAGTGCGGGGTGACGATGCGGAGGCGGCCGCCAGGGCGCAGCAGGCGATGGAAGTCCTCCAGCGTGCGGATGACATCCGAGACGTGCTCGATGACATGGATGGCCCGAAGCTGGTCGAAGGAAGCATCGGCAAAGGGGTAGGGAGGGCAGTCCAGGTCGCACAGGACGTCGGCGCGGCTGGCGGGATTGCGATCAATGCCAATCGCGCCCGGGTACTTGTTGAGGCCGCAGCCTACGTCCAGAATTCGCATGGCGCATGTTGGCAGGCGGAAGCGCCTGCCCCACTCAGCTACTATACAGTCATCGCAAGGCGCGCAAGCAATCTTCCAGCGTGTCGAGGGCGAAATCGGCCTGGTCGCGGGTGATGATCAGCGGTGGGCTGAGGCGCACGGTGTTTTCGCCGGCGCCCAGCACCAGCAGGCCACGCTCGAAGGCGAGCTGGACCAAGCGGTCCCGCAGACCGGGCGCCTTCAGTTTGGTTTCGCGATCCTGAACGAGCTCGAAGCCGATCATCAAGCCCAGGCCGCGCACGTCGCCGACGCAGGGGAACAGGCGGGGCCAGTCGCGCATGCGCGTCATGAGGTGAGCGCCCAGCCGCGCGGCGTTGTCGATCAATTCCTGCTGGAGCAACTCGAGGGTGACCAGCGCGGCAGCTACCGAGACGGGGTTGCCTCCGAAGGTCGAGGCGTGGGCGCCGGGCGGCC
>CAVRZY010000197.1:0-9032 GCA_963725415.1 uncultured Acidobacteriota bacterium | reverse complement strand
GGCCTCTTGCCTCGAGCCGCTGCCGCCCGGCCTCAGCTTCGCCGAGGGCGCCTCGATCTGGATGCAGTTCTTCACCGCGATGGCGGTCACGGAGGTCGCGCAGGCTGGCATCGGCGACTACGTCATCGTGCGCGCGCCCTCGAGCAGCGTCGGCATCGCCGCGATGCAGCTGTGCAACTGGGCCGGCGCGATGCCGATCGCCGCGACGCGCACCAGCGCCAAGGCGGAGGCGCTGCGGCTGCTGGGCGCGGCGCACGTCGTCGCCACCGAGGAGACCGACTTCGTCGCCGAGATCATGCGCATCACCGACGGCAAGGGTGCGCGCGTCGTCTTCGATCCCGTCGGCGGACCGTATGTCGATACGCTGGCGCAGGCGATGGCGGAGCGGGGAATGTTGATCATCTATGGCGGCCTCTCGGAACACTGGTCCACTTACATCGCCCATTACAAGAAAGAAGGCCTCGACACCGCAGAGGTTCTGGCCTATGACTACGACGAGCGGAATCAGTACGGCTACCTGCGCTGTAACTTAGCCGGAGCTTATAGCAGCAAAGTGAGTTACTACGACCGCCAGTTTGTATACCTCCCGGCGCCCGATTTTCTGGTAGTGTTCGATCGCATCAGCGCCGCCCGCGCCGATTTGGCCAAGCGCTGGCTGCTGCACTTTCAGGACCAGCCCAGCATCCAACGGCGCGATAGCGGCGCCAGCCTAACCACGCTGAAGCGTCGCGGCCAACTGAATCTCGGCGGCCGCGCTGCCACCTACGACGGCGCACTCTTCGTTCACACTCTCTTGCCTGCCGGGCACGCCGTCACCGTAGTGGGAGGCCCGGACCATGAATTCTTCAATCCGTTCACCGGCCTCAACTATCCTCCCTCCAAACCGGGTCTGGTCGCCGAAGTCCGTGAACCCGGCGCCTGGAGGATGGAAGTCGCTCCCAGCCGTCCCGCCGCCGACGACCAGTTCCTGCACGCGCTTCAGATGGCGGATGGGTCCGTTGCTCAGCCCGTAGACGCGCGCTTGCTGGCCGATGCGGGGAATCGTGTGGTGGGCGTGCACTTTCTGGCCCGGCCCGAAAACCAGATGGTCCTGTTCGCCCGCCGGCAAAATGGCGGACCTGTCGAACTTCCCGTCACCTACGAGATTTCATCCCCCGACCCGGCTCGCCACCTTCTGGTGGAACTGCCTCCGCGCGCCAGAGTCGTGATCGAAGTCAACGGGAAAGCACTGGCTCGAACCGCCATCGGCCCCCAGGGTGTTCTAAACTTCCGCGACCGCGCCCGCGGAGCTCGCAAGATCATAATTCGGGCCAGCCCGCTGAATTCCTCCTCGCCAGGGCAACTTCACCCTGGTTGGGGCTTGGCCGCCGGGACCCTCTGCACCTGCCAGTACGTCAGGCTGCGCCACCCCCATTCCAGCGGCCCGAACTGGAACCTCTTCAGCCACCACAGGCTCAGCGGCAACTGCGCGCCGTAGATGAGCAACGTGGGAATCAGGCCCAGCGCCGGTCCAACCTTTCCGAACAGCGCCAGGCCGTAAGAGTAGAACAGCGTTGTCGAGACCAGGCTCTGAAGCAGATAGTTGCTCAGCGCCGTGCGGCCGATGGCGGCAAATCCGCGGTGCAACCATTCCCAAGCCCCGGACATCGCCAACAGCGCGATCCCCGCCGCGTAGCCGGCGCTTAACACCGGAACGAACACGATATTAAGGGACTGCGAGAGGAAGCCGGGCAGGTCCGGCCTGGACCATCTGGGGTCGAAAACCTGCACAATCACCGCCGCGGCGGCGTTGCCGGCGGCGCCCAGTACGATTCCCCAGAAGCACAGCTTGCGCAGGAACCGCTTGCGCGCCTCCAGACCGTTCAGCCATCCGCTGCGCCACAGCCACAGCCCGAACAGGAACCGTGGCAGCACCCACGTCAGCATGAAAATGAAGCTCTTGTCGATCCCTACCCAGTCGTGGAAGTTCTGACGCTGGATCTCCACCCAAGTGCCCTGCGCGTAGATCTGGATGGAGCGTGCGATGATTTCCCTGGTGGGGTCCGGCGGCGCCGGGGTCCGGATACCACACTGGGCCAGGATCAAGAACGTCGCATTTATCACCAGCGCCAGGGACTGGACCGAGATCGCCCAGATCAAAACCGTCCTCTGCCTCCGTTTCCGGAACAGCAACAGCAGGAACCCTAGCAGGGCGTACAAGGCCAGAATGTCGCCCCACCACAACAACGTCCCATGGGCGAGCCCCAGCAGGAGCAACAGCAGCAGCCGGCGCGGATAAAAAGACAGGAACCGGGCGCCGTGCGCCTCTGCCCGGCCCATCTGGATTGCGAAGCCGATGCCGAATAGCACGGCGAACAGCGTGATGAACTTGCCGCCAATGAACGTGTCGATCAGGGCCTGGGCCACCCGGTCAAGCGGCGCGTTCCACATCGCGCTTGGCGTCATGTACGTCTGGGCCGGCGAATTGAACCCCCGCATGTTGGCCGCGAGGATCCCAAACAGCGCGAAGCCACGAAGCACGTCAATGACGTCGATGCGTTCCCGCTCGGTTACCGGTCCCATCAGCTACTCCATTCGCCGCGGCACTCCCGACCCCATGGTCGGCATAGTATACCCCATCTTCGCGGGGCAGGTCCCCGACCTGCCCTGGCATCTTCTTGACAGCTTCTGAGGCATTACGCATCGAGCGCCCCTGGCCAGGGCGTACAATACGGGATCAATGCACTGCCAGAACTCCAGCAGCGCGCGCCGTCGCCGGTCGGGCCGAGCTTCGTGAGCGGGTTACGGGCACCGTCGAGTAGGTCCCGCATCGAGGGAAGCTTCGCAACTTCGCGGAACACGTGCTCCAGATACTGGCGGTCGCTGTGCGCGGGGTTGCGCTGGAAATAGCTGGGGTTTACGCGATCATTTCACCTGTCCGAGGCTCACTTCCCTCCCTGTCGGGAAAATGACCTTGCCCTTCCCTCGCAGGTAGACGTACCCAATCCCTTTCAAGTAGGCAAAGGTAAGCTGGTTGGGGAATTGATCCAGACTTTCAAAAACGCTTGTCACGTCGGGCCAGAACCTGTTATACGACCTATATGGCAGACTCTTGCCAGGCACCCTGCCAGAGAAACGAAGGACACACCGGTCGGGCTCAGTTCCGCCCCCGGTCTTCACAAAAGCATCCCCGGGCTTGGCATCTGGGTGGATCAACGCGAACACAGGGCACAAGCCCCTTAAGTCCTCTGGGCAAGTGATCTCAATTTTTCCTTCATAGTCGGGATAGAAACCCGTAACGACGAGTCTCTCACCAGGCCCGTTCCTCCGGATTTCGTCGAGATGCAGGTCCTCAGCCCTCCACACGAGCCTCTTGAGATCGGCTCTATCCAGGGCGCGACCTTGCGCCTCGATCGTTTTTTCAACCTCCCGGGCGGAGGCAGCTTGGCTCTGTCCACTCGCTTGCAGGGAAGCCTTTGGGGCGTCCTGTCCAAAGGCGGCCGCCGCTGAAAACCAAAAGGCCATCAGCACAACTGGGGATACGAAGATTCGCCTCTCGCTTTCCATCTCATCCCTCCTGGTTCCAACTCTCGTTTGGGCTAAACGGCTACACGGCAAAACGATACCACAGTCGCCGGTTGGCGGGTGAGCACGTCACTTCCACAAGCCCCCAGGACCTGCTCGCTCCGGAGCCGGTTCGCGCCTATCAGCCGGGATTTCCGTTTTGGCCTGCTGGCCACTATGGATTATACATCCAACCGCCTCCGTTGGCCCCCTCATCCGCCCCCGCCAATGACCGGGGCGAGTCTGTACCGGCCCTGCTTCCCCACGGCGCCGCTCAGTGCTGTATGATTGGGAATTTCGAAAAGGAACAAGCTATGTACCAGCCAGACTCCGACCGCAGAGATTTCCTGAAGACCGCCGCCGGCGCCGCCTTCACCACTTCCCTCTTCACGGGTAACGTCAACGGCGCCAACGACCGCATCACCGCCGGCTTCATCGGCATAGGAATGATGGGCACCGAAAACGTCACCGCCGCAATGAAACAGCCCGGCCTCGAAGTTGTCGCCATCTGCGACGTCTACCAGCCGGCTCTGGAGAGAGCCGCCGCCCTGGTCGCCCGTGGCGGCCAGAAGGCCCGCGAGGTGAAAGATTTTCGGGAGATCCTGGCCGACAAATCCATCGACATCGTCTGCATCTCCACGCCCGACCACTGGCACGCTTACATGACCGTCGAGGCCTGCAAAGCTGGCAAAGACGTCTACGTCGAAAAGCCCATCTGCGTGGCGGTCGAGGAGGGCCAGAAGATGGTCGAGGCCGCGCGCAAGTACAAGCGCGTCGTGCAGGCCGGCACCTGGCAGCGTTCCGGAGCGCACTTCCAGAAAGCCTGCGAGATCGTGCGCAGCGGCCAGCTTGGCAAAATCACTTTCTGCCGCACCTGGAATTACGGCAACCAGAAACCGGAGGGCGTCGGCAATCCTCCCGACTCCGATCCGCCGCCCGACCTCGATTGGGACATGTGGCTCGGCCCCGCTCCCAAGCGCCCCTTCAACCAGAACCGCTGGGGCGTGTATCCCAAAAAGTTCCCCTACTTCCGCTACTTCTGGGACTACGCCGGCGGCATGATGACTGACTGGGGCGTTCACGTCCTCGACATCGTTCACCTGGCTTTCGGGGAGCCTATGCCCAAGGCCATCACCGCCCTAGGCGGCAAGCTCTGGTTCGAGGACAACACCGAAACGCCGGACACCTTGCAGGTCGCTTACGAGTACCCGGGCTTCATCGCCACTTACGAGTACCGCTCCGGCAACGCCCAGTCCTTCTTCAACCACGGCTACGGGACGGCTTTCTACGGCAGCAAGGGAACCCTGTTCGTGGACCGCAGCCTCTACCAGATCTGGCCGGAAAAGGGCTCCGACCTCGAAGCCGCAGAGATGAAGCGCGTGACCGACCCGCACCCGCTGCACTGGGCCAACTTCCTGGAGTGCGTCAAAACCCGCCAGAAGCCCAACAGTGATATCGAGAACTGCTATCGCTCCTCGGCCGCCTGCATCCTCGCCAACGTCTCCTATCTCAGCAAACTACGGCTGGACTGGGACGACCGCGACCAAACCGTCCTGCAACGGGAAGCCCGCAAATACCTGCACCGCGAGTACCGCAAGCCCTGGAGACTGGTGGTGTAGCCATCAGACCTCAGGCAGCGTGTAGGGCGCTCGGTAGTCTTTGGTGAGCAGCGCGTTCGCCTCCTTGTCATGGCCGGAGGTTTCGGTCTTCAGATCGAATCTCACGTCGCGGCCCAGCCGGCAGCAGATGTTGCCCAGATGGCAGATGGTGGTCCTCAGCCGGCCCAGCTCGATAATCCGCGACCGTGTGCAGACCTGCGCGGGCAAGTAGTCCTCCAGACACGAGCCGATATCCTTGAGTGTTCGTTCACTGCGAAATCAGTTGCGGCGCCGAAACTCGGCTCCTGGGCGGAGTTCTGGTAGACCTTCCGCAATGCCACGAACCCCGGATCGCAGTGTCTCCGGATCACAGCCTTGTACGGATGGTGGATGAGGCGGTTCCAGCCGAGGTTCATCAACTGGTCGTAGCGGAAGCGCCCAGGATGGGCCGCCGCGACTCGGCTACACTTGAGGCGTGGGAAAGCCAGCCATGTCGGTGGATGCTCAGGGAAGGCGGTTCCATTACACCGTGTTGTTCGAGCGTGCGGAAGAGGGTGGGTACGTCGCCCGCGTTCCTGCGCTGCCCGGCCTATGGACCCAGGGCGAGACGCTCGCGGAGACTCGGGCGATGGTCAGGGAGGCCATACTCGGATACATCGAGGGCCTCGTCAAGTCCGGCGAGCCGGTCCCGCCAGACAGCCCTCCAAAGAAGCCGCGGAGGGAAGTTCTGGAGGTGGCGGTTCCCGTCTAGCAGCCCATGACCCATCATCAACGTTACGTATCCAAAGAACTGACGCACTTCACCGGAGGTGACTGCAGAAAGCCAGATGGTAGCCACGATGAAGACGCCCAATACGCCTGTCTGGTGAAAATCCTCCGGGACAGACGGCTCCTGCACCGACGGGACTGTCCAGACGGACCCGCTCGCGTCGAATTCCGCGGTGATAAGAGTTTCATGCAGCGGACCATGGTCCATGTGGACGCCGTATACCTCTGTGACATCCCTGTTGCCGACTTTGGCATCCACACGGCCAAGTACAGCGCGTTCGGCCTGAGCTTCCTGAAATCCTTCCTCATAAAGCAAGGTGCCACCCCCGCCTTCTATATCGTCGGCGATTCCGTCGTTCCACCAGACGATCCGGGCGCAATAGTGTTGTTCCCTGATCCCGCAAAAAGGCCAGATCCGTTGACCAGGGCCGAGCTTATGGAACGGCTCATCAAGGACTACCTGGTCTCAAGCAACAGGCTGATCAGCGAGGCATTCCGGGAAAGGTATGACCACGGCCCTACTCCGAAAGGAACAGTCCTTTCGACTGCTCCTATCCTTGACAGCATGGTTCGTTTTCATTTTCTCAGTTTTTGTGTCCCGTTCGATTCGCAGAAAGACGACACGGATGAGAAAAACTTCTACATGGAACGGGAGTGGCGGGTGATTGGCGACGTCAGGTTCAGGCTGGACGACGTGTGTCGTGTGATCCTGCGAAGTCGCTATGCGAAACGCTTCAGAGAGGACGTGCCGGATTATCTTGGGCAAATCACCTTCCCTGAGATAGAATGAAGCTGAAGCGGTGAGACAGAATGGAGCCCCGTATCCAGCGGTTGATCCAGGAATTCAAGGCAGGCTTGCAGGCTATCTACGGCGATCGCCTCCGGGGCACCTACCTGTACGGATCCTATGCCCGGGGCGAGCAGGACAGCGAATCAGACGTGGACGTTCTCGTGGTTTTGGAGGAGGTGGCTGACTACGGCGCCGAGGTGGACCGCACCGGGGATCTGACCTCCGAATTGTCCCTGAAGTACGGAGTCAGCGTCAGCCGCGTTTTCGTCTCTGAACGGGATTGGGCAGCGAGGGCGCCGCCGTTTGTGGCGACGGTGCGAAGTGAGGCAATTGCTGCGTGAGACCGGAGGTTGGAAAGCTCCTCGAGAAAGCCTCTCGTGCGATCGATGCCGCACAAACCCTGACTGAGCATGGCGACCTCGACTTTGCAGCCGGACGAGCGTACTACGCCATGTTCTATGCCGCCGAGGCCCTCCTCATCCACCAGAATCTTAGCTTCAGAAAGCACGCCGGTGTCCATGCCGCTTTTGGCGAGCACTTCGCCAAAACCGGCAGCATGGCTCCGAAATACCACCGCTGGATCTTGGACGCTTTCGATAAGCGCTTGCAGGGCGACTACGGGTTCGATGCGATTCTGGCTGCCGATGACGTGATCCAGATGATTGACCGGGCCCGCGAATTCCTGCACGAGGTTCGTCGCCTCCTGGGGGCTGGGGAGTAACTCGCACTTGTAGCTTTCACCGCCCCCGCAGCATCCCCACCGCCGCGTTCAGCAGCACCATGGCCATGCCGATCGGGATCAGGCGCTTCCAGCCGATGTTCATCAACTGGTCGTAGCGGTACCGCGGCCAGGTCCCGCGGAACCAAATCATCGCGTAGATGACCACCCAGACCTTCAGCAGGAACCAGAACAGGCCGATCACTGCGCGGTTGATCACCGGCGCCAGGAACACCAGGCCCAGCAGGATCAGGCCCAGGCCCACGGCCATCAGCAAGAGCTGGTACAGCTTGCTCTTCAGCCGCCGCGCCATGCGGAAACACAGCACCCCCGAGACCCCCATAATCCCCAGCGGCACCCCGTAGTCCAGCGGATACTCCAGCCAGGCCACGTTGGGCAGCGGCCGCAGCCAGCCGCCCCAGAACAGCGTCACCGCCACTGATGCGATCACGAAGATACTGGCGTACTCGGCCAAAAAATACAGCGCCCAGCGAAAACCGCTGTACTCGGTATGGAAGCCCGCCACCAGCTCCGACTCGGCCTCCGGCAGATCGAACGGCGCGCGGTTGGTCTCGGCTATGGCCGCAATCAGGTAAATCACAAAGGGCACCACCATCAGCCCGTAGTTGTCGAAGACGAACCAGATGTGCCGCTCCTGCTGCGCCTTGACGATGTTGACCATCGAAAGCGTCCCGGCCGCCATCACGCCGGACAGCAGCGAGAAGGCCAGAACCTTTTGCGGTACAATTGCCGCTATGACTAGTGCCCCAGATGCTCCCGATTGGAAGAGTCTGGTCCAACGATTCTCGAAAGAGCATTCGGAGGCCGACCAGACCTTTGAACTGAAACTACCCATGACCCTATTGGTCGGGCAAGCGAAGCACCGCCTCCCGGCCGGGACTTTGGTCAATATGAAATCGTATCCAGGGTTCCTGGCGGTTTTCGATAAAACCAGTAGTCCGTTCACGTTCTTTGCCCTTTCCCACATTGCCGCGATGTCATTTCGGCCAGAATCAGCATCAGATTCCGAGATAAGCGCTCTGTTGATAGCCTAGGAGAGTAGTAGGAGGATATCTCTTAGCAGCCCCTTGCCGGCGATCAGCGCGAGCGGGAAGGCGTAGTCGAACGGATACTCTAGCCAAGCCGCGCTGGGGAAGGCAGCAGCCAGCCGCCCCAGAACAGCGTCACCGCCACCGAGGAGATCACGAAAATGTTGCAGTACTCGGCCAGAAAGTACAACGCCCAGCGGAATCCGCTGTACTCGGTCATAAAGCCGCCCAGCAGCTCGGATTCGGCCTCCAGCAGATCGAACGAGACCCGGTTGGTTTCCGCGACGGCCCCCATTCTGGTACATCACGAAGGGCAGCAGCATTAGCCCATAGTTGTCAAAGGGGAACCAGGTCCCCCGCCCTTGCCGCGCCCGCACAATGCCTGCCAGGCCCAAGGTGCCGGCCATCATCACGCCGTCCAGCAGCGCGAAGGCCAGGGCCACCTCGTAGCTGATGAGCTACGCGCCGCTGCACAGCGTCCCCAACAGCGCATAGTGGCTGTTCAGGAACGGCGTTGGCGACAGATCCGGATGGCAGCAGAATTCAGTAGACTTGAGGCATCCGGG
>CAVRZY010000196.1:0-53906 GCA_963725415.1 uncultured Acidobacteriota bacterium | reverse complement strand
TATGTGATCTACCTCCACGCCGCGATCCCGGGACACGAACGGCTGGGTGTCCTTCCTCGCCCGCTCGAAGGACCTGGATGCCTGGGAGCTGAGCCCGGAGAACCCGATCCTCGAGGCCGGGCCCGGCGAGGGGGGCGAACAACTCCGACGTGGACATGCTGGAGCTGGATGGCGCCACGTACCTCTACTACGCCACGGGCGACCAGGCCACCTGGGGGGCCCTGCGCGTGGCCCGCTACCCTGGTCCCCTGCGGGAGTTCTACGAGGTCGACCGCGTGGTCATTTTTCACCATGGCCTGCGCAACGCCATGCTACCGATCGTCACCATTGTCGGGTTACAGCTAGGGGCTTTGCTGGGCGGTGCTGTTCTGACGGAAACCGTGTTCGGCTTGCCTGGGGTGGGTACCTTCCTCGTGGCTTCCATTTTAGCGCGGATTATTCTGTCGTGCAGGCTTTCACTGTCATCATCGCACTCATTTTTGTTACGGTCAATCTCATAGTGGATGCATCCTCATGCGTTATCTTGATCCTCGCATTTCATTTTCAATAGTCGAGATCTTTCGGCCGTACCCCTGATCCATCCCGTCCCTCGCGCCGCTGAGCGCCGAACCCAGAATGGGTTTCTCCGCAGTGTTAGAATCACCCGAGTCCGTGATGAATGCTCCGCACCGAAGGTGGACGCTCTGGATCGCGGCGCTGCTGCTGTGCCTGCTATTCGGCGTGAACGTCTACCGCGCCGAGACTCAATCGATCACCGTGGATGAGGCGTTCACCTACACCCGGTTTGTCGTCCCGCCCTTTGCGGCGATGCGCACTTTTTACGACGCCGGCAACCACGTGCTCAATACGCTGCTGGCCAAGCTCTCTGTGAGCCTGTTTGGCGTTTCTGAACTGGCCTTGCGGCTGCCGAGCCTGCTGGGCGGCCTGTTGTACTTCGCCGGGCTGCTTCTGGTCTCGCGCCGGCTGTTCGGGCAGGGTGGGTGGTTTCTTCTTGCGATTGCGCTCGGCAGCCTGAATCCCTTTCTCCTCGACTACCTCTCTGCGGCCAGGGGCTACGGGCTTGCTCTGGCGTTGTGGATCTGGGCCTTGTATCTTCTGCTGCGGTCGGCTCATGCGGCGCCACCGCGCAACCTTGCGCTTGCCGGTGCGCTGATGGGCCTTTCTGTCACCGCGAATCTGGTTTACGTGGTCCCGTGTACGGCTCTGGCCGTCTCCTTTCTTCTGATCTTGACGGCGGCTGACTGGCGCAGTTTCGGAGCGCTCTCCGCCTTCAAGCAAATGACTTGGCGAGCAACTATGCAGTTTCTGCCCGCGGCCTGCATTGCCGTCCCGATCCTGTGGGTGCCTCTTCAGGCTGCCGGGAGAGAGCATTTCTTCTATGGCGCGCCGACTTCGAAAGAGGCCATCTACACTCTTGCCGAAGGTTCGCTTTCCCGCGACCCTACCTTTCTGAATGTGAACGTCGCGATCGACCACTTCTTTCACAAGGCGCCGTACTGGTTCGTCCTGGCCGGCCTGCTTATCCTCTTGGCTACCACAGCCTTCGACGTGCTCGCCTGGCTCCGCGCCAGGACAAGATCGGAGCCGGCCCTGGGGCGGAACCTCATCGCTGGCACGCTGATTGGATCTGTGGTGCTCCTGGTGGTCCTTCGCAAGGGCTTCGGCGTCTTCTACCACACCGGGCGAACCGGTCTCTACTTCGCGCCTCTGCTCTCACTGGCATGTCTGTGCGTGCTCGCGCGGGTGGATGGGTCGAACGTGTTTCGTCGCGTCTTGGTCGCTATCGGCGTCTTCCCACTGCTGGTTTTGCTCGTTCAATTCTCGCTTCAATTCAATACCTCCTATTACGTCGATGTCCGCTTTGACGCCGGGACAAAGAGAATCGTCGAGCGCCTCAACCAGATGCGCCTCAGCCGCTCCGAGCAACGCCTGCGCGTGGGGGTCACGCCTTTTTTCTTGAATAGCTTCAATTTCTACCGCCAGGCATACCGGCACGAATGGTTGGAGCCGGCGGGGTTCGACGGCCCGACTTGCTTCTTTGATTACTACGTCGTCCTGCCGGGAGAGCGGGACTCGTTCTTCAAGAAGTACCGCCTCACCGAGGATTACTATGATGTGGTCTCGGGCGCAACCCTGGCGAAGTTCGCTCCAGCCGCCTTTCCGGAGTTGAACGCGCTCTCGGCCTTCGGTTTTCGTGGTCCAGTACCGTGCAACGCCGACTTCAACCGGCTGGGGCCGGTCGTGGATACCACCCAGCCGGGCGTGGAGGCACAGTTCCTCCGCGACGTTCTCAGCGCGCGGGGGCCTGGGCTGAGCTTATGGCTTGCGGACAGACCCGCCCTCTTGTTCCGCCTGCCGGATGCCGCCCACCGCGTGCTTGTGATGGACTTCCTGCTCCACAGCACGGTGCTGAAGAGTGTGGGCCGCAGACCCTGACCATCCGAATCAATGGTGAAGTGCTCGACCGGCTCACCTACAGCACGGAAGGCCGCCGAACCTATCGCAAGCCCGTGTCGGCCGGATGGCTGCGTCGGGCCGCTATCACGCTCCTCGAGATAGAACCAGACAAGTGCTACGTCGCGCCCGCCGACGGCCAGAAACTCAGTTTTCTGCTGCGCCGCGCCGAGTTCGCAAGGCAATAACAGCCGCCCTGCGCCGGAACAAGAGACATCCAGAAAACCGGGGACCGACGGAACCGTCCCCGGCGTCACCCGGGCTGGAAATTGCCGGTGAACATCGCCTCCGCTTTCCAGTTCAACCGCGAGCTGGACCGCATCAGATCGATGCGCCATTGACGCCTCTGGTGCGCCCGGCCAAGCCCCGTTTGCTGACGGGCGCGAGCTAGGGGGGTTATCATAGAAGCCTAAGAGGAAAGGAGACGTATTGACCCTCCTGGTGACGCCGGCGCTGCTTCTGCAAGTAACGATTTGGGAAATGGTGAGCCGGGCCAAGCCGCTGCCGCTCGCCGTGATGATCATCCTCCTGATTTTTTCCATTGCTTCCTGGGCCATCATTTTTTCGAAATGGATCGTGTTCAGCCGGGCGCGCACCGCCAACGCCCGATTCCTGCGGGCCTTCCGCAAGGCCAACGGGCTGGATGCGGTGGCCGTGGCGGCCGAACAATACCGGCCCTGCCCGCTGGCGGCGGTCTTCGATTTCGGCTACGAGGAAGTGGCGCGGCAGATTAAGTCGCATGGAACGGTGGGCAACAAAATCGCCCTGGAGCGCACCCTCCAGCTCGGCATGAGCGAGGAACTGGCCAAGCTCGAGCGCAACATGAACTGGCTGGCTACCACGGCCTCAGTCACGCCCTTCATCGGCTTGTTCGGAACGGTGTGGGGCATTATCGACGCTTTCCAGGGATTGGGTCAGGCCGGCAGCGCCAGCCTGCGCGCAGTGGCGCCCGGCATTTCCGAAGCTCTGGTCGCCACCGCTATGGGCCTGGCCGCCGCCATCCCCGCCGCGATTTTCTACAACTACTACGGGCACGTCGTCAGGGAGATCGGAGCACGCATGGAGGACTTCGGTCTGGAGTTCCTGAATACCTCCGAGCGGAGTCTCGGGGACTAAGTCCATGGCCTTCTCCTACAATGGCGGTTCGTTTCCCGGTCGCAGCCGCTTCCGCGGCATTTCGGCCATGTCGGACATCAACATCGTCCCCCTGGTCGATGTGGTGCTGGTGTTGCTGGTGATCTTCATGCTGACCGCACATGTCATGGAGTTCGGGCTGGAGGTCGAGGTGCCCAAGGTCAGGCAGGTGAAGGACAGCGCACAGGAGCTGCCCGTGATCACCGTGACCAAAAGTGGCTCGCTGTATCTGAACGACACAGGAGTCAACATCAACGAGCTGCCCGGGGAGGTGCGCAAGAGATTCGGAGCGGTGAAAGGGGTCTACCTGCGCGCCGACAAGGAGGCCATCTGGGACGTGGCGGTGCAGGTCATCAGCGTCTTGGGCGAAGCCAAGATCCCGGTGAACGTGGTCACCAAGCCGGAAGACGAGGCGGACAGGATAAAGCGGCGGTAAATGGCGACGCACGTAGACATATTGGAAGAGCGAGAGTCGCTGCGCAAGCCTCTGCTGGGTTCCCTTGCCATGCACGCGCTCCTGTTCGCTTCCCTGGCGCTGTACAACTCGGCCGGCGGGCGCATGGGAGTGTTGTGGGGAAATCCCCGCGCGCTGGGGGGCGGCGGAAGCGTGGGCATCACCCCGGTCCGGCAGATCCCCCTGCCCTATCGGGCGGGAGCCGCCAATCCGTTGGCCGACGACACCGAATCCCGGGTCCCCCGGCCGCCCAAGCCCGCAGCGAGGAAAACGGCGCCGGCCCCCGAGCCGAACGCCATTGCCATCCGCGGGCGCAAGGCCCTGCGGCGGGAATCGCAATTTGCCAGAAACCGGCAGCTCTACCGCTCCCTGAGTCCGGAAAGACCCAACCAGCTCTACAGCAGCGTAGGCCAGGCGCTCTCTTCGCCCATGTACGGCGCGCAGACCGGGACCGGAGGGGTGGGGCTGGGACCGGGCGGGGCCTTCGGCAGCCGCTTCGGCTGGTATCGCGATCTGCTCGAGCAGCGGGTGGCGCAGAAGTGGCGCACCGACGACGTGGACGCCCGGCTCCAGACCGCGCCTCCGGTCATCGTGACCTTTGACCTTCTCCGAAACGGTTCCATTCGTGAGGTGCGGATCGTGCAGGGCAGCGGGAACCTGGCCCTGGATCGTTCCGCCCAGCGCGCCATCTATGACACCAGCCCCTTCCCGCCCTTGCCTGCGGAATACGAGCGCGACAGCGCCCGGATTGAGTTCTGGTTTCAGTTGAAACGATGACACACAAAAGTCGATGGTTCGGCTGGTGCGTGGCCACGGCTCTGGCGCTGGTGGCCGCTCAGCAAAGCGATGTGATCATCAAGATCACCAAGGGGGAACGCGTGGCCATCGCGGTCCCGGATTTTCGGGGCGCCGGCGAGGCGCAGCGTTTCATGGACGCCTTCAACCGCACGCTGTGGAACGATCTGGACAGCTCCGGCCTGTTCAAGATGCTGCCCAAGAGCCTGTACCCCTTGGAAGTGCCACAGCGGCCGGAGGATTTTCGCCCGCCACGACCGGCGCCCCCAGCCCGCCGCGGCGCGCCCCCGCCCCCGCCCATTCGCCAGGGGCCCTGGCTGACCGACTGGTCCGGTCCTCCGGTCAGCGCCAACTACCTGGCCTTCGGCTACACGGCCGTTCAACTCGACCAGTTCGTGCTGCGTGGCTGGCTCTACAACGTCACACAGGCCGACCTCTCCAACGCCCAAGTCTTCGGCAAGACCTACCTGGGGCCCCTGGGCGAGGAGGGTGCCCGCAAGGTGGCGCACGAGTTCGCCGCCGACATCCTCAAGCAGTTCGGCGGCGCCAGTCTGGCGGGTACTAAGATCTACTTTGTCTCCACCCGCACCGGCAAGGGCATCAAAGAGATCTGGTCGATGGATCCCGACGGCGCCAATCAGAAGCAGCTCACTATGTACCGATCCATCTGCACGACCCCGGCGGTCTCCCTGGACGGCACCAAGCTCGCCTTTACTACCTACGCCAAGGTTAATCCTGGTATATTTGTACACTCATTGGAGACCGGCAGGCGCTTGCCCTTCTATAATCCAGTTTCGCCGATGGTCGGGACCCCGGAGTTCACTCCGGACGGCAAGCAGATCGTGTTTTCGGCCTCCGTGGACGGGTGGGCCCAGATCCATATCGCCAACCTCGACGGCAGCGGCTTGCGGCGCATTTCCAGGGTGCGGGCCATCGAGGTCGAGCCCAAGGTGAATCCCAAAACGGGGGCCGAGATCGTGTTTGTTACCGGGCGCTCGGGTCCCCAGCAGATTTATCGTATGAACATGGAGGGAGCGGACGTCGAGCGCTTGACCAGCGGGGAGGGCCAGGCTTCCAACCCCGCCTGGCACCCCGACGCCCAACATATCGCCTTCGCCTGGACGCGGGGCTACGCTCCCGGCAACTTCAATCTCTTCGTCATGGACGTCGGAACGCGCACCTACAATCAGTTGACATACGGCGCCGGACGCAACGAAAATCCCAGTTGGGCCCCGGATGGCCGGCACCTGGCTTTCTCGTCGAACCGCAGCGGTTCTGAACAGATCTGGACCATGCTGGCCGATGGGACCCAGCTCCACCAGCTCACCACACAGGGCCAAAACACCATGCCGGTGTGGGGCAAATAGAGGTAAATTGAAGAGTAGGGACTTTCCCAGAACCCAGGAGGCGAAGTTCAGGATGAGCAAACGAAAGATCAGTACCGTAGTGCTAGCGTTGTCTCTGCTGTTGGTGGTGGCAGGCTGCAAGAAGAAGGTTCCACCCCCGCCCCCGCCCCCGCCCCCGCCGCCCAAGGTGGAAGCGCTACCGCCGCCACCCAAGGCGCCCAGCATTTCCCTGTTTACCGCAGAACCAAGCACCATCGAGCGTGGGCAGTCGGCCACGCTGCGCTGGAATGCCAGCGATGCAACCGACGCCAGCATCGGCCCGGGCATCGGCGCCGTGGCTGCCCGAGGCAGCCGGCAGGTGTTCCCCAGCAACACTACCACCTACACGCTGACCGCCAAAGGGCCGGGAGGGACGGCTACCGAGACCGCTACGGTCACCGTGACGGTTCCACCGCCACCGCCGCCGCCGCCTCCGCCCCCTAAACGCTCGCTCAGCGACCTGCTGGCTAGCGATGTCCAGGACGCCTTTTTCGACTTCGACAAGAGCGACATTCGCGAGGACGCCCGCGCCACCCTCACCAGGAACGCCGATGCCTTGAAGAGGATCTTCCAGGACCTTCCTGGCTCCACGGTGGTCATGGAGGGTCACTGCGACGAACGCGGCTCGGCGGAATACAACCTCGGCCTGGGGGATCGGCGCGCCAGCGCGGCCAGGGACTTCCTGGTACAACTGGGCGTTTCAGCCGACCGCCTGAAGACCATCAGTTACGGCAAAGAACGGCCCCAGTGTACCGAGTCCAACGAGGACTGCTGGCAGAAGAATCGCCGGGCGCACTTCTCGGCTCAGTGATGAGCGGCTGCTAGTCGCTAGTGTTGGAGCAGCGAAGCGCGCGGGCGGGCACCCCGCTCGCGCCGTCTCTGCGCTCCTCTTTTGTCGTTCGTGAGGTGAGCAAATGAAACTATTGCGGCTGTTGCTGATTCTGCTGCTGGTATGTCCGTTCTTTTCTTCCGCGCAGAGGAAGGAATACGTCGAGTTGCAGCGTGACGTGGCGCTGCTCCAGGACCAGGTGCGCACCATTCAGCGCTCGGTGGATGAAAAGATGGCCGGCCTGACCATCCTGGTCCAGCAGGCCCTGGACAGCATCAACAAGGCGAACACCGCCGTGGCGGTGCTGGACAGCGGCGTTCGAGACCGTCTCAGGGAGCAGGCTAGCAGTCTGGTGGGGCCGGTCGCCGGGATCGGCTCCAAGGTCGATCAGATGGCCTCCGAGTTCCAGGGCGTCCAGGCTTCGCTGGCGGATGTCAACTCGCGCCTGGGCAAGCTCGAGCAGAGGATCGTGGACCTCGGCAACACGGTCAAGGTGATGCAGGCGCCTCCTCCGCCCCCGGCCGGTGCTGGCGGCCCAGGCGCCCCTCCTCCAGGGGTCTCCGCCGAGTCCCTTTACGCCAATGCCATGCGCGACAAGGACAGCGCCAGCTACGACATGGCCCTGCAGGAGTTCACCGACTACCTGAAGTACTTCGGCAACACCGAAATGGCGCCCAACGCCCAGTTCTACATCGGCGAAATCTTCTATCGGCGCGGAGACCCCGAGGGTGCTCTGAAAGCCTTCGACCTGGTATTGGAGAAGTATCCCCAGAACAACAAGACTCTGGACGCCATGTACATGAAGGGCCAGACCCTGGTGAAGATGGGGCAGCGCATGAAGGGAGCGGAGCAGTTCCGCGAGTTGAACAGCCTGTCGCCCAGTTCCGAACTGGCCTCCAAAGCCAGAGCTCAGTTGAGGGCCATGGGCTTGTCGGTCAGCCCCACCTCCACCAAGCGCAGCAAGAAGAAGTAGCCCTCCGGACCGCCGTCGCGCCAGGCAGGCGCGAACGCAATTGAGACATTGGGGGACCTTATGGATCAGGGTTGGGAACAGACCAGACCGCCGCTAGTCACTTACGAAGACCTCGCCAAGATGATCGATCACTCGCTGCTGCGGCCCGAGCTCAGCGAAGAGCAAGTCTTCGAAGGTTGCCGGATCGCCCGGCAGTACAACGTCGCCACCGTGACGGTGCGGCCCGCCGACGTCGATCTGGCAGTCCAATGGATGAAGGACAGCGCCGTCCCCGTCGGCAGCGTGGTCGGCTTTCCGCACGGCTCCTCCACCACCAGCGTCAAGCTCTACGAAGCGCGCGACCTGTTGCGGCGCGGGGCCAGGGAAATCGACATGGTGATCAACATCGGCAAGTTGATCTCGCGCCAATTCCAGTACATCGAGACCGAGCTGGCCCAGATGGCCGAGGCCTGTCACCAGCCCGGCGCCATCCTGAAAGTCATCTTCGAGAACGCCTACCTGACCGACGAACTGAAGATCGTGGCCTCGAAGATCTCCACGCGCGCCGGAGTGGATTACGTGAAGACCTCGACCGGCTTCGCGCCCAGCGGCGCCACGCTTGAGGATCTGCGCCTGATGCGCGCGCACGCCGGTCCCAATGTCAAGATCAAGGCGGCCGGCGGCGTGCGCACGCTCGATAAGGCCATCGAAGTCTACCAGGCCGGCTGCTCCCGCTTCGGCGCCACCGCCACCGTGACCATCCTCGAAGACTGGAAAATCCGCCTCCAGCACCCACCGGCGAGTCATTGACGATTGGAGTGTCCCGCGGCGCCCGGTACAGCAATCGTCAATCGTCAATCCTACAATCGTCAATCTCCCCGACACGGCTTCTCCGCCCGCGTCCGCCGCTCCCTCAGTTGTTCGGTTGCGGCCACGCCGCGTTGTGTTATTCTAAGGTCGCTCGACTCATGCCACTGCTCGATTCACTGCCCCGCATCTGCATCGCGCTGGGATTTACCGACGCTGACAAGCTTCTCGAGCACGCGCGGCGCGAGGTCGAATCGGGCGAGACTTTTCTGGAGTTCCGGCTGGATCACCTGGAGCATCCCAAACAAGGCATCAAGGCCATCCAGCGTTTCCTGAAGGCCCATGCGGAGTGCACCGTCCTGGCCACCTGCCGCCGCCATCAGCACCACGGCAAGTTCAACGGCAGCGTGGAAGAGCAGTTCCAGTTGCTGGACGACGCCATTAATGCGGGCGCAGCCGCCGTGGATGTGGAAATCGAAACCGCTGAAGTAGCCGGCCCCAAGCTGGAGAGTCTTCGCGCGCGGGCCCGTTTGATTCTCTCCTACCACAATTTCGAGGGCACTCCGGCCATGGAGGTGGTGCTACGGCGCATGATGCGCATTCCCGCCGACGGCTACAAGCTGGTGACCACAGCCCGCAAGCCCTCCGACAACTACCGCGTTCTGTCGCTGGCCCGGCTGCACCCGCGCGTCCCGGTGATCCCGCTGGCCATGGGCGAGCTAGGTTTCCCTTCCCGCGTGCTCTCCACCATGTTCGGAGGCCTGTACACCTACGCCACGCCCAGCACGGCCGAAGGCACGGCCGCAGGACAGGTCTGCGCCCGGCAGCTCCGGCAGCTCTACCGAATCGAGAGACTCGCCAGATCCGCCAAGATCTATGGCGTCATCGCCGACCCGGTGCGGCACTCCATTTCGCCGGCCGTCCACAATCGCGCCTTTCAATCCCGGCGCACCAGCGCGGTCTACCTGCCCTTCTTGGTGCAGGCGCCGCAACTGAAGGATTTCGTCACCCTGGCCGAGAAACTGCCCATTGCCGGATTCAGCGTGACCATTCCTCACAAGCAGAAGATCCTGCGCTACCTGGACATAGTCGATCCGCTGGCGCGGAGGATCGGCGCAGTCAACACGGTGTGGCGGAAGGCAGGCCGCTGGCGGGGCGCCAACACGGACGCCGAGGCGGTCAGGGCGCCGCTGGAATCGCATCTCCGCCTGCCCGGCGCCTCGATCCTGCTAGTGGGCAACGGCGGGGCGGCCCGCAGCGCCGCCTTCGCTCTCACCGAGGCCGGCGCTCGCGTCTCCATCGTGGGCCGCAATCCCGATCGCGTGCGCGCACTGGCCAGGGCTTGCGGGGCCGAGCCGCTGCTCCAGGAGAACTTGAACTCGCGCCACTTCGACGGACTGGTCCATGCCACTCCGCTAGGCATGTTCCCTAACGTCGAGGAGTGCTTCTTCGAGGACTGCATTCCCGCGGATGTGGTCTTCGACATGGTCTACAACCCCGTCGAGACCCTGCTGATCCGCCGCGCCCGCGCCCAGGGCAAGGCTGTCATCCCCGGAATCCGCATGTTCCTCGAACAGGCCGCCCGGCAGTTCGAGCTCTGGACCGGCCAAACCGCCCCGCGCGCCGCCATGGAAAAGGCCGGCCTCGAAGCCCTCGACGTTTCACGCCAAGGCGCCAAGAAATGAAACCGATTCTCTGGGCGCTCTTTGCGTGACCTTTGCGTCTTTGCGAGAAATTATAATATCGAAATGAACCTAACGCGCAGGCAGTTAGCCGCCCTGTTGGCCGGTGCGGCGCCGCTGGCCGCCCAGACCCCGGCTCCCAAGCCCGAAATTCCCCCAGAAGAGCTGAAGGCGGCCAGCGAGAGGCTCCGCCGCGACGCCCAATCCATCTCCAAAGTTGTGGTCCCCATGGCGACCGAGCCGGCATTCTCCTTCAAGGCGTGAACCATGGCCGAGTTCAGCGACGATATTCTCTTCGCCACCATCGCCGAGTTGAACGCGAAGCTAAAAGCCAAACAATTCTCCGCGGTCGAGCTGGCGCGCGCCTATCTGGACCGCCTTGAGAAATACGGCCCGCGGTACAACGCTCTGGCGCTGCTGTTGCGCGAGCCGGCCATTCGGCAGGCCAAGCAGGCCGACGAGGAACTCAAGCGCGGGCGCTATCGCAGCCCTTTGCAGGGGATCCCCTTCGGGGCCAAGGACCTGCTCAGCCTGGCGGGCCAGCCTACCACTTGGGGCGCGCGTCCCTACGCCGCTCAGGTCTTCGACTACGATGCCACTGTGCTTGCCAAGCTGGCCGGCGCCGGCGCCGTGCTGATCGGCAAGCTGGCTATGGTGGAACTGGCGGGTGGCGGCGGATACCGTTACGCTGCCGCCTCCATGTTCGGTCCCGGGTTGAACCCCTGGGATGTGACGCGCTGGTCGGGCGGCTCCTCGAGCGGCTCCGGCAGCGCCGTGGCGGCAGGACTGGTTCCTTTCGCCCTGGGATCGGAAACCTGGGGCTCCATCCTCACTCCCGGCGCCTTCTGCGGCGTGACGGGCCTCCGCCCCACCTACGGCCTGGTCAGCCGCTACGGCGCCATGGCGCTCTCCTGGACCATGGACAAAATCGGTCCCATGTGCCGTTCGGCGGAGGATTGCGGCCTGGTGCTGCGCGGGATCGCGGGACGCGACTCACGCGACCCGGGCTCCGCCGGCAAGAGTTTCTACTACGCGCCCCAGTATGCCCGCCAGCTCAAGGATCTCCGCGTGGGCTTCGCTCCGGTGGATTTCGACGAGTGGGCCGAGCCCTCCTCCCGTCCCGATTTTCTGAAGACTCTCGAGGTCATCCGCAGCCTGGGCGTCCAGATGAAGGAAACCCAGTTGCCCGATTTTCCCTACGGCACCATCGCAGGTTTCGTCATCGACACCGAAGGCTCGGCGGTCTTTGAGGAGCTGATCACCAGCGGCAAGGTGGATGAGCTGGCCGATCAGAAGCAGATCGCAGGTCTGAAGGCCGGCCTGGAAGTAGCCGCCAAGGACTACCTGAAAGCCATGCGCGTTCGCAGCCTCATCCAACAGGAACTGCGCAAAATGTTTGTTGACTTCGACGTGCTGTTGTCCTACAGCACCCGCTATCCCGCTCCCAAAATCAGCGAGCCGCTGGACCGCCTGGCTTCCGATCGTCCCAAGCCGAAATCGCGCGGCCTGAGCGAGCTGGGCGCGGCCGGCAACCTGGCCGGGCTGCCCTCGCTCTCGCTGCCCTGCGGCTTCGCCGGCGGTCTCCCCATCGCCATCCAACTGGTGGGCCGGCCCTTCTCCGAGAACATGCTGCTGGCCCTCGGCAGAGAATTCCAGCAACGTACCGACTGGCACCGCCGCAGACCGCCTCTGCCCGCCTGACGTGAATATAATGGCCGGGTGAGCACAGAAATTACCCGCCGCGACATGGCGGCTGCACTGATGGCCGCCGTTCCTCTACCCGCTGCCGAATCGCGCCCCAACATCCTGCTGGCCCTCTCGGATGACCACAGCGTGCCGTTCATGGGCGCCTACGGCAACCCCGTGATTCGCACGCCCAACCTCGACCGCTTTGCCCGCGAAGGCATGCGCTTCGATCGCGCCTTTACCGCCGCCCCGCAGTGTGTCCCTTCCCGGGCCGCTTTCATGACCGGCCGCTCGCCCGTGGCTGTCCGCATGGGCCGCTTCTCCTCGCCCTTGCCGCCCGAGGTCGTCACCCTGCCCGAGCTGCTGCGGACCAGCGGGTATTTCACCGGCATCTGCCGCCGCATCTTTCATCTCGACGGCCCCGGCAAGGTCGGGCCTGTCACCCAGCCGATCTTCGACAAGTACGGTCTCCTCACCTTCCACAAGCGGGTCGATTTCCTGGATTTCGGCTCGCCCCGCGCCCAGACTGTGGCCAAAGTGAACGAGTTCTTCGACAAGCTTCCAAGAGCCAGGCCGTTTTTCCTGTGGGTCAATTTCAATGATCCGCACCATCCCTGGGACCGGAATGCGATCCCGCAACCGCATGATCCTCGTAAGATCCCGCTTCCGCCGTACCTCCCCGATCTGCCCGGAGTGCGCGAGGACCTTGCCCGCTACTCTGACGAAGTCGCCCGCATGGACGAGGAGTTCCAGTGGGTGATGGACATCCTCCAGCAGCGCGGTTTCGCCAATAACACGCTGGTCGTCTTCATGGGGGACAATGGTCTGGCATTTCCCCACGGCAAAGGCTCGCTCTATGACCCCGGCCTGAATGTGCCGCTGCTGGTCCGCTGGCCGGGAAAGGTCAAGCCAGGCTCTTCCTCCAGTGAATTGATCTCCGGCGAAGACCTCACCCCCACGCTCCTGGAGGCCGCCGGCCTGTCCGTGCCCAGCCAAATGTCCGGCAGGAGCTTCCTGAGGCTGTCGCGCGGGGAGAGCTTCGAAGCCCGCCGCTACATCTTCGCTGCGCGCCTGGCGCACGGCAACAGCGCCTATACTCCAACTACGAAAGCCAACACCTTCGATCTGTCCCGCTGCGCCCGCTCCAAGCAGTTCAAGCTGATCTACAACTGCACCCCGCAGCAGGTCTACGCGCCGGTGGACAGCGTTATGGACGCCGGATGGCAGCAGATCCTGGCGGCGCGCGAGGCCGGCACCCTCGACCCCGTGTTCGTGCGCGCCTATTTCACCAGCCCGCGCCCGGTCATCGAACTTTACGATCTGGAGAAGGATCCCAGCGAGCTGAACAATCTCGCCGGCCAGCCCCAGTATGCGGCCATCGAACGAGAACTCAAGATCGCGCTCCAGGAAAAAATGATTCTGGACTACGACTTTCTGCCGCTCCCTCTTAACGAATAGCCGCATGGCGGCTGCCTGCTCGCCTCTGGCGCGCGATGATAAGATTCTGAGGAGAAAAAGCCATGCTCATCGTCCACGTCCACGCACACGTCAAACCCCAGTTCATCGACGCCTTCAAGCAAGCTACCGTCGAGAACGCGCGCAACAGCGTGAAGGAACCCGGTATCGCCCGATTCGACGTCATCCAGCAGGCTGATGATCCGGCCCGTTTCATCCTGGTCGAGGTCTATCGCACCGCCCAGGCCCCCGCGCAGCACAAGGAGACCTCGCATTACCAGACCTGGCGGGACACGGTCGCGCCCATGATGGCCGAGCCGCGCACCAGCGTGAAGTACTCCAATATCTTTCCCGCCGACGAAGGCGGGTAAGAATCCCATGCGCTTCGAATTCGCGACGGCTGCGCGCATTGTGTTCGGCGCCGGCACGGTGCGCGAAGTGGCGCCGGCCGCAAAGGAGATGGGCAGGCGAGCCTTGCTGGTCACGGGCTGCCCGCTGGAATGCGCCGCAACGCTGATCGCCGGCCTGAAGGCGGCCGGCTTGGCGTATCCGACTCTGGCCGTCGATACGGAACCCACCCTGGACCTGGTTCGGCAGGGCGTCGAGCTTGCACGCGAACAACAGTGCGACTTGGTGATCGGCCTCGGCGGCGGAAGCGCCATCGACGCTGGCAAGGCCATCGCTGCGCTACTGGCCAACAGCGGCGAGTTGCTGGACTACCTGGAGGTCATCGGCAAAGGCCGCAGCCTGCGCTCCCCCTCCGTGCCCTTCATCGCTGTTCCGACCACCTCTGGCACCGGCTCGGAAGTCACCCGCAATGCCGTCCTGGCCTCGCCCGAGCACCGGGTGAAAGCCAGCCTCAGGAGCCCCTTCCTGCTGCCCCGGCTGGCGGTAGTGGATCCCGAACTCACCCTGGATTTGCCCCCGGCGGTCACCGCCAGCACCGGGCTAGACGCGCTCACCCAGCTCATCGAGCCATACGTCTCCATCCGCGCCAATCCCATCACCGACATGTTCTGCCTGGAAGGCATGTGCCGCGCCGCCGGCGCACTGCTCCGCGTCTGCCAGGATGGCCACGACCGGCAGGCCAGAACCGACATGGCGCTGGCCAGCCTGCTGGGCGGACTGGCGCTGGCCAACGCCGGCCTGGGCGCGGTGCACGGATTCGCGGCCCCGGTGGGAGGGATGTTCACCGCTCCGCACGGGGCGGTCTGCGCCGCGCTGCTTCCCCATGCCATGGAAGTGAACATCCGGGCCTTGCGCGCTCGCGCTCCGCAGAGCGATTCCCTGCGCCGCTTTGAGACCGTGGCCCGCATCCTGACCAGTGATCCTGACGCCGCGCCCGAAGACGGCGTCAACTGGGTCAGCCGGGTCTGCCGCCAGTTGAGTATCCCGCCGCTCCGTTCTTACGGCATTCAGGAGCAGGACGTGTCGGTCCTCGTCGAGAACGCCGCCCAGGCCAGCAGCATGAAGGCTAATCCCATTCCGCTCACCCCGGACGAATTGTGCCGGCTGTTGACCCGCGCCCTCTAGCACGAGATCAGCAGCTCCTCGAGAATCCCCTGAATGGCTTCCCGAACCGCGCCCCGGTTTTCGGAAGTGAGCTGGAACACCCTCGTGTCCGCGCGCCGTTTGATCGCATCGGTGAACGGATGAGGATGCTGCTGGATGGTGGCCAGAACGATGCAATCGGAGGCCAGCGCCTCCAGCACGCTTCGCCAGAACTCCTCCGACGCCATCTCCATCCGCCCGATCTCATCGATGACCGCGACTTTCTTCTGCTCGACCGCGCGTCGCAGGGCACGCACCGCCACGCTCTCCAAAGCCTTCACGTCCACGCCGTACTTGCTGACTCTCACCGGGCTGTTCACGTCCACGTGTGCCAGAATCCCCGTCTCTCCATCCAGCGTGACAATGCTGAATCCCTTCCGCACGCCATGCTCGCGAATCTCCCTGGTGTAAAACCCGCCCGCATCTCCAGCGTACTTCTGAACCACCGACTCGATCAGCGTGGTCTTGCCGCTTCCTGGCCGCCCCGTCACCAGAAGGTTCTTGACTCGCATGCAACTCTCCACGAATCCGCCACGGCGCTCGTCAAAGATCTATAGGGTCTCTGTGCGCCCGAACCACAACTACATTATGCCGCCTTTGCGGATTCTTGGCCTCTGCCTGGCGCTGGCGGGCGGCCTCTCGGCTGCCGGCGGCCAAGCCTCCAAGTTGTACAAGCAGGCCCAAAAAGCCGAGCGCGCGGGCGAGCTGGTGCGCGCCTATCTCCTCTACGCCGAAGCGGCCGCGCTGGATCCGGACAAGCCCGTCTATTGGGCCCGCAGCCAGGCCCTGCGCACCCGTGCCGCCCTCCAGGCTCGAACCCTGCCAAAACCCCAGGCCCCACCCGCTGCGCCCCCCGAGCAGCTTCCCCCCGTTCCCAGCTCCTTGAGCCAGGACGACCTGGCCGACTTGCGCCGACTCAAGCCTCCTCCGGAATTGAAGGCCCTCCCCGGTCGCCAGACCCTCGATCTCAAAGGCGACGCCAAGTCGCTGTTCCAGCAAGCCGCCCGCGCCTTCGGCCTGGATTGCGTCTTCGATGGCGATTACCAGGCCGGGCCTAGCCTCCGCTTGCGCATCCAGGACGCAGAATACAGCGAGGCCCTCCACCAGCTCGAAGCCGCTACCGGATCGTTTGTGGCGCCGCTGGGCGAGCGCCTCCTCATGGTCGCAAAGGATACCCCGCAGAAGCGCGCCGAAATCGAGCCCACCATCGCCGTCATGATCCCCATCCCTGACCCCGTCACTCTCCAGGAGGCTCAGGAAATGGCCCGCACCGTGCAGCAGACCATGGAAATCCTCAAGCTGGCTGTGGATTCCGAGCGCCGCATGGTCTTCATCAAGGACCGCATTTCCAAGGTCCGCCCGGCCCAACTGCTGTTCGAGCAGCTCTCCCGCAGCCGCCCCCAGGTCGCCGTCGAGTTGGAGATGCTGGAAGTGGACCGCAGCAGTTTCCTCAGCTACGGCCTGATGACGCCCACCCAGTTCCCGCTCGCCTACCTGGGCAACGTCTTGCACTCCCTGCCTTCCCTCTCCAGCGAGTTCTCCCGCCTGCTGGTTTTCGGCGGCGGCCGGACCCTGCTGGGCTTCGGATTGGCGGACGCCGAGGTCTTTGCCACCATGAGCCGCTCCTCTGGGCACAGCCTCATGCGCGCCGAGGTCCGCGCCCTGGACGGCTCCGCCGCCAGCTTCCACGTCGGCGACAAGTACCCTATCCTTTCCGGGGGCTACTTCAGCGGCGCTCAGACCGGATTTTTGATGCCGCCCGCCTTCACCTTCGAGGACCTCGGCCTGGTCCTGAAGATCACGCCCCACGTCCACGGCCTCGAGGAAGTCTCCCTGGAACTTGAAGCGGAGTTCAAGGTGCTCGCCGGGCAGAGCCTCAACGGCATTCCCGTCATTTCCAACCGCAAGCTCCAATCCAAGGTGCGCTTGCGAAACGGCCAGTGGGGCGTGGTGGCCGGCTTGATGAAGGTCTCGGAAGCCAGGAACATCTCCGGGCTGGCCGGCCTGTCCGGTCTGCCCCTGCTGGGTCTCCTGTTCCGCCAGAACACCCACACCCGCGACTCCACCGAAGTCGTCCTCCTGCTCAAGCCCAGCCTCCTCAGCCTGCCCCCTGACCAAGCCCCCACCCCGCCCCTCTACCTCGGCTCCGAGGGCCGCCCCCAAATCCCCCTCTGAATCCGCAGCTACGATGTGTCTTGCCGACCTTGTCGCCTTTCACCACGTTTGCGAGACCACTCGAGCCGGGCAGGAGACTGATAGCATTAAGGCAACCCATGAAAGGAGATCCAACGCCATGACAAGGCCACCCTACCGCGCTTTGCGAATTCTGCTGGGCGTTCTAGCCTTGCTCACCGCAGTCGGTGGTTTGCTCGTGATTTTCAGCGGGAAGCCACTCGTGATCCGCCTGTTCCTCAGCCCTCCCGAGGCTGAAATCTCTACCTTGCTGCTCGTCATGATGAAGGAGGGGGGCGGAGCGATTCTTATGCTCAGCCTCATGCTGTTTTTTGCCTCCCGCGACCCGGTCCGCAATGTGGCCATCATTAATGCCTTGATTGTGGGCCTTTGCATAATGGTCGTTACACCCCTGATGTCACTCTACACGCTGGACATCCGCCGGCTTTATCCCGGCTACGAGATCTGGGGACGCTCCATAATTCGATTGGTGCTGGCGGCGCTGCTCTTCTACCTGCGGCCGCGAGAGGTCCAGGCTGGCGTCGGTGTGCGAGCGGCATAGGGACAATTGTCGCTTCCCGCGCGGAACTTCGCGACACAACCAGCTCGGCGCTCACGTCTGGATCATTACCGTCAGATCGGAGCCGGGATTCGGCCCAGCGACCCCGAGAATGTCGAACCCCAAGTCGTCGCCTTCATGGGGCACTGGCATCGGCCAGATAGTCGGTCGCACACGCTCGCCGGCAGCGTGGTCACGCGTCACGATGGCGCTAAAGCTCTGGTTGTCCGGGGCCACGCTGATGACCTTCACCTACTCCTCATCCGGGCCGCCGAGGTCGATGCAGACAAACCTGTCGGCCTCGAGGCCCAGCCGGTTCGCGCCGTAGGACGCCGTCTGGACCGTTTGCGGCGTCGGACCGGCGGCCAGTTCATGGGCGGGCTCAAATCGGTCCTGGAAGGCTGGTCCGAGGAACTGCTGTGGGGCATCCGTTCGGCTTGCCGTAGCAGGCGAACGCACACTCGGGCGGCTGACCCGCTATACTGGGTCGGGGAGGTGGTCTTCGTGCGAACCGTTACCGGCCTTGCTGCAAAGAACAGCTCTCTTTCAACCCAGTGCCCCAAAGCCAGACTGTTGCCAGTTGTGCGTCGGTTCAGGGCCGCCGCCCGGGCAATTCCAAAGAGGGAACTCAACAAGCTTCCCGGAGATTTCATCGAGAACCTTGACCATTACCTCTACGGGACTCCGAAGCAATGAAGACCGTTTTCGCCGATACGGTCTACTGGGTGGCCCTTCTAACAGGCAGCGATCCGTGGGCTGACCTTGCTGTACGGGTCACCAGGCAATTGGGGCCGGTTCATCTGGTTACCACCGAGGAAGTCCTGAGTGAGTTCCTCACCGCCATGTCGAGGGCGGGTAGAACCGCGCAACGAATCGCTGCCGAGAGGGTTCTTGACCTCCTGCATGATGAAGACGTGACCGTCTACCCACAGTCCCACGAGAGCTTCCTGGAGGGTCTGGATCTATACATGCGGAGGCTCGATAAGGGATACAGCCTGGTGGACTGCATCTCGATGAACCGGATCAGGCATCAGCGCATCCGGGAGGTTCTGACCAACGACCATCATTTCGAGCAGGAGGGCTACATCGCGCTTGTGCGCGAGTGACGTCGCCTGCCGCTTGGTTGCTGTCCTCGACCGAGCCCGCGAGCGCGCTTGACTGGTAGGAGGCAGTCGCCATCCGCTGGATCAGCCTCATCGGCCCGACCTTCGACCACCGCCTAACAGCGGCGCCCTGGCCGGCCAGCTCATGGCTGGGCTGAAATCGGTGCTGGAATAGTGGTCCGAGCAGGTGCTGTAGTGTCCTGAAGCACCAGTGTCAGTCAGTTCCCCACGATCACGCACGCACAACCTGGTGGGGCAGGTTCCCAGACCCGCGGCTGGCCCCTTGGCCAGCCATTCTCCGGGGCCCGGCTTGCGGTGCGAGGGATTGGTGGGAATCGGGAATCGGGCCTTCAGCGCGCGGCGAGCTCTTCACCTTCGCAAGAGCCAGTAGGCCCAGGCGGCGTAGCCGGTCGCCACGGGGAAACCGACATAGGACAGGGATTGCGGGATTGTCTGCGTCCCGACTACGATAGGCCACTGGTGCACAAGCCTGAGGAGATGGAAGATCCCAACCAGAAGAAAGATGGCGCCTGAGATAATCAGGTACAGCTTTTTGCTCATGTCACCCTCGTGAATCTGGAGTGTATTCTCCTTGGACGCTTCAGAAACTGCCAGATCGTCCGCCACCGGGCAGCGGCTCGCTGGCGCCCACGGCACGGGAGATCTTCCAGGAGCCGTCAGGCTGGCGTCTCACGATCCAGAGCCAATTGCCGCGATCCTCCTCGATCGGTCTGCCGCCGGCCTTCGAAGTCACCGTAGTTGTGTAGGTTCCCCGCATGAAAGCCCAGTCGCCTGCTACCTCCAGCTCCAGAATCTCTGAGCTGCCCTTGATGCTGAACTGGTCAAAGAAGGTCTGATACCCTGACTGGATTGCCTTCTTGCCCACCACCGGCGGGTGGGTCTGCGGCAGCAGTATTGCGTCTTCGGCATAGAAGTCTGCGACAGCCGAAGCGTCGCCAGCGATCCAGGCGGCAGCCCATTCCGGTCCGACAAGCCTCTTGATCGCTGCCACATCCCCGGCTCGCTTGGCCGCTTCGCGTTGCTCGGAACCAGGTTGGCAGGCGGCCATCGGAAGCATCAGCGAAATCAGGGCACCGGGAAGCAGATAGGATTCCATGGGGTTCGTCCTCCTCAGCCGAGTATGGGCTGGAGCGGTGATCAATGCAACAATTCCCCCATCATCCTCCCCGCCACCCCTGTTATCCTCGTAACGATGTCGAAAATGCTGGAAGAGATCCGGCAGCAGCCGGCCGCCCTGGAGCGCACCCTACGCGCCGAGCTGCCTCCCATCCGGCGCTTCAAACAACGCCTCGAGGCCCGCCCTCCCAGGCTCATCCTGTTGGCCGCCAGGGGGACCTCCGATAACGCCGCGCAGTTCGGCCGCTACCTCCTTCAGATCACCACCGGTATCCCCACCTCCCTGGCCGCGCCATCCGTCTTCACGCTCTACCAGGCCACACTTGACCTGCGCGACGTCCTCGTCGTGGCGATTTCGCAGTCCGGCGAATCAACCGACACCAACATGGTTCTCGAACGCGCCCGTCACCAGGGTGCGCTCACCGTAGGCATCACCAACGAGTCCGCCAGCACCCTCGCCCGCCTGGCCGAACACGTTTTTCTCGTCCGGGCCGGCAAGGAGAAAAGCGTCGCCGCCACCAAGACGTATACCGGCCAGCTACTCGTCCTTTATCTGCTGGCTTATGCCTTGGGCGCCCGCATCCGGCTCGCCGATCTGGAGCGCTTGCCGGAATGGGCCTTGGCCGCCCTCCGCCTCGAACCCCATATCGCCGCCTGTTGCGAACGCTATCGCTTCATGGACCGTGCCGTGGTGGTCGGCCGCGGCTTGAACTATGCCAGCGCCTTCGAGTTCGGCCTCAAGTTGATGGAGACCTGCTACGTCGTCGCCGAGCCTTTTTCCTCAGCCGATTTCCTCCACGGCCCCATCGCTATGGTGGAGGCTTCCTTCCCCGTGTTTCTGTTCGCTCCCAGCGGGGTCACCTGGCCTTCCACCCAGGAGATCCTCGAAAAGCTACAGCGGTTGAAGGCTGAGACTCTTCTCTTCACTGATCGGGCCAATGGCGCTGCCCTCCGGCACACCGGCCGGTCCTGCGTCGTGCCCCACTGGCTCAGCCGCCCGGGTATCACGCCCGAAGATCTCTACACACCTATCCCCTATATCATCCCGGCTCAGCTTTTCGCCGCCTGCCTGGCAGCTCAGAAAGGACTCGACCCCGACCGCCCCCGCACCCTCACCAAGGTCACCCGCACCCTCTGACCTGCGGCGCAGCCGCGCGCCGCCTCTATCGCTTGAACTCCACTTTGCCGGATGCCAGCGGCCGCGCCGCAACCGCCGGCTTGCCCATCTCCGCTGTGGCGTAATAGCCGGTGCGCGTCCGCGCGCTGGGCCGGTTGGGTCCCTGCACTGTCACCTTGATCTGCCGGTAACCACCGTCCAGGGTTGGCTTCGAGGGGCTGTACGCCAGCGTGTACTGGTTGCGGATGTCGCGCGCCACTGCCAGAGTAAACTTCCCGATGTCGTCCACCTGCTTGGGATAGTAAGCCTGCCCGCCCGTGGCCGTCGCCAGCGCATCCAGTGCCCGTCTGGCCCGCCTGGCTTCCCGCCGCTCCTCCTCGTTGAGCAGCCCGATCGTGTAAATCAACACCTCGCTCTGCTGGGACTTCTGCACCAGCCTCTCCAGCGTGATTTCGCTGGTGTTGTCGTTTCCGTCGGTCACCACCACGATGGCCTTCTTGTCCTTCTTGGCCTTGGCCTTCAGGTGTTCCATCGAGAGACTCGATGGCGTCCCGCATGGCCGTGCCCCCGCGCGAATCGATTCGCGCCACCCCCTCATCCAGCTTCTTGATGTCGTTGGTGAAATCCACGTCCAGGTAGGCTTCGTCGTTGAAATTCACGATGAAAACCTCGTCCTGCGGGTTGGAGGCTTTCACCAGCGACATGGCGGCGTCCTCTACCTTGCGCCGCTTCTCCCGCATGCTGCCGCTGTTGTCGATCACGATCCCCATCGACACCGGGATGTCTTCACGCCGGAAGACCTTCATCTGTTGCTCGACCCCGTCCTCGAAGATCCGGAAGGCGCTCTTGGGCAGGCTGGTGATCAGCTTTCCGTTCCTGTCCACCACCGTAGTGTGCAGCACCACCAGGCGCGTGTCGGCCCGAAACACGGGAGGCTCCTGTCCCGAAGACAGCGCTGGCCAACACAGCCCGGCTGCCAGGAAGAAAAACACCGGCTTATTGGGTGGGCGCATAATACCCGAGCCGCCAGAAGGCTCGCAGCGGCGGCATGCCCCGCGGCTGCGCCAGCTTCACCTGCACGCGGCGATACTTTCCGTCCTTCTCCTGATTCTTGGGAGCGTAACCCAGCACGTACTGGTTGTGCAGCTCGATGCTGATCTTGGCGGCAATGTCCGGCAACTCGTTGAGGTTGTCCACCGGGAAGTGCCGCCCGCCGGTCTGCTCGGCCATCTCGCTCAGCAGGCTCGGACCGGACAGCTCCTCCGCCGTCCGCCCGCGGGCTGCCACCGGTTCAAAGATCCCGATCGCATAGATCTGGACGTCCGCCTCCCTCACCAGGTTCTTGATCTCGCTCTCCGTGTACCGGCTGCTGTTGTCGCCTCCGTCCGAGATCACCAGCAGCGCCCGGCGCGGATTGTGCGCGTTCTTTTTCATCTCGTGAATCGCCAGGTACACCCCGTCCAGCAGCGCCGTCCTCCCTCTCGACTGCGTGAAGGTCAGCCGGCTCTGGATCTCCTCGGGATCCTTGGTGAAAGCCATGACCAGCTCGGGCCGCTCGCTGAACTCCACCAGAAAGAATTCGTCCTCGGGATTGGCCTGCTTGACGAACTGCGCCACCGCCTGGCGCGATTTCTGGAGCTTGCTGCCCATGCTCCCGCTGGTGTCGAAGACGATGCCCACCGACAGCGGCGCATCTTCGCTAGCGAAATGCGTCACCGACTGCTCGATCTTGTCCTCGAACACCCGAAAATCCTTCTTCTCCAGCCCCGTCACCGAGCGGTTCAACGGGTCCGTTACCGTCACCGGAATCAGCACCAGCTCGGCTTGAACGCGAATGTTGGCCGTACGCGGCCCGCTGCTCTCGGGACTCGGCGGCTTGGGCCTCGGCCGGATGGAGACCTTGGGGGCTTGGGCATCCGGCTTTCCCTGTGCGCGCGCGCCACTGACTGCCAACGCGCCGCACCAGAGGACAACAGGAATTGATTTAAGAAGCCGCTGCGCAGCCATCACTGCCTCTCCCCTCGCGGTACGGCTGCGACCACTCCCAGTATACCACCCACTTTCACCCCCTCTCGGCTGATGCCCCGCGTAATTCGGGGACTGGCGCGAATCTCGCCGCTGTTGCGAGATTCGTAGCCTGTACCCGAATTACCCCCCCCGCACTACCCCGCGTAATTCGGGGACCGGCGCGAATCTTGCCGCTGTTGCGAGATTCGTGGCCTGTACCCGAATTACCCCCCCGCACTACCCCGCGTAATTCGGGGACCGGCGCGAATCTTGCCGCTGTTGCGAGATTCGTGGCCTGTACCCGAATTACCCCCCGCACCCCGCGTAATTCGGGGACTGGCGCGAATCTCGCCGCTCTTGCGAGATTCGTGGCCTGTACCCGAATTACCCCCCGCACCCCGCGTAATTCGGGGACTGGCGCGAATCTCGCCGCTCTTGCGAGATTCGTGGCCTGTACCCGAATTACCCCCCCGCACTACCCCGCGTAATTCGGGGACTGGCGCGAATCTTGCCGCTGTTGCAAGATTCGTGGCCTGTACCCGAATTACCCCCCCGCACCCCGCGTAATTCGGGGACAGGCGCGAATCTTGCCGCTGTTGCAAGATTCGTGGCCTGTACCCGAATTACGCCTTCCGCATCAGTCCGCTCAACGAAACTGGGAGAGCGCCAACAAACCAACCGATTGCACGGACAGTGGGGCCGGAGTATGCTGTATCTACAGGCGCTTAGCACAGAAAGTCGGGGTGTCGCTGCATGCTCGGCCAGACGATTGCCCACTACCACATCATCGAAAAACTCGGCGAGGGGGGGATGGGTGTAGTCTACAAGGCGCGGGACCTGCACCTGGATCGCTTTACCGCGCTGAAGGTCCTGCCCCCGGAGAAAGTCGCCGATCCCGAGCGCAAGCGCCGCTTCGTTCAGGAAGCTAAGGCCGCCTCCGCGCTGAACCATCCCAACATCATCACCATCTATGACATCAGCTCGGATCAGGGCGTGGATTTCATCGCCATGGAGCATGTGGCCGGCAAGTCCCTGGACCAGATGATCCGGCACAGGGCTCTGCGGCTGGAGGAAGCCGTGAAGTGCGCCGTCCAAATCGCTGATGCGCTGGCCGCGGCGCATGCCGCCGGCATCATCCATCGCGACCTCAAGCCCGCCAACATCATGGTAACGGCGGATGGCCGGGTCAAGGTTCTCGATTTCGGTCTGGCGAAACTGGCCGAGCGGGAGATTGGCGAGTTGGATGCCACCGCCACCCTGGAGACCCCCACCGAAGAGGGCGCAATCCTCGGCACGGTAGCCTACATGTCCCCTGAGCAGGCCCAGGGGAAGAAAGTGGATGCCCGCAGCGACATCTTCAGCTTCGGCGCGGTGTTCTACGAGATGCTCACCGGCCGGCAGGCTTTTCAAGGTGAGTCCGCAGCTTCCGTTCTAGCAACCATTCTGCGGGATCACCCTGCGCCGGCCAGCCAGATCGTGGAAGGCCTGCCGCGCGAGGCGGACAGCCTCCTGAGCCGCTGCTTGTCGAAGGAGCCCGGCGAGCGTTTCCAGCGCACCGCCGACTTGAAGCTGGCCCTGGAAGAATTGGGGCGCGCCGGCCCGGGCTTGGGGCCGCGCTCCATCGCCGTGCTGCCCTTTGCCAACCTGAGCGCGGACAAGGAGAACGAATATTTCAGCGACGGCTTGGCCGAAGAAATCATCAACGCCCTCACCAAGCTGCCGGACTTGCGGGTGACCGCTCGCACCTCTGCCTTTGCCTTTCGGGGCAAGGATGTAGACGTCCGCGAAATCGGCGCCCGGCTCAATGTGGGGATCATCCTGGAAGGCAGCGTGCGCAAGGCCGGCAACCGCATCCGTGTTACCGCCGAGCTGGTCAACGTGGCCGGCGGCTACCACCTCTGGTCGGAGCGTTACGATCGCGAGATGACCGATGTGTTCGCCATCCAGGATGAGATCTCGCAGGCTATCGTGGACAAGCTGCGCGTGCAGTTGGTCCCTGGCCGGCCCTTGGTGAAGCGTTACACCGGCAATCTGGAAGCCTACAATCTGTACCTGAAGGGGCGCTATCACCGGGACAAGGAGACCCGCGAAGGGCTGGCGAAAAGCAAAGAGTTTTTCGAGCAAGCCATCGCCCAGGACCCCAACTACGCACCCGCCTACTCTGGCATCGCAGAGCTTTTCTGGTTGGCCGCCTATCGAGGTGTTCTACCCCCCAAGCAGGTTCTGTCCCAGGCCAAATCGCTCGCGCTGAAAGCCCTGCAACTCGATGACACCCTGGCCGAAGCTCACGCCATCCTGGGAATGCTCCGGGTTGTGCCTGACTTTGACTGGAAGGAGGCCGAGCGGGAATTCAAACGGGCCCTGGAACTCGACCCCGCTTCCCCGATTGCCCGGGACCGCTATGCCTTCTTTTTCCTCCGGCCGATGAGGCGCCTGGAGGAAGCCACGGCAGAGGTCGAGCGGGCGCTGGAACTGGACCCCCTCTCGCCGCTCTGCAACTACCATCTCGGTTACATGTATCACTTAAGGCGGCAGTATGATCGCGCCGTGGAACAATTCCGGACCACCATCGAGCTGGCCCCCAATTACTACGTGGCCTACTGGATCCTTGGACTGACTTATGGGGTTCAAGAGAAGTTCGACGACTCAATGGTTGCGCTCGACAAGGCCGTCGAGCTTTCCGGTGGCAACCCTCTGCCCCTGGCGGCCAAGGGAGTCGGCTACGGGTTGACGGGCCGGACCAGCGAAGCCAAGAAGGTGCTCGCGGAGATGCTGGAGGCCGCCCGGGTGGGCTATGTGCCGGCAAAATGCATAGCATGGATCTATATGGGGCTTGGGGAAGCGGACACGGCACTGGAATGGCTGGACAAATCCATTGAAGAGCGCGATCCCATGTCCGCGCACCTCAATACCGAGCCCTATTACGACAGTCTCCGCTCGCGGCCGGGCTACCGGGCCTTGCTGCGGAAGATGAACCTGGAGAACTGAGGGAAGCTCGCGAGTGCATCGTCCGATAAGTGCTTTCTGGTATCGAGACCGCGCAAAACGGGGACAGGCTCCAATTGCGCAGTGGGCAATTGGTTGCCTGTACCCGTTTTGCCCCGAGCCGGACACTCCAAAGGACTAGCCAAGGATACTTGAAATCTCGCGGGCCCGGGCACTGAGCGGTCGGCGTTCGGCTTTTGGTGGGAGCGCGCGGGGTCAGTGCGGCGCCGGCATTGATGTTTTCGGCCTCTCCCGGATGCCAGTCCGTGCCGCGGCCCAAGGGAACGAAACCCTACGGTTTCTTTCCCTTGGAACCCTTTCTTCCCTGGCCTGTCTGCCCTGAACAGGAGTGTATTTGACTCCATCGGTCGCCGGCGCCATGATCTTGTTGTCAAGGCAGGATCAAGGGAGGCGACCGATGGAGTTGTTCGCAAAGCTGTTTGGCAGCCTGCTCGTTTTTGTATACCACTGCTTCGACCGCATCGTCATCCACGGCTACCTCAGCGGGCTGTCCCGTCCCGAGCAGGTGGTCTATTTCTTCCGCCAGGTCCTCGGCATCCCGGTGGTGAGCAAGGAAGTGCTCAGCCAGCGCACCGACGACTACCAGAACTGGGTCGAAGCCTACGCCCGCAACCATCACACCTCCGATCGAATGGGCCGAAAAGGGCGTCCGCAAAGAGGACTACGTCCTGCCCGGCTTGCGGCGCATGGAGAGGACAGGACGCCTACGGCGTCTACTTCATCTTCAAGAGCATGGAACAAGGGCCGACCTTCCGCATCAGCGTGCCCAAGTATCCGACCCAAGACCCGAACTACCGCATCCTGGCGCACCAGCGCAGCCGCTTCACGCACTACTACTTCTACATCCGGGACGAAGTCCTGGGGCCGATGGTCCTGCGCGTGGCGTCGTTCTTTCCCTTCCAGACCACCTACTACCTCAACGGCCACTCCTTCATCGAGCAGGAACTGAACCGCCGCCACATCGGCTTCCGCAAGAACGACAACGCCTTCCTGGCCGTGGACGATGTGGCGGCGCTGCAAGCCGCCGCCGACCGGCTCAGCCCGCAGATCATCCGCCAGCAGCTCGACTACTGGACGCTCATCCTGGGACCGAAGTTCTCCAAGCGGGAACGCCAGCCAGATGAACCTGTGCGCGGTTCTACGCCATTGCGCAGATCGAATACTGCCGCAACTTCATCTTCAAGCGCCACTTCCCGATCCACAAGATCTTCGAGCGAAGCTGTGAAATCGGCCTGTGGCGTCTGACGGCCAACAAGATCAGCGAGATCTTCGGCGTCCGGCTGAATCAAGAAACTCCGCGGCAAGCTCGCCACCGTCCTCGACCAGATCGAGCACGGCCATCATGTCTTCCGGGCCTACTGGAAGAGCGCCTTCCTCAAGCAGTACGAAAAGTTCTCCGCCTTTCTGCGCAACGAACTCTGCTCCAACAACCTCCGCGACTTCGGCCTGAGAAAGGGGCTGGACCATCTGGACGCCGTGCGGAAAAGATTCCAGACCATCACCGACCGCTTCGCCGGCCTTCCAGGCTCAGTGCCTCAATGTCCACGTGGACTTCCCGCTGCTCCAACGCATCGCCCTGCCCATCACCGTCGGTTCAGTCCGTTATGCCGGCATCAAGATCCATGACACCCGGATCATCCGGCTGCTGGAGGTGCTGCTGCATGCCGGCACCACCCTGGCCGGCTGGACGGCCCGGCAGATCCATCAGGCCGTCCTCACCAGCTTTCATCTTTCAGCAGACAGCCTACGGGCTGAATCAGCTTCGCTACGATCTGCGCAAGCTCAAGGGCCACGCTCTGCTGGAGCGGGACGGCTCCCGCTATGCCTACCGCCTGACCCGCAAAGGCATCCAGGTTGCCCTCCTGTTTCTGTTCTTCCACAAGCGTCTCTGCGGCCCTCTGGCCAACAGCCGTTTCCACCACCGCCCGGACCCAGTTCATCGACCTAACAGCAAACTCGAAGCCGCCTACCACAAGGCCGACAACGCCATCCAGAAGATCGTTGACCTGCTCGCGGCTGCGTGAGCCTACGGCTTCAAATGTTGAAGTATTCTTGTTTACGATCTTCGACGTAAGAATCTAATCGGACGGTGCACTTCTCCCCAAACCGTAGGCTGGTAATGCCTCAGAAGGTGTGAGAAAATGCCAGGGCAGGTCGGGCACCCGCCTCACCACACTGGCAAGTTGTTGAGGTGGCGCGGGCCCCGGCCTGCGTTGCTGGCAGCCGAGAATGACGTGGGCATTTTTTCACACCGTCTGAGGGATTACTGGCCATCTATTCACCGAGTTGGCATCGCGTGGTGCTACAATGCAAGATCCGAACGTGCGAAAGTCGATGCCGCTTGAGCAACTGGCATGGAGGTCCAGTTCAATCCAACGTCTGGGACCAATTCGCCGGGGCTAGAAAGCCTACGCCGCCATGAAGATCCTCCTGTACAACCCGGACAACGATCTGGCAGGGAATTTCATACCGCACCTCTGGATGTTTCTGCTCCAGGCGCTCACCCCGCCGGGCCACGAGGTTGTGCTGATCGATGGCAACAGGAAGCCGGTGAGCGATGCCGACCTGGTGCGGTTCGCGCTGGACAGGAAAATCGGGCTGGCCGGGATCGGCGCGATGACCCGGGTGATCGCCAAGGCTTACCGGGTGGCCGACGCCTTGCGGGCCGCGGGTATACCCGTGGTGATGGGCGGACCGCATGTCACCCAGGCGCCGGAGGAGGCCCTGGGCCGTGACGGTGGCCCGCGCCATGCGGATGCCGTAGCGCTGGGCGAAGCGGATGAGACCTGGCCGAAGATCGTCGAAGATGCGGCGCGCGGCCAACTGAAGGACACCTACGCTCCGGTGGATGCTTCCGGCCGCGACCGCCGACCCAGCCTCCAGGATTACCCTAAGATCCCTTGGGATTCGCTCGACCTCCGCCAGTTCAACCCGATTCCGCGCCTCCTGCGCCCCATCATGAAACACTTCCGGACCAATTGGGAGGCATTCCACCTGATCCCGGTCGAGTCCGGGCGCGGCTGCCCCTACGGCTGCGAATTCTGCACCGTCACGGGATTCTTCGGCCATTCCATCCGTTTCCGCTCCAACGGGAGCATTGTGGAAGAGATGTTGCGCTTGAAGGCGCGTGCCCGCCGCACCCGTGAAAAGATCGCCGTGTTCTTCGTGGACGACAACATCGCCATCAACGTGAGGCGGGCCAAATCGCTTCTGCGCGACATCGTCACGGCGCGCGCACAGCTCCCCTGGGTGGGACAGATCAGCGTCAACCTGCTGCGCGATGAAGAACTGGTAGACCTGATCGCGAATTCGGGCGGCAAGTGCATCTTCATCGGCATGGAGTCCGTCGACCCGGCCAGTCTCGCCAGCGTGAACAAGAGCTTCAACAAGCCCTCCGAGTACGCCGCGGCACTCCAGCGATTAGCCCGGCGGAACATTTACGCCATCACCTCGTTCATCTTCGGCCTGGATAATGACATGCCCGGAGTTGCGGAGCGCACCCTGAGCCAGATCCGCGACTGGCCGCCTGGACTGCCAGTCTTCGGGCAGATCCTTGCATTCCCGGGCACGCCCCTGTACGCCCGTTTGGAGAAAGAGGGACGGCTGACGCGGCCCAAGTACTGGCTCGATTCGGCGCCCTCTTACGTGCCCCACACGCCTTTGAAGATGACCACTACCGAGCTCCAGGCTGAGGTCCGGCACGCATGGACGGACGCCTACAGTCCCGCGGCTACGCGAAGAGCCATCGATTCGATTGCAGATCAGCCGGCGCCGGAAAAGCTCGGCTACCTGGTGGCGCGGCTGTTGTTTCGCGGCATCTATTTCACGCAAGAGGGCGCTTGGGCATGGCTGAAACTGATCGCCCAGAACGGCAGCACGATCTTCCGCTTGATCAGAGAATCGTTCACACACTGGCGCAGGAGTACGGGCGCACGGCGCAGTTTTCAGTGTCGCCGGCCAATTGACGATTGCCTCAGTGACGATTGACGATTGCCGTGCCCGCGGCTGGACCTTTCCCCGTCCGTGCGTCGGGGCCATGCCGGGTTGTGCTATGATCGAACGTGCGACGTGGGATATTAGGCGTTGTCCCGGCGCGCTTCGCCTCTGCACGTTTTCCTGGGAAAGCCCTCGCCCCGATCGCCGGCAAACCCATGCTCCAGCACGTCTTCGAACGCGCCGCGCAAGCCCGCTATCTCTCCCGCCTCATCATCGCCACCGACGACGAGCGCATCTACGCCGAAGCCCGCCGCTTCGGCGCTCCGGTGCGCATGACCCGGGCCGATCACCCCTCCGGCACCGACCGGGTCGCCGAGGTGGCTTCCGCCGAAGATGCCGATCTGATCGTCAACATCCAGGGCGATGAGCCGCTGATCGACCCCGCCGCCATCGATGCCGCCGTCCTGGCTCTGCTGGACGATCCGGCCGTCCCCATGGGCACCCTCAAGAAACGCATTGAAGACCCCCGCGAGCTTGCCAATCCCAACGTCGTCAAGGTGGTCACCGACCGCTTTCACAATGCCATCTATTTCTCGCGCACCTTGATCCCCTACGTGCGGGACCTGGGCAATCCCGGCACCGTTCAACATTACAAACACATCGGCTTGTACGTCTACCAGCGCGATTTCCTGCTCTCCTATTCTCAGCTCCCGGTCGGCCCACTGGAACAGGCCGAGCGGCTGGAGCAACTGCGCGCTCTCGAAAACGGCTATTCCATCCGCGTGGTGGAAACCGAATACGAATCCCTCGGCGTAGACACGCCGGCAGATCTGGAACGTGTCTCGCAGCTCTTTGGAATGTCGAATGCGAGGAAGTAATGGAGACCAAACCGCTAGCCATCAGACTTCGACAACACTCTTGTTTAAGGCTAGCGGCTAACGGCTAATGGCTAACGGCTTCTTATGGCTAAGTACATCTTCGTAACCGGCGGCGTGGTTTCCTCCCTGGGCAAGGGCATTTCTGCCGCCTCCATCGGATGCCTACTCGAAAGTCGCGGCTTGCGCGTCACTCTCCAGAAACTCGATCCCTACCTCAACGTCGATCCCGGCACCCTGAGCCCCTTCCAGCACGGGGAAGTCTTTGTCACCGACGACGGCGCCGAAACCGACCTCGACCTCGGCCATTACGAGCGCTTCACCCACGCCCACCTCACCCAAAGCAACAACGTCACCTCCGGCCGCATCTACGAGCAGATCATCACCAAAGAGCGCCGCGGGGATTACCTCGGCAAGACCGTTCAGGTGATTCCCCACGTCACCAACGAAATCAAGGCCGCCATCCGGCGCGTCTCCAGCGGCGTGGATGTGGTCATCGTCGAGATCGGCGGCACCGTCGGCGATATCGAGTCGCTGCCCTTCCTGGAAACCATCCGCCAGATGCGCCATGAGCTCGGTCGCGAGAACGCCATCTTCCTCCACGTCACCCTGGTACCCTGGATCGCCGCCGCCCAGGAGATGAAGACCAAGCCCACCCAGCACAGCGTCAAGGAGTTGCGCGCCATCGGCATCCAGCCCGATATCCTTCTGTGCCGCACCGAACGCTTCCTCACCCGCGACCTCAAGGACAAGATCGCCCTGTTCTGCGACGTGGACGTCGAAGCCGTCATCTCGGCCCGCGACGTGGCCTCCGTCTATGAGGTCCCCCTGGTCTTCGCCGAGCAGGGCGTGGACGAGATCATTCTCCGCTCCTTCAATCTCCAGGCCGGACCCCGCAACCTCGACCGCTGGGGCGCCATGCTCCACCGCCTCAAGAATCCCGCCGGCGAAGTCAGCATCGCGCTGGTGGGCAAGTACACCGTCTACGAGGATTCCTACAAGAGCCTCAAGGAAGCCCTTCTTCACGGCGGTCTGGCCCACAACCTCAAAGTCAACATTCGCTGGATCGATTCCGAAGGCCTGCTCAATCCCGAAGCCCTCCGCCAACTCGAGGAGTTCGATGGCATCCTCGTTCCGGGGGGCTTTGGCAAGCGCGGCATCGAGGGCATGATCCAGGCCATTCGCTTCGCCCGCGAGAGGAAGGTCCCTTACTTCGGCATCTGCCTGGGCATGCAGACCCTGGTCATCGAATTCGCCCGCAACGTCTGCGGCCTCCAGCACGCCGATTCCACGGAGTTCGATCCTGCCACGCCCCATCGCGTCATTTACAAGCTCCGTGAGTTAAAAGGGGTCGATGAGCTGGGTGGAACCATGCGCCTGGGCGCTTATCCCTGCCTGCTGGCCGAGGGCAGTTTCGCTCATCAAGCCTACGGCGAGCGCCAGATCAGCGAGCGCCACCGCCATCGCTACGAGTTCAACCGCGAGTACGAGCCCATGCTGACCGCGGCCGGCCTGCGCATCGCCGGCGAAACCCCCGACCGCGTCTATGTCGAAATTTGTGAGATCCCCGATCACCCCTGGTTCCTGGGCTGCCAGTTCCACCCCGAGTTCAAATCCAAGCCCCTCGAGCCTCATCCCATTTTCCGGGCCTTCATCGGCGCCGCCCATGCTTTCCGCCAGAGGTGCCTGCGCCGGCACGAAGAGCCCGTCAGCCAAACAGTCCCGGACGAGGCCGTCCTCGCGCCATGATTGCCTTTTGCCCTAGCGACGCAGCCGCTCTGTCGTCGCGCACCCGCTCTATCCCCGCGCCTACAAGCTGCCGGCGCTTGATGGTACAACGGTCTGTATGCCCGCCTTCGCCGTCGAGACCCCGCCGCGGAGCTATAAAGCCGTCGTCGACCGGGGTGTTCTGGACCGCATAGCGGACTATATACCCGAGCGGGCCGGCAAGCTTTTCGTGGTTTCGACCGAGGACGTCTGGCAGCTCTACGGCGGCAAGCTGGCGCGCGCGCTCGGCCGCGTTCCACACGAAGTCCTTTTCTTTCCGGGTGGCGAAGACCGCAAGCGGCTGGCCTCCGTCGAGGCGCTGGCCGAACAGATGGTCGCGCGTGGCGCCGACCGCTCCAGCCTCCTGATCGCCTTCGGCGGAGGCATCGTCAACGACCTGGGCGGATTCCTGGCCGCCATCTTCATGCGCGGGATCCCGCTCCTTCAGGTTCCCACTACCCTGCTGGCGCAAGTGGACGCCGGCATCGGCGGCAAGACCGGCGTGAACCTTCTGGCCGGGAAGAACCTGGTCGGCTGCTTCCATCAGCCTTTGGCCGTGCTCATCGACCCCGACGTGCTGGCCACCCTCCCCGAGCGTGAATACCGCGCCGGCCTCTTCGAAGTCGTCAAATGTGGCGTCATCCGCAGCCCCTCGCTTTTCTTCTTAATGACTGAAAGACACCGGGAGGTGCTGGCGCGCGCCCCGGACCTGGTCGACCAGATGATCGCCGAGTGCGTGCGCATCAAAGCCCAGGTGGTCTCCGCCGACGAGCGCGAAAGCGGCCTGCGCCGCATCCTGAACTTCGGCCACACCGTGGGCCACGCGCTCGAGGCCGAAACCGGCTACTCGCAGTTCCTGCACGGCGAAGCCGTCGGCATTCGGAATGCGCGCCGCCGTCCTTCTGGCTGAAAGCACCGGGCACCTCCCGGCCGGAGGACGCCCGCGCCATCCTGGACACCCTCCGCCTCTACGGCCCCATCCCGTCGCTGGAGGGAATCACCGCCGGCGCCCTGCGTCGCTCGCCTCGCGCAGCGACAAGAAAACCGTCCAGGGCCGCGTCCACTTCGTGCTCCCCGAGAAGATCGGGCAGGTGACGATCGTCACCGGCATCGACGAGGCCATCGTTCATTCGGCTGTCCAGGACGCGCTGGCATGAGCCGCACGCCGGCCCAAGGGGTCGCGCGCCATGTTCTCCCGCATCGCGCCCCGCTACGACCTGCTCAACCACCTGCTCTCCTTCAATCGCGACCGTTACTGGCGCGCCTGCGCCGCGCGCCGCCTCCGCCGGATTCTTCAGGCCCCCGGCGCCCGAGTCCTGGACCTCTGCTGCGGCACCGGCGACCTGCTCCTGGCTCTGGAAGCCGAACGCGGCGCGCCCCTGCTGGGCGCCGACTTCTCCCATCCCATGCTGGTCCTCGCCCAACGCAAAATCGCCCAAAAACATTTTCAGTCCATCCTGTTCGAATCCGACGCCCTCGCGCTCCCTCTCCCGAACCGCTCCCTCGACCTCCTCACCATCGCCTTCGGCTTTCGCAACCTGGCCAGCTACAACGACGCCCTCGCGGAGATGCTGCGCGTGCTCAAGCCTTCCGGAACCGCCGCCATCCTGGAGTTCTCCCAGCCGCCCAACCCCTTCTTCGCCGCCCTCTACGATTTCTACTCCCGCCGCATCCTGCCACTGGTCGGCGGCGCCCTCTCCGGCGACCACACTGCCTACCATTACCTTCCCGATTCCGTCCGCAACTTCCCCGCCCCAGACCAACTCGCCGAACACATGCGCATGGCCGGCTTCGTCAACGTTAACTACGAACGCCTCACCGCCGGCATCGTGACGCTGCACCTGGCCATGGCGCCTTTCTAGGTTACTGCTCCACGGCCCGCCCCAGCGCCTGCTCAAGTTGTTCTTTGGAAAGGGAGGTGCTGATGAACAGCTCCTGGCACACGCCCCTGCTAGAATCACCTTCAACCGGGTCTGCGTTGTACGATAATAAGAATGGGATGGATTGTGGTCTATGGCCACTGCAAAGAATACCTTGCGAGACAAGTTAGAACGACTCACCGAAGAGCAGGCCGCCCGGGTGCTGCGGCTGATGGACAGGATCGCGCCAACATCCTCTGAGAGTTCACCTCTGGCTGGATTGCGGAATGATGCGACATTTGGGCTTCCCGTTCATGGGCAACCCGCCTTCAAACCTGTCCGGCCCATCGAGGGGAACGGCGATCCCGCCTCCGAGATATTACTCCACGGCCGTCGATGACGCTGTACTACTTGGATGCCAGCGTCTGGGTTAAACGCTACTACCGTGAGACAGGAACAGACTGGGTCACTCAACTATTTGCCAGTAACCAGTTCTTGAGTTGTGCGACGCTTGGCTACGTCGAAGTCCGTGCCGCCTTGGCCCGCAAACAGAGGACCAGCCCCGAGGAGGGCGGTGTTTTCGACCGGACAGCAGGGCAGGTTCAGGAAGACTGGGCAGACTTCGTCCGGGTGGCTTTGACGGACGAAGTCCTGGACCATGCGGTTGACCTCGCAGACCGGTTCGCCCTGCATGGCGCGGACGCTGTACACTTGGCGTCCGCTCTTGTCTTAAGACAGAGAATGCCGGCTTCGCTGGAACGATTCGCCTTCGTTGCCTCTGATCGCGAGCTCAAAACGGCGGCCACCCGACTCGGCTTGGCAGTCCTGGATCCCGAGCAAGAAGACAGTCCCAACCACATCTCTGTTGGCACGTAGTGCACGCTCTGGCGGGTCACACTAACCGCCTCGCCCGTCGGCAGGCTACTGCTCCGCGGCCCGCCCCAGCGCCTGTTCCAACCGTTCTTTACTGAGAGTAGTGCTGATGAACAACTCCTGGCGCGCCCCGGCGCTCAGGGCGATGGCCTTCCAGCCGTTGGCGGTGGGCACGGTGACGTGCACCCGCACCTTCCCGCGCGCGTCCCGCACCGGCCGGATCACCCCCGGGATCACCGCGCGGATCTCGGGATTCTCCGCCAGCAGCCGCTTCAGCAGCTCGCGCACGCCCTCGAGGATGTTGTGCTCGACCTTGAGCTTGCCCTGCGCTGTCCGTAGCCGCATGCTTTCAGTTTCGCGCAAAGACGCTAAGGTCACGCAAAGGGCGCAAAGAATGGTTGATTTCAAAGGCCATTCGCTAGTCTCGTGATGCCATCCTTGATCAAAGCCACGTTGAAGTTGATTACCAAGCCCAAGCGCTTGTTGGCCAGGCGCAGGTAGGTCAGGGGCTGTTTTCTGTGGACCGGCAAAACCTCATCGACGGATTTGATTTCGACGATCACCTTGTCTTCGACGATGAGGTCTGCCCGAAACCCCATCTCCAGGTGAATGGTTTCGTAAGTGACGGGAACCACCTGTTGCCGAGCCGTTCGAAGTCCGCGCTTCCCTAACTCGCAGGCTAGTGCGGCTTCATACACCGACTCAAACAACCCAGACCCCAGCGTCGTGTGCACCCGGAACGCCGCATCCACAATTTCTCGGGAGATGGCGTTCTCGTCCACACACCATAGTCCCCACCTATGAGCTTTTTCTCTAAAATTCTCTGCGGCCTTTGCGCGAACTTAGCGTCTTTGCGCGAAACCTCAGCGCAGCGGCACGAAGCGGCAGTAAGTGGCCACGCGCGACGTGATCTCGCCGTCCTGCTTGTGGATCACGCGCAGCTCCTGGTCCCAGGCCCCTCCCACTGGAATCACCAGCCGCCCGCCGTCTTTCAACTGTTCCAGCAGCGCCGGGGGCACTTGTTCGGCCGCCGCAGCCACCGAGATGGCCTCGAAGGGCGCCAGCGCCGGACATCCCTGCGCTCCGTCGCCGCACACCACCAGAACATTTCCCCCGCGTCCTGTTTTTTCCAGATTTTGCTGCGCCATCTCCGCCAGCTCCGCAATCAGCTCCATCGAGATCACCCGCGCCGCCACCGCAGCCAGCACCGCGGCGTGATACCCGCATCCGCCCCCCACCTCCAGCACCGTCTCCGTGCCCTCCAGTTCCAGGCACTGCGCCATCAGCGCCACCATGTAGGGCTGGGAGATAGTCTGCCCGTAACCGATCGGCGCCGGGTCGTCGGCATAGGCAAATTTGCGCGACGATTCCGGCATGAATTCTTCCCGCGGAATCTCGAGCATGGCTGCCAGCACCCGCTCGTCGTAGATGCCCCGGCCCCGAAGCTGGCGCTCCACCATCATTCGTCTCTGCTCAGCCAGTTCCATGTGTCAAAGAGCCGTAACCCTGCGCTCTTAGCTTAGCGCTACTTGAACCGCTTCTTGTACAGGAAATCGATCCCGAACAACCCATTCTCCTCCCGCAGCCCCACCACCGACCAGTGCTTGGTGAGGCCCCACTCCACGCGAATGGTCTGCTCCTGCGCCTTGGTGAGATTGGTGACGTAGGTGAAGGCCAGTTCGTTGGTGACCTGCTGCTCCAGCGTCAGCCGCGCTTCCGGGGTGTTCGTGGTCCCCGACAGCGAGGGGTCGATCTTGAGGCTGCTGACGCCGAAGAAGCGCTGCAATCGGCCCGCCAGCGGGGTGGCGATGGCCTGGCTCATCAGCGCGCCGGCCCCGGCCTGCTCCCAGCTCTGCGAGACCGCCGAGCGCGCTCCCACCAGTCCCGGCACGCTCGAGGGCGCCGTCCCGGTCGCCAGCAGCCGCACGATGTCGGAAAGCTGCAGCGGCGGATCGGACCGGTACGTCACGTTCAGTTTGTTGATCGGTCCGTTCAGGGTCAGCGTGACGTCGATCCCCTGCACCTTGGTCTGAAGGTCCAGGTTCACGATGGGCTCGATCCGCGCCGGGTTCACGAACAGGATCTCGCCCGAGTCGATAGTGTACTTGTTGCCGAAGAACAGCACCTCGCCTTGGTTGATCAGCACCCGCCCCAGCACCACCGGCCGGGTGGGATCGCCGCGCAGCCGCAGGTCCGCTTCCGCCTGTAGCCCTCGCGTCAGCACCGTCTCCAGCCGCACCTGCGGCGAAGTCCGAACCTGCACGTCCAGCCGGATGCCCTGCGTGAACTTGCCCGCGCGGGCGGGCGTCGAAATCGGCTGCGCGCCTCTGGCCAGCAGCGATCCCAGGTCGGTGCGCGGGTTAAAGGAAATCCGCGTGATGGTCACGTCCCCGCCCAGCACGCTCCGCTCGGTGGTCCCCGTCAAGTTCAGCGCGGCGTTGGCCGTCACGCTGGCGCCCTCCGGGTCGCGGTAGCGCACTTGCTCGGCTTGGCCTTGCAGATAATAGGTCGCCGGTGTGCCCAGCACGATGAAGCCGGTTACCCGCGCTTTGCCGCCTCCGCTTTCTGCCGTGAACCTCTCGATGGTGGCCCGGTCCCGGTACAAGAACGCCACTGCGTTGATCTTGTCCAGCCCGTTTGGGAAATTGGCCAGGTACAAAGTCCCGCCCTGGATCTCCGCCCGGCCGTAGACCTCGGGCTGCGACATCGGCCCGCGCAGCGTCGCGTCCACCACCAGCTTCCCGCTCGCCGAAAGCTCGGGATCCAGATCTTGCAGCATGGCTAGACTCACCTCGCCCTGGAGGCGGAGGTTCCATGGGTTCCTCGATCCGAAAGTCACCGTCCCCGAGGCCTGCAAGTTGGTATGCTTTCCCGCGAATCGCGCCCTCTGAATCCGGGCTCCTTTCGGATCCACTTCCACCCGCACCGGCCCTCTGTTTCTCAAGCTCAGAATCGCAGCGCTCGCCGCTTCCTTGTTGTTCTCCAGCCGCGGCATGATCTCGACTCCGGACAGCTCCAGCGTGCCCTTCCAGCTCTGCGGCTGTAGCATGGAACCCGAAAAGACCAGCCGCCCCGCAGCCGACCCGTCAAAGGGAAGCTGCTGCCGGCCTTTCTGGCGCTCCAGCCGCGCCAGCAAGGTGGCCAGGCTCAGGCGCGCGAATTCCACGTTCCCTTGCACTGGGTACTCTGCTTCCAAGCTGCACTGGCTGGTCCCGCGGATAGCCGATCCGGCCACGTCGCCGCTGAGATCCAGGTTCAATACCTGTCCTTTGGTAGTCGCGGTTAGCGCGAGATTGCCCATCGGCTTCTGCTCCACCGCGAAACTGGAAAGCGCCAGCCGCCCGCTCAGCCAAGTGACCCGAAGCGCAGCTTGGGCGACGGAAACCTGCCCGGCCAGTTGTCCTTCCAGCTTCCCTTCCAGCCCCGGGCTTAGATCCTGGGCCGCCTTCAGCCGCGCCAGTTGGACCCCCGCGCTGGAAACTTCAAAGCGCAGGCTCCCCTTGCTCCAGTCCTCCTTGGAATGCTGAAACGCCGCGGTCCCGCGGATCTGGCTGGGACCGATGTGAGCCGTGGCGGTGGGCGCCTCCAGCAACCCTTCCACGTAGCGGGCCTCCGCCTCCAGTCGCTCGAATGGCTGCCCGTAGGCCATCCCTTTCTCGACCGTGATCCGGCCGCTGGCCTGCGGCGCGCCTACCGTCCCCGCCAGCTTTACCTCCGCCCTCAGCTCGCCCGATACCGGCAGCTTCTCTCCCGCCTCCGCCAGCAGTTGCCCCAGCTCGGGCGCGCGCAACGACAGGCTCCCGGAAAGCGGTTGGTCGGCCTCCGGCTTCCAGTTCCGAAGCTTCACCTCGAAGCCGCCGCTCAACCGCATCTGCTGCTTCTCGACGGCCAGCTTCTCGACCCTGAGGTTGCCTTCTGAAGCTGCCACGTGCGCTGCCGCGTCGTCGAACAGGCGGTTCTCAAACACAGCGCGTGTAGCCTGGACGCGCCCTTCGATCTGCGGGGCCTCCAGCGGGCCGCTCACCACGCCCTCGAATCTCGCCCGGCCGTTGTCCAGCCTCACCGGCAACGGCTGTGCAGGCGCACCCCCCAGTAGCGCGATGGCCGGCTCAAAGTCTCCGAGATCGGTGCTCTCGACCCTGACCTCCAGCCGCCGCCCCAGCGTCCCGTTGAACTGCACGCGGCTGGAGGGCGTAGCCAGATAGGAATGGCCCAGCTCGATGCTCCCCTGGCGCTGGCTGTAAGAGGCGTCAATCAACCCCTCCAGCGGATTCCCGCCCGGCGCCGGGCTGATAGTCAGCTGGGCCCGCGCGTTCACCTCCCTCACATCCCCCTCGCGGATCTCGCCTCCTACGACCATGGGCCCGGACAGCATCCCGTCCCAGGCCACTCTGCGGGCGCCCTCCACTCGTGTCAGCTCCTGGATCGAAAAATCCTGGACCTCCGCGGCCACCCGCAGGTCTTTGAACTTGAGCAATTCCGCCCGGCCCGATACGCGGCCGCGCAGCGCCCGAATCGTGAAGTTCCGGAACTCCAGCTTTTCCGGCCCGAGCACCAGCTCGGACGTGACCCCGATGTCGGAGATCCGCACCCCGCCTCGCTCGAGCGCCAGCCCCTGGCCCTCCAGTCGGCCGCTCACCGCGTACTGGCCTCCTCCCGACGCCGTTACTTTCCCCTCCAGCTTCACCGTGCCCCGATCCAGAAGCGCACCCCTCGGCAGCGCCGCCCCAAAATCCTTCAGGTGGACGCGGGCCGAGTATTGAAGCTCCGTGCGAGGGGACGCGAAATCCTCGATCGCCCCCTTCGCCTCCAGCGCCGATCCCTTCACTGCCAGCCGCAACTCTGTGATCTCCAGACGCTTCCGCTCCAGCGCCAGCCGCGCCTCCACCTCCAGCGGCAGAAGCGGCTTCCCTCCCGCCCCGCTGATGGACTGCCGGAAAGACACCTGCCCCCGGTACCGAGGCCCCGCCGCCTCATAGAGCACCTGCGCCCGAAAGTGCTCTCCCAGCGCCTCGAACGGTAGCTTCCTCATGCCCACCTGGAGCGCGCCGTCCACCAGATTGAAATGCCCGATGGCCAGGTCCAGCACCGTCTGAACCGTGTCCTCTCTCCGCTCCCGCGCCGCCTTCGGTATTGGCATGTTGGTCCGGCCGTCTTCGTAGATGATCAGGTTGACTCGCGGCTTGTTCACCACCAGCGATTCCAGGTCGATCTGCCGCCGGAACACGGAGACGATCTTCAAGCCCACCTTCACCGAATCGGTGCGCAACAACGGCGCTTGGCCGGCGCCCTCGGTTCCATGAATCACCAGGTTGCGTGCTTCCGCCGTCCGCTTGCGCCAGTCAAAATCGAACCCGCCCAGTTCGACCCGCCCTCCGGTGGCGTTCTCCAGCTCGTACACGATGCGCTCCCGGATCCTGTCCCGGAACCACTGCGTCTGGACCAGGATCAGCGCCGTGATCGCCAGCGCCATCCCCAGCGCGATCGCCCCGCCCAAGCTCAGAAGCGCAATCTTCTTCAGACGCCTCACCGGAAAGCCTCCTCCTTGTAGACTACTCGCGTGTGCTCCAGGGTGTCCTTCAGCCATCGCTCCACCAGCTTGTCCACCCGCTCCGAGGCTAGCATCTCCTCGCACTGCGCCCGGGCGTCATCGAACGAGGGCTCCCCGCGGCCGCCTCGTTTTCGGTACTCCGGCACCACCCGGTTCTCGTAGCAGTCCCTGATCTCCAGGTCGGTCACCTGAATCTCCGGCTTGAAACGGACATCGATGAACCGCAGCACCGCCGCCTGCCTGAGTAAGTACTGCTTGAAAGTCTCCTCGCTGATCCCGTAGCTGGCGAGTTCGCTCCGGTAGCCCGCCGCGTCGGGAAAACGCCCCTGCACAAGCTGCTCGACCATCCGGTCTGCTTCCGACGCCGGCGGCAGGGGATACTGCGTCAATTCCATCTCCCGCCGGATCAAGCTCTGCCGGACCAGCCGCGCCGCCGCCCGCCGCTTGCTGGACCCGCTCAGGTCCGGCTTCTCCCCATTGAGAAACGCCGCCAGCCGCACCTCCTCCAGCACCCGGCTCTCCGTGATCACCTGGTTGTCCACCGTCAGCGCCACCCGGTCAATAATCTCCGCCCACCCCAACGTGCACACCAGACTCACCGCAGAGACGCAGAGAGCGCAGAGTAAGCGCAGAGAAATGCTAGATGGGTATTTCTCTGTGTTGTCTTTGCGTCCTCTGCGTCTCTGCGGTGAAGCGATGCCCATCAAAACGCCTGCCCCAACGAAAAATGAAACTGAAAATGGCTGAGTTGCTGCATGGTCCGCACCCCGCCGCCAAACAGCAGTTGTTCCCGGGTGCCCTTGAAACCCACAAAGCTGGGCGGATTCAGCGCGTAGGCCAGGTCCAGCCGCACCGGGCCCACCGGCGTCCGGTACCGGATTCCGAAACCCACCGCATGCACCATGTAGTCGAAGTCCGTCACCCCGCGCTGCCGCACCCGCAAGGAAAGCTTGTCGATCCCTGAGTAAACGTTGCCCGCATCCTCAAACAGCACCCCACCGACGTTCTCGCCGATCAGCGGAAACCGAAGCTCTACCTGGTTCAGCAGCAGCGCCTTGCCGCCCACCGGAAATCCGGTCAGCGGGTCCCGCGGTCCCGCCTGGTTCTCCGAAAAGCCGCGATGCGACACCGCGCCACCGGAAAAGAACCGCTCCGGCAGCGGGATGGTGGTGCTCTCGGCCAGTTTCTGCAACCACCCCAAGGTGGTCGAGCGCGCCAGCACAAACTTGCTGCCGATGCCCCGCGGATGATAGGTCGCGTTGTGCGCCAGAAAGCGCGTGAAATCGGCTTGCGAGCCGAAGCCCTTCGATGCCCACCCCGCGTCCAGCGTGTTGTAGATACCCCGGTGCGCGTTGGTGGGATCGTCCCGCCGGTCCTGTATGAAGTTCCCTCCCAGAATCCCCAGCCGCACCGGCTGCGAATACAGCGGGATCAACAACGGGTTGATCTGCAACGTGTTACTGTCCACGCTCACCCGGCGGTAGGTGAACCGGTACAACATCTGCGAAGCCCGCGACAGCTTCTGCCCTACCTGCACCGAACCCTCCTGCCGCTTGGCCGAGAACGTCCGCACGTCCCGCGAATCGTCGTACATCCCGCTCAGCAGCAGGTTCAGCCTCGAGCTGCCCCGGAACTGCGGCGCCTCATAACTCAGGACGCCCCGCTTTTGGAGCGTCGATACGCGGCTCTTGAACGACGCGATGTGCCCGCTCCCGAAGGCGTTCCGCCGGATCACGTCAAAGTACACGCGCGGGCTGAATCCCGGCTTTCCTGCCGGCACATCCAAACACTCCCGGCACCCGCCGATCTTGGCGATTTCCGCTCCCACGCCCCCCGTGATCGAGTAGCGGCTGGATTCGTCCACATTCAGCAGCACGTACTTGTCCCGCTCTTCCCCGTTTGGGTTCTGAAGCGCCATATCCACCCGCGCGAAGATCCCCAGATCGGACAGCCGCCGCTGGGTCTCCAGCGCCTGCGTGCGCGACAGCGGCTCGCCCGGCTTTAGCAGCACACGCCGTTTGACCAGCTCCGGATCGGTGGTCTCCAGCCCGCTCACCAGCACCTCCCGCACGAACTTCCTCGGCCCTTCTTGAATCGCGTACTTCAGATTCACCTTCCCCGGCCCCTCCACCGGCTCGAAGCTCCACTCGAAGCTCGCATTGGGATACCCCCGGTTGTAGTAATAGTCCAGGATGTTGTCCCCGTCCACGGCCACGTTGACTTCACTGAACGGCTGGCCTTCGCTTTCCTGCAACAACGACCTCAGCGCCTCCTCGTTTTCTTTCGACGCCCCCGTCAGTTCCAGACTCGCTACCAGCCATTGCCGCCCTTCCCGGACCTGGATGTGGACCGCCATATTGGTCTCTTTTCCCTGGTAGGGGTGCTCGAGCCTCGAGCTCACTTCCACGTCCCGGAATCCGTTCGAGCGATACAGCTCCGCGATCGCCGCCACGTCTCTCTTCAGGAACTCGTCGCTGTACCGCCCATGCCGGAACTGAAGCCAGGACGCCGGCCTCACGTACATCCGCTCCCGAATCGTTTCGGCGTCGAAGTATCGGTTCCCTTCCACCCTCACCGCCGCCACCTTGTGCCGCTCTCCGCGAGCGATGCTGTATTGGATCAGATCCTGGCCCCCATCCCCCGGCTGGTTCTTGAAGTCCACTTTCACTTGAAAGTAGCCTCGGCCTTCAAAGTACTCCTTCAGGTTCCGCGCCCCTTCCATCAGCAGGTCCCGATCCACCGCCTGCTCCTCGTGAATCGGCACGATCTGCCTCAGTTTCCCTTGCGACACTTTGGCGCCCACCGTTTCGATCTTCACCTTGCGGCCTGCCTCGACTTCCAGCGTCGGAGTCACCCGCCGGGTACCGGAGTCGTACTCCACCCCCTTCAGACCTACCTGCGTCATGAGTTGGTTCTTCTTCAGATAGGACTTGCGGACACGCTCCAGGCCCTCCTGCGTCCGTGTCTCCGTCACCGGCTTCCAGCCGAACCAGCCTCGCCAATGCGTCACCCCGGCCAGCTCTGTGGCGGATCTGGCCGGGTTGCCGGTCACCTTGGGTGGCCCGTACCGCGCCCGCCTCCCGCTCTGAATCACGAACTCGATCTGTACCTGCCCGGTCTTGTGATCGCGTTGGAACCGCGGTTCCACCCGGCTCTCATAGAATCCGTTGTTGCGCAGCGTCAGCTTCAGATTCTCGATCGCTTGCTGGAGGTCCTTGTCGCGGTAGGGCGTGCCCAGCTCCAGACGGGTCGCATTCACCAGCAGCCCCCTGTTGGGCGGCTCGGCCACCGTCTCGGTCGTCACACGCCCCACGAAGTACTCGGTCTCCGTGAGGAAGCGCACCGCTACGCCCCCCTCCTCCGCCCGCGCCTCCACCGCGATGTCCGCGTAACGTCCGGTCGCATACAGCCGTTCGATGGCCCCGCGTACATCCCCCAGCCGCAGCGGAGCATTCACTTTGATCGGCAGGATCTCCAGCAGGTAGGTCCGCGCGAGCGGTTGCTCTTCGGGGCTGAATTCGATCTTCACCACTGGCCGCCCTTCGTACTCCGAGGGCGCACCCCTCGCTATCCCGGCTAGAAATCCGAGCGCTGAGACCACAACAGCAATGTCTCGAACCCCAGTCCGAGTCACTTTCCTGCATGATAACATTGCCTCTCCATGCCCCCACACACTACCCCTCATCCCATCCCTGCGCGACAATAGCTTACGTGACCAGCCGCGACCTGGAACGCTACTCCCGCCAGATCCTGTTCGCCGGCATCGGCGTCACCGGCCAGGAGCGGCTCCTCCGGTCGCAGGTCGCGGTGGTGGGCTGCGGCGCCTTAGGCAGCTTCCAGGCCGGCGCACTGGCGCGGGCCGGTGTGGGCCACCTTGTTCTTGTGGATCGCGATTACGTTGAGCTGTCGAATCTGCAACGCCAGTGGCTGTTTGACGAGGCTGACGCGGAGGAGGCCCTGCCTAAGGCCATCGCCGCCTCGCGCCGCGTGGCCAGGATCAATTCCCAGATCCGGATCACGCCCCACGTCGCCGACCTCATCCCCTCCAACATCGCCGAGCTGCTCGGCCAGCCCGATCTCATCTTGGATGGAACCGACAATTTTGAAACCCGCTATCTGATCAACGACTACGCCGTCAGCCGCAACATCCCTTGGATCTACGGCGCCGCGGTCGGCAGCTACGGTCTGACCATGCCCGTCCTGCCGGGCCGGACCTCCTGCCTGAAATGCATCTATCCCAACCCGCCCGTGGGTGCCCAGCCCACCTGCGAGACCGTGGGCGTGTTGAACGCCGTCACCGGCGTCATCGCCGCTTTCCAGGCTGGCGATGCCATCAGGATCCTGTGCGGCCAGGCCGTCTCACTGCGCCCCTGCATCACCACCGTGGACCTCTGGAGCGGCCAGGTCCGCCAGATCGACCAGCCCCCGCCCGACCCCCAGTGCCCCGTCTGCGCCCAGCGCAGGTTTACCCACCTGGAAGGCGCCGCCCACGCCCCCATCAGCCTCTGCGGCAGAAACGCCGTGCAGATCCACGAGCGCGCCCGTCCCATCGATCTCGCCGCCCTCAAAGAGAAGCTCTCCCCGCTGGGCCAGGTCCGCGCCAACCAGTTCGCCCTCCGCTTCTTCCTCCCGCCCTACGAGCTCACCATCTTCCCCGACGGCCGCGCCATCATCAAAGGCACTACCGACGCCGCCCTGGCCCGCAGCCTCTACGCCAAATACCTGGGCAGTTAGTCGCCGGTGTCCATGGCAATCACCGTCACCTCCTTTTCCGCCGCCTCCAACTCCGGTAACATCAACATCAAGGAGCTGAACTCATGATGACCCGACGCCAGGCGGCGAAGACCGCTGCCATCACCGCACTCTCGTATTCCAGGATTCCCGGCGCCAACGACCGCATCGGACTGGGCGTCATCGGCACGGGCGGGCGTGGCACCTACGTGATGACCCTGTTCCAGAACAACCCGGACGTGGAAGTGCGCGCGCTCTGCGACGTCTACGCCGTCCGCATTGACCAGGCACAGCAGAAAGCGCCCAATACCAGGGGCTTCGCCGACCACCGCCAGTTGCTCGAACTCAAGGAAGTGGATGCCGTGCTGATCGGCTCGCCCGACCACTGGCACAAGGATCACGCCATCGACGCCATGAATGCCGGCAAGGACGTCTATGTCGAGAAGCCCATGTGTCGCACCCGCGATGAGGCCCCGCAGATGGTCAAGGCCGCCCGCCTCACCGACCGCATCTGCCAGGTCGGCGTCCAACAGCGCTCCGGGCAAATCTACATCGAACCGAGGGAAAAGTTCGTCCGCTCGGGCGCCATCGGCAAGATCAGCCACATCGACGCCCTCTGGCATGGCGGCGTGCCGCGCCCCATGCGCGGGCAACCCGCTCAGAAGCCCTCCAACCTCGATTGGGTGCGCTACCTGGGCCCCGTCAAATACCGCGACTGGACCCCGGCTCAGTACTTCAACTTCCGCGCCTTCCTGGACTTCAACGGCGGCAAGATGACCGACTTCGGCCACCACTGGATGGACGTAGTCCACATGTACATGGGAGAGCGCGCGCCCAGTTCGGCGGTCTTCGCCGGCGGCATCTTCTACGACTTCCACGATGGCCGCACCGCGCCTGACACCTGCAATGCGCTGTTCGAGTATGACGGATTCAGCGTCCTGTTTCAGTCCAACGCCTACGGTACGGCCAGCGAATACGGCGTCACCTTCTATGGCGACAAGGGCAGGCTCTTCGTGAACCGAAACCGCTACGAGTTTCTCCCCGCGGGCAAGGGTGCTCAACCCATCGTGCAGAGAACCCCCGGCGACATCACCGCCGACCATGTCCGCAACTTCCTGGACTGCTGCCGCTCCCGCAAACTGCCCAACGGCGACGCCGCCCTGGCCAGCATCTCCATCCTGCCCCCGCTGCTGGCCGTCCAATCCTACGTCGAGAAAAGGCGCCTGAAGTTCGACCCGGACCGCTTGGAGGTCTTCCCCCTCTAACCGCAAAGATGTGGCGCGGGCTTCAGCCTGCCGCGTCGAGACTCGTCTCGACGCCAGTGCTTCTCTCGAACCGGGACAGAGCGTCTCGGCACGAGTGCCGAGACGGCAGCCTGGAGAGGCTGCGCCACGAGGTCAACAGCGCGCTCGAGACTGGGCATGGTGAGAAATCCGCGAATCCTCAATCGTCAATGACCAAATCGTCAATTCGTCCGCACGGCCCCGCGTCGCGCCTTCACGCCACAGATTTCCGCCACTCCCCGGATCGCGGCGTCCATGTGCTCCTCCGTGTTGAACGCTCCAATCGAGAAGCGAACACCTCCGTGAATCCCAATCGTTCCCAGTTGTTCGTGCACCAGCGGAGCGCAGTGCAGGCCCGTTCGCGTGGCGATGTTGTGGTCAACGTCCAGCATGACCCCCACGTCTCCAGCCTCGAGCCCGTCGATATTGATCGTGATCGTGGGCAGGTGGTTCTCCAGGCCGTCGCAGCAGTACAGGCGCACACGCTGGATCCCGCGCAAGCCCTCCACCAGCCTGGCCGCCAGTCTCATCTCCCGCGCGTGTATTTTCTCTATCCCGTTCTCCTCGAGCCAGTCCTGCCCCGCCCAAAGCGCCGCCACTCCCACCATGTTGGGCGTGCCATATTCCATCCTCCAGGGATACTCTTCCAGGTGATACGGCTCGGCCGAGCGCACTCCCGTGCCGCCGCTGCGCACCTGCCGGATATCGAGGTGCTTGCGCACGCACAACCCGCCGATCCCCATCGAGCCCATAAGCGCCTTGTGCCCCGTGAACGCCAGCACATCGACGTTCATCTCTTTCATGCTGATCGGAATCACGCCCGCGGTTTGCGCCGTATCGATCGCGAAGATCACACCTCTCTCGCGGCAGATCGCGCCGATCTCCTTCACCGGCTGAACTGTGCCGATAACGTTTGAGCCGTGGTTGACAATCACCAGTCTGGTGTTCGGCTGGATCGCCTTGGCTATGTCCCCAGGATCGATGAACCCGGCCCCGTCGAAGCGAACCAGCGTCACCTCGACGCCGCCATCGCGCACCAGGTGATTGATCGGGCGCAGCACCGAATTGTGCTCCAGCTTGGTGGTGATTACGTGATCCCCCTCCGACAGCAAGCCGGGGATGATCAGGTTCAGCGCGTCGGTCGCATTGTAGCCAAAGCACAGACGCTCCGGCGCGTCCTCGTCGCCCCCAAAGAACTTGGTAAGCCGCTTGCGCAGATCGTCCAGCAGAGATCCTGCTTCCAGCGCCAGGTCGAAGCCGCTTCGCCCTGGGTTCACGCCGCTATGGCGGTAAAACTCGATCATGAAGCGGTAAACGCTTTCCGGCTTGGGCCACGCCGTCGCGGCATTGTCCAGATATATGAGTTCTTTGTCACTCATCTCCACTTCTTCGATCTCCTGGTCCGCATCAGTATAACCCGCCCACACCCCGGCCAGCGCCCTTGCCTGCCGCAGCCATATAATGATCATGCTGAGTCCCATCTCGCGAGGGTCGGAGACTATCGATCCACCACAGGAGGACGATGATGGAGATCGGAAAAGAACTCGTTTCCAGGCGGCGGCTCCTGAAGACCGCGGCCCAGACTGGCGCCTTGGTCTTGGCGCCGCAGGTGATCCCCGGCTCCGTGCTGGCCAAAGGCGGCGCGGTCCCGCCCAGTGACCGAATCGTCTTGGGCGGCATCGGGATCGGCGGCCGTGGCGCCCAGGTCCTGGCCTCTTTCCTCACCCAGCCCGAGGTACAGTTCGTGGCCATCGCCGATGTCAAGGCGGAGCGCCGCGAGGCCGTCAAGAAAATGGCCGACCAGAAGTACGGCAACAGCGACTGCGCCACCTATGCCGACTTCCGCGAGTTACTGGCCCGCAGCGACATTGACGCCGTGCTCATCGCCACCGGCGACCGCTGGCATACCCTGGCCTCGATCGTCGCGGCCCAAGCCGGCAAGGACATTTACTGCGAGAAGCCCTGCTCGATGACCATCGCCGAGAGCCGGGCCCTGGCCGAGACCATCCGGCGCTTCGGCCGCGTCTACCAGGCCGGCACGCAGCGGCGCAACATCGACAACTTCGTGCTGGCCGCCGAACTGGCTCGCAGCGGCAAGCTAGGCAAGCTGCGCGCCGTGCACGCCAACACCCTGGATCCCCGTACTACGCACGATTGGCTGCCCGCCGAGCCGGAGCCGCCCAAGGAGCTGCTCGATTGGGACATGTGGCTGGGGCCCTGTCCGTGGCGGCCCTACCACTCCGCAGTATGTGGCCGGCCGCTGGCGCGGCCACTTCGACTTCCACGGCGGCGGCATCCTCGAATGGGGCTCGCACACCGTCGATCTCTGCCAGTGGGCCAATACTGCCGACAACACCGCCCCCGTGGAATACGAGCCCCAAGGTAATCAGGTCATCTGCCGCTATGCCAACGGCGTGAAGCTGGTGATGCGCGACACGGGCTGGCTGGGCCTGGGAACGTGCAGCGTCCGTTTCGAAGGCGACGCCGGTTGGATCGAGACCGGCGACACCGGCAAGATCGCTCTCTCGGACAGCCTCCGCGCCGAATACCGTGCCATTACTGAGCGCGGAACCGACCCGGGCAAACACGTGCGCGACTTCCTCAACTGTGTCAAATCCCGCTCCGCGCCCCGTTCCAATGCCGGCGCTGCCTGCCAGGCCCATATCGCCTGCCATGCCGCTTACATCGCCTGGCAACTCGGCCGCAAGCTGGCCTGGGACCCACTCAAGGAAGAGTTCCTCGGCGACCCCGAGGCTAACCGCATGCGATCCCGCGCCATTCGCGAGCCTTGGCGCATTTAGCAAAGGAGATCCCCAACATGCAGAACAACGCCGCAGAGATCATGGCCCTGGAGCCGGCCAAACTCATTCAGATTCTCGGCAACCCCGAGGCCACCGTGTTTGCCAAGGCCAAAGCCTGCCAGCGCTTGGCAGTGATCGGCACGAAGGAAGCGGTGCCGGCGCTGGCCGCGCTCCTGGCCCACCCGCAGCTTGGGCACTACGCCCGCTTCGGCCTCGAGCCCATCCCCGATCCCTCCGTGGATGATGCCTTGCGCGACGCCCTGGGCAAGCTCAAAGGAAGACCCCTGGTCGGCGTCATCAACTCCATCGGCGTTCGCAAGGACGCTCAGTCGCTGGACCCCCTGGCCAAGCTCCTGGATGAGGGAGACGCCGAGGTCGCCCAAGCGGCCGCCGCGGCCCTGGGCCGCATCAGCGGTCCCCAGGCCGCCAAAAAGCTCCGCAAAGCCCTGGGCCGCGCCCAAGCCCCTCTCCGCCCGGCCGTGGCCCATGCGGCTCTGATATGCGCCGAAGGCCTTCTGGCCCAGGGCCAGCGCAAGCCCGCCCTCGCGCTCTACAGCGCCCTCCGCCGCCCCGGCCTGCCCCAGCCCGTCCGGACCGCCGCCACCCTCGCCCGCCAGTAGGACATGACTCCAGTCTTGTCCAGCCGACCGCAAGCCGCCACGCCCTCACCGCGTCGATGTCCCGGCCGCAGCGAGCGACGCAGATCTTCTTCGCCGATCGTCGCATCCGGGGACCCGCGGACGCCCATCCACTTCTCCGGGACGCCGGCGACTCGGCCAGGTGACCTCTGGGTCCGGCGGCAGGACTCAAGGCCCACGCTGTTTCCGAGTGGCCGACCACTCGTCCAGAATGTGTTCGACAGCAGCAGGAGGTTGGCCGGATTGGGGAAGACTACGGGCGCTTTCGTCAGCTATACGGCGCCAAGGCCCTGGATCGAAGAAGACTGGGGCGGCTATGAGGAGTAGTCCGCGGAACGAGGCATGGCTTCCGAGTGGCCCGTGATCCGACCGGAATGATCTCGTGTGGCGTGCCGGATCATCAGTAAACGCTTGGCGACTAATGAGGACGAATGCCGTGGAGAGCCGGTGATCTTGCCCGGAATCAGCCGGTTACCCCGCAGCGGCGGAAACAAGCTGGAGATAATCGAGGTGGCCTTAGTCCGCGTGCTTTCCAACACTTCACGCCCGCCGGTCTTGTGGCTGCTAGGGGGTGAGATTCAGGCGGCGGAGCAGGTCTCGGAAGCGGGGGTCGGAGCGGAGGGGGTCGTACAGGGGATCGGTTTTGAGCCAGACCACGTACTCACCCCGTTCCTCGACTGCCTTTCCCAGCCACTGAAGCGCCCGGTCTTTGTCTCCCAGGCCGATGTAAATGCTTGCGATGGCCCAAGCGGGGAAGTAGTCGCGCTTGGATCGCGCCAGCAACTCATTGAGTATCTTCTGCGCCTCGGCCTGGCTGCCCGACTCGGCATAGGCACGGCCGAGACCCGCAATCGATTGGGGATTCTCCTCCGCAAATTTAAGCGCCGTTCGGAACTCGGCGATGGCTTGCGGATACATCCGCTTTTCCGTATAAGTTCGGCCAAGGACGGAATGGGCGAACGCGAAGCTGGGGTCCATGGCGAGGGTCTGGCGGAGTTGTTCGATCGCCTGATCGGGACGGTGCGATTCATAGAATACGTACCCGAGAAGGGTGTTGATGATCAGGGAGAGTGGGTCGAGCTCCTGGGCTCGCTTGATCTCCGCGAGGGCTTCGTTGAAACGCCCAATTCTGGCAAGGTACAGAGCATACCACTGGTGAGCCGTGGCGTAGCCAGGGTTGAGTTCGATGGCTCTCTTGAAGTCCCTTTCCGCGCCAGCCCAGTCCAAGTCGTACAATACCTTCACCTCGGCCAGGACCGCGTGGGCTTCGCCGAGGGTCTCGTCGATCTCCAGGGCCTTCAGCGCCGCCGCTCTCGCTTTTGGCATGCACTCGCGCGGCGGAACCGCCGCGAAAGTGCTCAAGACGGCATAGGAGTCGGCCAGGCCAGCGTGAGCGAGAGCGAAGGTCGGATCCTTGGCGATGGCCGCGTTGAAATGCTCGATGGCGGTCTTCAGGCCCGCGGCCGTGCGCTTGTTCCAGTAGTAGCGACCCTTCAGGTAATCCTGATAGGCCTCGGTGTTTTGGGTCCGCCGCCTGGCGAGCGACTTCTGTTGCTCGCCGGTCAGCTTCACTCTCAGCTTGTCCGTGATTTCCCGCCCGATCTCTTCCTGCACGGCCTGGATGTCCGCCAGCTTGCGGTTGTACTGCTCGCCCCAGATGTGGGTGTTGTCGCGGGCGTCCACCAACTCGGCGCTGATGGAGAGGTCCTCGCCATGTTGCACAAGCCGGCCCACCAGCACGGCCTGCACCTTCAGCTCGCGCCCTACCACTTGGGGGTCGGTCTCTCGCCCCTTGTATCGAAAGACGGAACTGCGCGACATCACCCTCAGCTTGGGCAACTGCGAAAGGCTGTTGATGAGGCTCTCCGTGATGCCGTCGCTCAGGTACTCGGTGCTGGTGTCGGCACTGGCGTTGACCATGGGCAGGACCGCCAGAGAGTCGATGGTCTGGCCGCGCCCCAGATACAGATAGACCGGCACCGCGGCCAGCAGCAGCACGGCGGCGGCCACCGCTGCCCAGAGTGGTTTGGCGATCCTCTTGCGAACTGGCGCTATGGCGGCCGCCGATCGACCCGAATCCGTATCCCGCTTCAGACGGCGCAGATCGACCAGCAGGTCCTTGGCTGACTGATACCGCGCCTCGCGATCCTTCTCCAACGCTTTGGCGATGATCCGCTCCAGCTCCAGCGGCAATGCGGGATTCAAACGGGCCGGCGGGATCGGAGTCTTGTCGAGAATCGCCTCAAAGACGACTGCTGTGGTGGCGCCTTTGAAGGGCAGAACGCCGGTGGCCATTTCGTACAGCACCGCACCGAAGGAGAACAGGTCGGTCCGCGCATCCAGTTCCTCACCGCGCGCCTGCTCCGGCGACATGTAGGCTACCGTGCCTATAGCCGTGCCCGGCGAGGTCAGGGCCGCTTCCAGAAGCGTCAGGGTGGGCGCCTCCGGTCCCAGCCGCCGCTCGGCCGCCAGCTTCGCCAGACCGAAGTCCAGAATCTTGGCTTCCCCACGCTCGGTGACAAAGATGTTGGCCGGCTTGACGTCGCGGTGCACGATGCCCTTGCGGTGCGCCGCATCCAGCGCATCGGCAATTTGAATGGCCAGCTCCAGCAGTTCACCGGTCTCCAGCCGCCGGCGGCCGATTCGCTGCCTAAGCGTCTGGCCCTCGAGCAACTCCATGGCCAGGAAAGGCCGTCTCGGGTTACATGCGCCCCCGGGGGGCAGCGGCGGCATGGTGGAAAAAAATATTTCACCTTTGCCGAACCGCCCAACGAGATGGCGCTGGACAGCGGTGCCAGACTGGGTCCCATCACCATCGCCTATGAGACATACGGCGAGTTGAACCCGCAGAAGTCGAACGCCGTTCTGATATGCCATGCCCTGTCCGGCGACGCCCATGCCGCGGGCTACCACCGTGAGGAGGATGCTGAAACCCGGGTGGTGGGACTTCATGATCGGCCGGGCGAAGGGCATCGACACCCTTCAATACTTTGTGGTCTGCTCCAATATGCTGGAAGCTGCATGGGGTCCACCGGCCCATCGTCCGCAGATCCCGACGATCCACACCCTATGGCCTGAATTTCCCGTTCGTAACCATCGGCGACATGGTAAGGGCCCAGAAGGCCCTTATCGACCATATGGGGATCAGAAAGCTGGTGTCGGTGATCGGCGGGTCCATCGGCGGCATGCAGGTGCTGGAGTGGTGTATCCAGTATCCGGAAATGACGGCGTCCGCCATCCCCATCGCCACGACCACCCGGCATTCGGCCCTGTCCATCGCATTCAACGAAGTGGCCCGCCAGGCCAT
>CAVRZY010000195.1:0-29363 GCA_963725415.1 uncultured Acidobacteriota bacterium | reverse complement strand
AAGAGTCCCAACGGCAGGCGTCCGGCACTTGCACCGGCGTCCATTTCCAACAACTTGCAGGCATGGCATGACCGCAGCGTCCGCACGCATCCATATGTGTCCATCGTCTTGGCTGTCAACGTGGCTGTCAGGAGGCTAGTCCGCATTTCTCACCAGCAACCTGCTGCGGCGCGCGATAGGGCCGCATCTGCTGCGTTGCGCTCGGCCGCCGTCCTCGACCCGTTAAGCGGGCCTCCGGTCGTCGGCCTTCGCGCGCCTTGTATTTGCGGCCCTCTCATCGCGCCTCGCGACGGTCGTGGTGAGAAATGCGGAATAGGTCGGTGAGACCAGAACAGTGAGCGCGACCTCCAGCCACTTTCGTAGGCGATCCACGGGTTCCCATCGCCGCAGCCCGGCCCTCGTTCATGCGGTTAGTCCGATGCCTTGTTCGGGGTCGCGTGGTCAAGCGGCTTTTGGAGCGGGGAAGGCTGCAAATAGAATATATGTATATACTAATGCCTCGTCCGGGGAATCTGTGGGTAACTGGCGGGCTCAGCGCTGGGATTGAGTGAGGAAGCGGTGGAGCTTGCGGCAGGTCGAGTCGAAGGAGCGTTGCTCCTCCTCCGAGCCGTTGTGGATCAGCGGGCCGCCGTCCTCGTGGATCACATTGCGGAGAAGCCGTTCGCGGCGACCTTTCTCAGAGAAGGGTCTTCGTTCAGGTCGCGGATGATCTCTCCGCCCAGCATCCAGAGGTTGTCCACGTGCCGGCGAATGGTCTTCGGGGAAAGACTCGATGATGCCAGATGCTCGATGAAGGGCCGGAAGCACGTCACCAGCTTTTCGCCGGGCGGCAGATCTTTTTCCACCCCCATCCAGGAGCGCGGCCAGTTCTCCAGATCGCGGCAATAGGCGGAAACATCGGAAGTGCGCCACCGGCGTGGTGGCGCGGTTTACTCTGGAAGTCTTCGTCTTCGAAATCGTCCGCGCCATGGAACTGACCACGATTCTAAACCACTGCCACCACCATCGGGGATTTGTCTACCAGCACGCCCGCTTCGGCCCCGACAAGAAGACCATCGAAGTGGACGTGCGGCCGCGGCAGGGTTCGGCGGCGGTCTGCTCGGGTTGCCACAAGCCGGCGCCGGGTTACGATCATCTTCCCGAGCGGCGCTTCGAGTTCATCCCTTTCTGGGGCTTTCTGGTTTTCTTTCTGTACCGGATGACGGCGCGTCAACTGCCGCAGACTGCGGCGTGGTGGTCGGAGGAAGTTCCTTGGGGCGATGGCAAGCACCAGTCCACCAAAGCCCACATGCTGTTCCTGGCCCGTTGGGCGCGCAAACTCTCCTGGAAGGAAACCGCCGAGGCGTTCCGCACCTCCTGGGACAAGGTGTGCGACGCCGTCGAGTATGTGGTCGGCTGGGGCCTGGAGCATCGCACGCTGGAGCCGATCCGCGCCATCGGCGTGGATGAGATCCAGTACGCCAAAGGCCACAAGTACCTGACGCTGGTCTACCAGATCGACCAGGGTCTCACTCGCCTGCTGTGGGTCGGCAAGGAACGCACCATCGAATCCTTCCAGGGCTTCTTTACCCTCATCGGAGAGAGACTCGCCTCTCAGATCGAGTTCGTCTGCTCGGATATGTGGCAGCCCTACCTGGGCGTGATCCGCGAGAAGTGCTCCCAGGCACTCCACATCCTCGACCGCTTTCACATCCATGAATACGCCCTGGAAAAGGTAGCGGCGTGAGCTTCCGAAGGAGCACTTCGGTGCAGCCCGCCCTGCGACACGCGACGAACCGTTACGGAGCCAGTCAGGAGGTTCGGACGACATTCTTGCGGACGACAATGGGCAGAACGCCGGAGGCTCCGCTGGCTGAAAGGAGGGTAGCTCTGCCCCACACGCGGTTGCGGCGCACCGCCATTGAAGCGCAAGGAGTTGCGAGACAGCACCGCCAAACTGGCGGAAAACCGGCGCGAACTGCGAAAGCCCGGCTCTAGCCGATTCGCCAGGTCAGATTGTGTGCCGGCCGGCGCCAGCTTCGTTCGTCTCGCCGGCGGCGTCCTGAATCGCGACTTACTGCTTCTTTTCTCGATCCCCCCGGTCGCTGTCGGTAGTGACCGCCTTCTTGACGCCTTTCCCAAACTTCTCGCCCGCGCGGCCCATTCCCTTCCCAAACTCTTTGCCGGCTGCCACGGGCTTGCCCTCCTTCATCTCGTGACCAACTTCCTGGCCTCCCTTTCCCACCTCCTGCCCGGCGCCCTTGAAGCTGCCGCCTATCGATTCCGGTCCCACTCCCAGTTTGCCGGCCGTCTCCGCATCCAGGCGCCCGGTGACGGGCAGACCCTCCGATTTCTGGTACTCACGAATGCCAGCTCGTGTCTGAGGCCCCACGAGACCATCGATGGGCCCGTGATAGAAACCTTTGTCGCTGAGGCTTTGTTGTACCGTTTTCGCGTGTTTGTGGCTGGTTGCCGAAGCTGTCGGGACAAGAGTCAGGCCCAGCATCCCAAGAGCAAGAGTCATGGTAGCCGTTGTGATCAGTTTCATTTCTCACCTCTCCTGTCGGCCGGGTTACCCTCCGGGGGTTTCCGGGCGACGTGCATCCTGTTGCACGAGCCGTGCCAATGTTATTCCGGTCCACAGTCCCCAATCTACAGCGCAATCGCGAGGAGAGAGCCAAAGCCCGCTAAGGCGCGTGCAGAAGTTGCCATCGGGAGTGCAGGATCTGCCTGAAACCCACCCGGAACAGCAGATCCAGGTGAGGGCGTGCGGACGTTCCACTCGCGGTTCCGCAGAGTTTCCGCTTTGGCTCCGAAACTGCTGAGAGGAGCGTGACGGGAAAAAAGGAGATCGAGACGAAATGAAACACGCACAGAGTTTTGCACTGGCAGCCTTCGCGGGCCTTATCAGCGTCGCGCTGGCGCCAACTGTTCAGGCAGATAGCTGGAACAAGAAAACCATTCTGACGGTGAATGAGCGAATTCAACTGCCGTCCTGCTGCACACCGGACCACATTGTAGTACTCGAACCGGGGGAATATGTGTTGCTGCTGGTGGACTCCATGTCGGACCGGCACATCGTTCGGGTCTTCGACAAGGATCAGCAGCATGTCATTACGACGATCCTTGCGATTCCGAACTACCGCCTGCAGCCGACGGGGAACACCGTACTGCAGTACTGGGAAGTTCCGGTTGGGCAGCCCACGGCGCTTCGGGCGTGGTTCTACCCGGGAGACAACTTCGGGCAGGAGTTCGCATATGCCAAGCCAAAGGCCGTGGAGATCGCAGCTTTCGTGAAGGCCCCCGTGCCGGCGATCGCAATTGAGACGACCGCACCAGAGGAATTGAAGACGGCGCCTGTCGTGATTGTGGACGAAAGCGGCAAGACGAGCGCAGTGGTGGTAGCGGCGCCGGCGCCAGCGCCAGTGCCAACACCCGCCGTTCAGGTCGAGCCTCAGAAAGCAGTTGAGGTGGCGGCTGCGCCGACACCTGCGCCTGCCGAACCAGTGCAGGAGAAACTGCCGCATACCGCCGGCTTCATGCCGCTGGTCGGCTTGATCGGACTCTTCTCTTCGGCTGCCTTTGCGGCCCTGAGAATTCGTTCCAGACGCTCCTCCTAGCAGGAGGCGAGCGGCTTGCCAACCGCCGCGGTCTCGAACTACGGAGACCTCGGCGCGACGGGGGCGCCGGCCCAAGAGACTTCATGCGCTGGACAAGATGCATGCGTGCCGAACACATTCTCACCCTGGTGCTTGCGTTAGCGCTGAATGCACTCAGTGGGCAGACACCGGCGGTCGCGCGAGGGGAACAACCCTTCAAGCTCACCGCGACCGCCGAACTGGTGCTTCTGGATGTGAGTGTCAAAGATGCGGCCGGTGGGCACGTCTCAAACCTGAGGGCGGACAACTTCCGGGTTTATGAGAACGGAAACCTCCAGGCGATTACCCATTTTGGGAGCGAGGACGTGCCCGTCACGGTAGGCTTAGTGATCGACACCAGCGGCAGTATGCGGATGAAGCAGGCGGAGGTCGTCGTGGCGGCGCTGGCGTTCATTCAGGCGAGCAATCGGCAAGATGAAGTGTTCATCGTGAACTTCAGTGACGGCGTGAAGAGCGGTCTCCCCGAGAGCATTCCATTCACGAGCGATATCGACCAACTGCGGGCCGCTTTGTCGGAGAGCAAGCCCGAAGGCAGGACGGCTCTCTACGACGCTGTCCTGTTCTCCCTCAGCCATCTCGAAAAGGGCACGCGCGACAAGAAAGACCCTCGTGCTGGTCAGCGACGGCGGCGATAACAATAGCGTGCATGGTCCCGAAGAGGTGATGCGAATGGTTCGGGAGTCCCGCGCGACTATTTACACGATTGGGATCTTTGATGACAGCGATAGAGACCGGAACCCCGGCCTGCTTCGGCACCTTGCCCAAGTCAGCGGTGGTGAGGCCTTCTTTACGGAGCGGCTCTCTGAAGTTGCCGGAATCTGCAAGGAGATCGCAAACGAGATCCGCGTCCGTTACACGATCGGCTACGTTCCGGTTCGACTTGGCGACAAGGGTTCTCTGCGGAAGGTCAGAGTGGTTGCTTCGCAGTCCGGCCGGCACGGGTTGGTAGTACACACGCGTACGACCTACCTCCTTCCGGATAGGCGTCCCTTGGTGGATCCTCGTGACGATCCGAATCGGAAGCCGGGATCATGAAAGTCCGTGTCTCATTCGCGCACGCTCCCCAGCCCGGCGGGGACTCCCGGAGGGGGCGCACCAGCACAAGCGTTAACATAACGGTTGTTCCGGTTCGATTGGTGGCGCACGCACTCGTGCGTGCCGCGTCGAGACTTTTCTCGACGCACGGTGTCAACCTCGACACGAGTGTCGAGGCAGCAGGCAAGAGTGCGTGCGCCACGAAGAACGTCGAAAACGGGCCTAAGTTAACGCTTATGGGGCGGACCCGTTGGAGCGCGAGCCCGTACTTGTTGCTGATTCTCGCGATCGTTTCCCTTGGACTGTACGGCTATACATACATCGAGCGGGTTGTATACCAAGCGTATGAAAGCCGGTTATTCGACCGCGCGGCTGCCAGCCGTGCCTCCGTTACGGGCTCCAATCCCGAAACAAAACCGACTGGGGGTGTGGTTCAGGCTGCTCGCAAATCCATGCCGGCGCCGGAGCCCGCGTTCCCGATTTCAGTCATTGGACGACTGTCGGTTCCAAGGCTCCAGTTCTCCGCGATGGTACGCGAAGGCGTCGATCCAAGGACACTGCGCGTCGCCGTAGGCCACATTCCATCGACAGCGCTTCCAGGACAACCCGGAAATGTCGGCCTCGCGGGTCACCGTGACACGTTCTTTCGGAGACTGAAGGATTTGAGGCCCAGGGACGAGATTCAGTTCTCAACGCCAAGAGGGAATTTCAAGTACCAGGTCGAGTCGCTGACTGTGGTCGATCCGGATAATGTCGAGGTGCTCGCTCCATCGCGCGAGAACGTTCTGACGATGGTGACCTGTTATCCTTTCTCATACATAGGTTCCGCGCCCAAACGCTTCGTCGTGAGAGCAAAACAGGTGCTAACGGAACGGGCGCCCAACGCGGTTGGTTTGGAGATAAGATGAAGCAGGCGACGACGGTTGGCGAAATGGGAGTGAGCATCAAACACGCTTACGTTGTTCCTCCAGCCCGGGTTCTCGTCATTGAAGACAACAGTTCGGATGTCTTCCTTCTGGAGCGGGCCATGAACAAGCAGGATCTGCGATTCGAACTGGTTCACCTGGCGGACGGGGCGGCGCCCTCGCCTTCATTCGCAGGCAAGGCGCCTATGCGGATGCGGCGATTCCGAAGCTGATTCTGGTGGACTTGAACCTGTCCAAGTATAGCGGCGAAGACATCTTGCGCGCGATCCGGGACGCCGAAGCACCTCGCCGGAGTGCCGGTGTGTGTATGGAGCTCTTCTCAATCCCAGCGAGACCGGGCTACTGCTGATGGATCTCGGAGTTGCACGATTCATCACCAAGCCTTCGGGGCTGGATCAATTCATGGAGATCGGCAAAATCATCAAGGACCTGCTGGAATAGCGCCGGATCGTCGAGCCAGAGAGGCATCGGTGGCGTGTGGCAAAGAAGACCGTCGGACGTGGGCACGGCAAGGCTGAGCGTTCGGCGCGCATGCCGGAGCCCCTTGGAAAGCGAGGCTCCCCCAAACCGCGGAGAAGCTCCGCAGAACCTCCCGGGGAGACCGTCTCCCCAACGGTTTTTCAGGGACCAGCCGCCGGGGAACCCGCCCCAGGCAATTCATTCCCAATTGTCGGCATAGGAGCCTCCGCCGGCGGACTGGAGGCGTTCACCGAGTTGCTCAGTCATCTGCCGGACGATACCGGCATGGCGTTCGTGCTGATTCAGCACCTCGATCCGAAGCACGAGAGCCATCTGACGGAGTTGCTCGCCAAGGCGACCAAGATGGCGGTCGCCGAAGTGAAGGGCGGAACCCGGGCCGAGGCCAATCGCGTTTACGTGATTCCACCCGGCTTCAATTTGGGCATTTCCGATGGAGTTCTGCACACCCTGCCTCGCTTGGACAGTGGCCGGAACATGCCGATCGACTCTTTTCTGCGCGCGCTGGCAGGAGACCGGGGCAGCCAGGCGTTCGGCGTCGTTCTGTCGGGAACGGCAACGGATGGGACCCTCGGCCTCCAGGCGATCAAGGCTGCAGGTGGCATCACGTTCGCTCAGGAGAGGCGATCGGCGAAGTTCGACGGCATGCCGGGAAGCGCTATCGCGGCCGGTGCGGTAGATTTCGTGCTGCCGCCGGCCGGGATCGCCCGCCAGTTGGTGGCCCTTGCGCGGCAGTTGTATGTTACCCCGGAGCTGCAGAAAGCCACCGAGCAGCCGGGTGATGCAGCCATCGAACTGGACGGCGTATTCCGGCTGTTGCGGAACGCCAGCGGAGTGGATTTCACGCATTACAAGCACGGTACAGTCAGGCGTCGCATCAGGCGGCGCATGGCCCTCCGCGGATTCCAGAGAATGGAAGACTACGTCCAGGAGCTTGAGCAGAACCGCGACGAAGCAAACGCGTTATGCCAGGACTTCCTGATCTCCGTCACTGCCTTCTTTCGGGAGCCCGCAGTCTTCCAGGAGTTGAGGGAAAACGTCTTCCCGGCCCTGGTTGCCGGCAGAGGACGCGAGAATCCGCTCCGGGTTTGGGTGCCTGGGTGCGCCACTGGCGAGGAGGCCTATTCGCTTGCCATGTCTTTGACGGAATTCCTGGACCAGCGGCGGCTGAGTGTTCCGATCCAGATCTTCGCCACGGACATCAGCGAAAGGGCGATCCAGAAAGCCCGCGCAGGCATATACACGGAAGCCGCGCTGGCGCATTTCCCGCCAGAACGAATGACACGATTCTTCACGAGGTCGGGACGCTGCTGGCGAGTCGCGAAGACCATCCGTGATGCGTGCGTTTTTGCAGAGCATAACGTGGCACAGGACCCGCCCTTTTCAAACCTGGACCTCATCAGTTGCTGCAACGTGCTGATCTACCTCGAACCGGTATTGCAGCGCAGGGTGCTGTCGATATTTCATTATGCCCTCAAGCCGGCGGGCTTCCTGGTACTCGGCTCTTCGGAAAGCATCAGGCACGCTTTCCGGAGTTATTCCATCAGGAGGGGAAGAAGCATAATATCTATCCGCTCGCTGCCGGCCGCATCCAGGCCGGCGCCCCAGTGGAGCGAGCGCCGCGGCGCCGAAGGCCGGGTGGATTCCGCCGGCAGGATCGCCGGGGGCCATTTTGGTCTGGACGTACAGAGAGAAGCCGACCGGTTGGTGCTGGCCGAATATGGTCCCGCCGGAGTGATCGTTGACGATGACATGAACATCGTTCAGGTCCGGGGGCATACGGGCCCGTACCTTGAGCTCTCACCAGGGACCGCCCCGCCATGACGTTCTGAGGATGGTGCGCGAAGGCTTGAGAGCGGGCCTGGGCAAGGCACTCCGTATTGCCCGGCAAAAGAACGCCGTGGCGCAAGAAGATGGCTTGCGGATCGGAAGTAGCGAGCGAGTCGAGAGAGGTCAAGATCAGGGTGATCCCGCTCACCGGGTCGTCCTCTCCCAGGGAACGCTACTTCTTGATTCTGTTCGAGGACAAAGGACCGGCCGGTGGACCAGGCGCGGGGCCAAAGCCCACGGGGGCCCGGCGCAGAGCGGTGAGGCACGACACGGAAGAGGCCGCCCGGCTGCGATCGCGAGCTTTCCACCACCAGCGAGGATCTGCAATCGATCATCACGGCCAAGGAAACCGCCATTGAAGAACTCATGTCGGCGAACGAAGAGGCGCAGGCCCTCAACGAGGAACTGGAAACCGCCAAGGAAGAACTGCAATCGGCCAATGAAGAATTGAATACGCTCAACGACGAGACTGAGGGAGCGCAACGCGGAATTGAGCCGGGTCAACCGGGACCTGACCGCTCTCCTTGAAACCATCAGCATCCCTCTCGTCATGGTTGGGAAGGGACCTGCGCATTCGCCGCTTCACGCGGGCCATAGAGCCCATGTTGAATCTGATCGCTTCCGATGCCGGGCGATCGATAACCGATCTTCAGCCGCAAATTGAGCTTCTCGATCTGCGGCGATTGCTGCTGGATGCCATGGAGGGCCGGCAACCGGAAACCGCGCGACATCCGCGACTCGCACGGGTCGCTGGTATTCGCTCCGCATCCTGCCGTCCGTGGGGCCGGACGGCAAAATCGACGGCGCCGTGATGATGATGATCGATATTGATGCGGCGAAGCGCGGTCTTGACTTCGCCGAAGCGATCATAGAAACGATGCGGCAGCCTCTCGTGATCCTGAATCAGAATCTTCACGTCGCGAAGGCGAACAAGGCATTCTACGAGACCTTCCAGGCCGCCCGGAAGGAAACGGAGGGGCGCCTCATCTACGATCTGGGAGACGGGCAATGGAACATTCCCAGCCTGCGCGAACTCCTGCAAGACATTCTCCCTGTCACACTCGAGTTTCAGGGACTTTGAAGTGACGCACGAGTTTGAACGTGTGGGACGGAAAGTGATGCTTCTCAACGCTTGCGAAGTCTTCGATCCGAATACGCAAGGCTCGGTCCATTCTTCTCGCGATCGAGGATACCACCGACCGCAAGCGCGCTGAGGACGCACTCAAGGCTACCAATGCCGAACTCCAGGACTTTGCCTATGCGCTCACGCACGACTTGCAGGAACCCCTGCGGATGGTGGTGAACTTCACTCAGCTTCTGGCGCAGGAGCACCAAGGAAAGCTGGGCGAGGACGCGGACAGATACATCGCATACTCCGTCGCGGGCGCCCGGAGAATAGAAGCCCTGGTAAAGGCGTCTACTCGCGTTATTGGGAGGTCACCGAGCGGGCAAAGAGCAGTTCGCCCCGGTCGACTGCAACGCTGTTCTCGCCAAAACGCTGCTCAACCTCCAAACGGCGATTGTGCAGAGTGGCGCCATCGTGACGTCCGATCCGTTGCCGACACTGGTAGCCGAAGAGGTAATGCTGACGCAGCTTTTCCAGAACCTGATCGCCAACTCGATCAAGTACAGAGGCGAGGAAACGCCGAGAATCCACGTTTCGGCCGAGAGAAATGCGGGCGGCTGGCTGTTCTCGGTGCGGGACAACGGAGTCGGTATCGATCCGCAATACGCCGACCGCGTGTTCGGCATGTTCAGGCGTTTGCATGGACCGGACATTCCAGGCACGGGCATTGGACTTGCGCTTTGCAGGAAGATCGTCGAGCGCCACGGTGGACGCATCTGGGTGGAATCGGAAAAGGGGCAGGGGGCTGCGCTCAGGTTTTTGATTGCCGCCCGCCACAACGGGCCTTAGCGGCGGTACGTGGACCGAAATGGACAACTCCAATCGAAGGCGCCTGGAAGGCGAGATCGAAAGCTTGCGCGAGGCCCTTGACGCGGAAACGCGGCGACGGCTTCAGGTTGAGAAGCGATTGGAGCGGGCGAGCGCGGAGTTCGAGGAGTTCGTATCCACCGCGGCTCACAACCTCCGGGAGTCTCTGCGCGCCGTGGCCTCCTATAGCCAACTGCTGGCCGAGGCGTATGCCGGCCGCCTCGACTCTGACGCCGATCTGTTTCTCGGCCGGATCCAGGACGGGGTCGCCACCATGCAATCCCTGCTTTCCGCCGTGGTGGATTACTGGGCCGCCGGCACTGGCGACAGGCAGCCATCCCGGACGGACATGGAGGCCGTTCTCCGCCAGGCGCTCCTTGGCGCCGGCAAGCAGGTACGAGACGCGAGCGCAATCGTCACTCATGATCCATTGCCGGCGGTGATGGGAGACTTCGAAACACTCGCCAAGCTCTTGGGGCAGTTGATCGGCAATGCGATCAAGTTCCGTGGAACGCTTCCGCTGCGCGTTCACATTTCCTGCAGGCGGGAGGACCTCGAGTGGGTATTCTGGGTCCAAGATAATGGTCTGGGCATAGATCCCGCGTTCCGCGACCGTGTCTTCGGCGTGTTTAAGCGTCTGCACGGAAAGGAATACCCCGGGAACGGACTGGGACTCGCACTCTGCAAGAAGGCGATCGAGTGGCATGGCGGTCGAATCTGGATGGAATCGGCGCCGGGGGAAGGTTCGACAGTCTATTTCACTCTGCCTCCGGCCGATTGAGGCCGGGTGCGTCGCACCGCGGCGGCAACTTCTGCATATTCCAGTGCATTTTTCGCATCCCGGTCCGCGTGGATGGCCGGGTGCGCCCACTGTGACGGCCGCCTAACGCTCCAAGACAAGCGAGGTTTCCTGCTTTGGACCCCGCGTTGCATATACCCGCATACGCCCGACTGGAGCCCGAGGGAACGGACGAATGAAAACCACACGCAGTGACCTACGAGGATACGAGGAGATCCTCGCACGAAAAGAGGCCGAACTGCTTCACCTATTGCGAAATCGCGACGACATTCCAGTCGAGAGGAGTGCGGATCAACTTGAGGAGATTCAATGCGCGGCAACCCGGGATGTGGCGATCCGCAACCTGGGCCGGGGGTTCGACCTGCTGCGCGAGGTAAGAGCGGCGTTGGTGCGTATTCGCAAGGGCAGCTTTGGAATCTGTCTGGAGTGGGAATGGGCCATCAGTCCAAAACGCATCGCAGCCGTACCATGGGCGCCGCTTTGCATCCGGTGCCAGGAGACCGCAGCAGGTCGAAATGGCCACGAAATCGGAGGAACTGTTAGCGAAGGTCTGGCGAACGCGGCGTGAGCTGAGCGGGCGGGTGCGTGTCTGTTCCGCCGATCATCAAGCCAAACGCTAACGAGCGCGACGCTGCCGCTGGACCAAGCCCTGGCTGCGATGGAATAGCGCCGCGCGCAACGGTTGCCCGTCGTCGCTCTACTCTCTTGCGACGCCCTTCCCGCGTGGTCCTTTCGTCAGATGTGGAAAGATTGCGCGAACTGGGTTGCGGCTTGCTTTCACGTGAGATCCGCAGACTTAGGCCGCTCGTTTCCTGGACGTCCGGCCGAGTAAGACCAGGCCGAGGAGTCCAGCGCCAAGCAACGGCACAGTTCCAGGTTCGGGGACCACCCCGTTGGTCGTCTCGCAAACAGCGTTGGAAATGGTGTTGGTGTCCAGATTCACTGCGTAATTCAGGGCCAGCGCCCTCCCATCGATAATAGTCGCGCCGGTATTCAGCGTGATGGTGTCGTGCGCGATAATAGTCCCCTGGAACGCAGTGTATGTGCCGATAGTTGCGGCGCTGCCGACCTGCCAATAAACGTTGCAGCAATTTGCGTCGTTAATCGTGACGACAGAGGAGAAGTCCTGAAGGGAGCCGGCGGCCGTGTCGAGCGTGCTTCCGATCAGAAAAACGAAAAGCGCATTGGGGTCGCCCTTCGCATCGAGAGTGAGCGTGCCAGTCAAGTCAGCCGACGAGCTGAAGTTGTAAACGCCCGGCCCCAATGTAAGTCCGCCGAGGCCCGTGCCAGTCAGGTCCTGCGTGACCGTCAAGCCTGCCAGGTAGATATACGCCGCAAGGGCGTCAGCCTGAGCCCCGCCGCTACGCCCCGGGCCGTCCGCGTATATTGTGCCGTTCACGATTCCGGGAGGGAAGCCCGTGATCGATGAACCCGGTAACAGCCCAGGTTTCCCCAGAGGACGGTGTTGCCGGTGTTGGTCACCGTCTCATGGCCCAGCACCGCGAAACTGCTCGCGGTTCCCAGGTTGACGACGATCGGACCGGCGTAGAGAGTCAGCCCCGATAATGAGTACAGAAGCAAACCACAGATCTTCCGGCCTTTCATGTTTCCTCCGGCATTCAAACTTCTCGCTTTGGCCTCCTGGCCACGATCGATTGTACATCCAACCGCCTCCATTTGAGCCGTTGTTTTCATCCCGAGCGACTCCGGTGGCCCAGGAAAAGCCAGTTCTGGCTCCTCCGGGTACACAAGAAACCCGGAAGTGCCTCAGAGCAATTCCCCACCGCGCTACATCCGTCACCGGTCCGGCGCGTTCAGGAGGCCGGATACGCCGTGCTCTTGGCGGACGGAGGGGAGACCGCGATCGCCCTGTGTGAGCGGCACCAGGCCAGGGTTGCCTTGCTGCTTACAGACGTGCGGATGCCGGAAATGAACGGCCTGGAGCTGGCCGATCGCATCCTGGAACGGGAACCCCGGATTCGGGTGCTTTTCATGTCTGGTAGCGACCCGAGTGCCTGCCGTGGCTTTGGCTGTGTCGCGAAACCATTCCCGCGAGCTGAACTCGTCGGCAGAGTCGCCGCCGCGCTGGGCGGGCGAGGCTGCGGGTCGAGCGCCGGATCGTCTTGCTGAGGTCGTCAATCAGGGATGCCAGACCAGCGCGATTCCGTAACTGCGAGCGGCAGGCTGAACTTGCGGGATCACCTGAGGAGCAAGCCACGCTCTGGCCGGCGGCCGCTTGGCCCGCGACGGGTCCCGGTGAGTTTCGGACACATGCCTGCCAATAAACCACCCCATCGCCCCTCCCGCCAGGATGTCTGACGCAAAGTGCTTTCGCGCGCTGAACCGGGAAGCGCTGACCAGTCCGGCGAGTCCATAGGCGAGGACCGCAACCGCCTTCCTGTTTCCGTACCGATGCGAGATTACCGATGCGAGGGCAAAGCTCTCGATGGCGTGGCCGGACGGGAACGAAGCGCCTGCGTGGAAGAAGTGCCCGCTTCCATCGCCTTCCAGGGGCCGCTGCCGCCCGGCTGCGAGCTTGAGCACTTCGGACACAATCAACGCGTCGGCGAGCGCCTCGCCGCCCAGCAATCCTGTTTCGCGCAACTTCGCATCGTGCGCCAGGAGTCCGCTCAGATACAACCCGCCCGCCGTGGGAATCAGCGTGTAGACGGCGCCCACTTGCGAGACGTGGCGGCTGAACGCCACTTGGTCTGCCGTGTTCGGTAGTTGGCGCGAAGTGCGGCGGTCCGTTGCGATCAGCACGCCCGTGGCGGCGCCGAAAGTCAGCCACCACCGCGCGTTCTTACGGGTGATGCGGAACGGGCTGGTCCAGATTTGCTTTTGATCCTGGCCGATGTTCCTGGCGAGCCTCTTCACCAGCGGCCTCAGCGATTCCGTCTCTTCGGTCCTGTCGTCCCCGGCTGCTCCGGCTCCCCGGGGAAAGGCCGCGGAAGCCGCCACCAGCAGGCACACGAGCCGCAAGCAAGGGGATTGCATCCATGGCCTCAGACTGCAGATTTCACGGGCCATTGGGGAGAGGGACTCTCACTGAGACTTAGACACCTGAGGACCGCGCAGGCTGCCGCCCCCTGTCGTAGCTTTCTGTGCGTGCCGTTCTCTGGAAAGGTCCGCGTTCACGGCCCTGAGTTGGTCGAGCTGTCTGAGCAACTTGGCCCAATCCTTGGCGTTGGTCTTGGTCGAGAAAGGAACGTTGAGGTCCAGGTAAAAAGTGAGAATGTGGTCGCGGAGTTCTTGAGGCACTTCCGTGTAGTGGGTCCTCAGTTTGTCCAGCAGCCGCGCGCACGCAGCGTCGGTCAACCTGTAGCTGCCAGCTTTCGAGAGTTCTCCCGTGTCCAGGTTCTCGTTGGGCAGTCCCAGCCGGCCCGCCTTCAGTTCGGAAAGCTTCTCGCGATAACGGTCGATGGACGCGTTGAAGCTCGCCATGAACATCTTTTCGGTCTCGGGTGTCAGCTTCTGAAACCGCAGCGCTTTGAACGGGCCTACCCTGGGCACGATCCGGAACAGAGACGCCAGGAATCTGGAGCGGCGTCCTGGCCGCTTATAGGTGGAGCCCCAGTTCTTTTCGTAGCTGGAACGAGACAGATTGTAGAGAAACTTCTTACGGGTGAGGCTCGGAGCATCCTTCCGGATCTCCTGTTTCTTGATTTGCCAGGCGACTTTGGTCATGGCGGGGAAGATCGAGCCGACCGCCCGGCGGTACGAACCGATGGCAAGATCGACGCTCATGAACACCTGCTCGAGTCTCAGTCCATAGGTATTTTGAAACCCCCGCTCAAGCACGGGTTTTGAGACTTGAAAGCCGATGAAATCCTTGTATGCTTGGGGGGCGAAGCGGTTTTTGGCGGCCTGGAACACGTCGAAACCGAAGTCCGTCTTCATGTGGGACAAAGAGTCGTCGGCATACGTTACCAGTTTGCCGAACCTCAGACCGAGCTTCGGGTAGAGCAGAGCAACCGCCGGGTTCGTGCCCAGGCGATGGCCATCGTTGTCCGCGGCGTAATGAGATAAAGCTCCCAGGGAGAACGCGTACTCATTGAGGTCCTGCGAATCGCGAATCAGGTTGAGAATGAAGTCGCCGCTCCGAACGTAATGCGTCAAGTCGCTGAACAGCTTGCTGCCGAACGGGTAGTACCCCAAGTCCTGAATGATGCTCCCTCCGTAGGCGTAGGCGTGTGCCTGCCGCAATTCGTCCACGGTGGCAGCCGGGAAGCGTTGCAGGAGCAGTGGTTTGATCGCGCTATCCCAGACGGAATCGATAATCGCTTCGTGGCTGAGAACGGAATAGGAGTATGCGGTTGAAACCGAGCACAGAACCAGCAGCCCGATCGCTGCGTAGGGCCGAAGTTTCCAACGTCCGCGCGTTGCTCGCGGTTGCATCGTGTCCTTCCGGAACTCCGTTCCCATGTTCCACCTCTCTCTCGCCCCCAGCCAACGCTTGCACGTTCGTGACCACCATCCATCTGCCGCGCTGTTTGGGCTCCTTGCACGCCGCCCCTGACACACAATGGGCGATGTGAAGCAAATTCCGCACCCGGTGCAGGTCTTGCATCTTCGGCCGGGCGAATTGCCGGTCCTCCTGCCTGCATCCATGGCCGGCTGGCTTTGGGCAGATTCTTGCTGGTGTAGGTGGGGCAGACGATCGCTTTTGTCGTCTGCCGACCTCGCAGGCCACGGAAAACGATGGCCTGCGCCACGACCAGCCTGTCAGGATAGTCCGTCGCTGAGAGGGAGGCACGATGACACAAGAACCAACAGAACACCAGGAGACTCAGAGAAATAAGGAGAACCGGCCCGCGACGAACAAAATCATTGTCGCGGTTGTTCGTGCTCGCCGGCGTGTTTTTGGTGGGCTTTCTTCCCCAGTACGCAAAGGTGAAGCGCCTGGAGAACGAGCTGCGCGGGGCGAAGCAGGAGAACACATGGCCCAGCTTCGGGATTTGGTTGGTCTGGCCTTCTTCCAGGCGAGCCAGAAGAACTATGGACTGGCGGCCGATACCAGCGCGCGCTTTTTCAACCGTACCCGCGAGGCAATCGATCAGACTCCGGACTCGAGCGGCCGGAAGCCCTTGGAGAACCTCCTGACCTTCCGCGATAAGATCACAGCGGAGTTGGCGAGGGGCGATCCCGGAGTGCTGAACGATATGCAGGCGTTGTTTGTGAAGACCCACCAGGCCACGGCGTCCCCCGCCTCCGCGCCGTAGACCCGAATCTTGAGTGGCCAGCGGATTGCACTGTAGCTACCGAGGAGTACAAGAAAATGCCTTTGCTGCATATAGTTCTGGTGCTGATCGTGGTCGGTGTCGCGTTGTGGTTGATCAACAACTTCATCCCGATGGCTTCCAGTATCAAGACGATTCTGAACGTGGTCGTCGTGGTTGTCGTTTGCGTTTGGGTACTGCAGGTAACCGGGTTGTGGGGGCACATATCCACTTACCGCATCAAGGGGTGACGAAGCGCTGTCTGGGTGCAGCCCCTGACGCTCATCCCGCGGGACAGCCGGACGTCTCGCGCGATGGGCGTACCGGTAGTGATGGGAGGCAGGCGTGCCACCTTTACGTGCGCGGCAATCGCAAATCAGCAGATCCTCATGGCTCCTGCTCAAGGCGTTGCCGCGAGTGTTCAGGCAGGCATCGAGCGAATGGATCAACGACAACGCACAGCGCCTCGGCGCCTCCGTCGCGTTCTATACCCTGCTGTCGCTGGCTCCCGTTATTGTTATAGCCGTCGCTGTGGCCGCTGTTGTTTATGGGCAGGAGGCCGCTCAAGGCCGGCTCGCGTCGGAAATCCAAGGCATGGCCGGGCCTGACGTAGCACGGACAATTCAGGAAATCATCCGAGGCGCCTACCAGCCCCGGACAGGCGTGATCGCGACTTTGCTCAGCCTGGTGACCTTGGTATTTGGCGCCTCCTCCATCTTTGTGGAGTTGCACGACGCTATGAACGCAATCTGGCATGTTTCGCTTCCCCCCGACCGAACCAATGCCGCCACTGTCATTCGTCTGATCAGGGATCGCTTCTATTCGTTCGCGACGGTGGTGGGCGCAGGTTTCCTGCTGCTGGTTTCTCTGGTGTTGAACGCCTCGATCGCGGCAATGCGGATCTCTGTGCCACGGGCTGCCACGTTCCTGATGTCATATCTGGTAATCGCGGTGCTGTTTGCAGCGCTCTACAAAATCGTTCCGCACGTTCCATTGAAGTGGAGCGACGTCGCCCTCGGAGCCATGATCGCCTCGCTCCTGTTTATGGTTGGCAAGCAGTTGATGGGGCTGTACTTCGCGCATACCAGCTTCGGGTCGACGTATAGTGCTGCCGGCTCGCCGATTGTCGTTCTGCTATGGGTGTACTACTCGGCGCAGCTATTCTTTTGGGGCGCTGAGTTCAGCAAGGTGTACACGAAGACCGTGGGATCCCAACGCGACCGGCAACATTGCTAGCAACTTGTGGCCACAGGATTGCTCCTCGGACGAGAGGATCACAAACCCGTAGAAAGTTGAAATCAACGGTAGTAGCGGCGCGCCGCAACCCGAATAGGGCCGCGCGAAAGGAAAACCAAGACCCAAATGGAAGTCCCGCTCCAGACGCGCGCGCTGCTGCTGATCCTGGCTTCGGCAACAGCCTTGCTGGGCCAAGCGGACGCGCGCGAGGTCATCCGTCGCGCTGTCGCAGCCGACGAGCGCAACTGGAAGGCGGCCCGGAACTACACCTTTTCGGAACGGGTGAATTTGCGGTACCTGGACTCCCAGGGCCGGGTGAAATCCCAGGAGGTCAGCATCCACGATGTCATGCTGCTGGACGGCTCCCCCTACCGGCGGCTGGTGGCACGCGACGACCGCCCGTTGCCGCCCGGTGAAGAGAAGAAGGAGCAGGAGAAGCTCGCCGGGAGCATCGCCGAGCGCCGGGAAGAGACCGCAGCGCAGCGGGCGCAACGCCTGGGGGAGTATGACAGGCGTCCGGAGTGGCAGCGCGAAGCCTGGCGCGAACTGCCGGAAGCTTTCGACTTCCGGCTGGCCGCGGAAGAGGTGTGGGACGGCCACAGCCTGTACGTGATCGAAGCCACACCGCGCCAGGGATACCAGCCCCGGTCGCGCACGGCGAAGGTGCTTGCCCACCTCAAGGGCAAGCTTTGGGTGGACAGGCAGGACTACCACTTGCTGAAAGCGGAGGTGGAAGTTATCGACACCATCTCGGTGGGGCTGTTCCTGGTCCGCGTGGCCAAGGGCTCGCGCGCGGCCTTTGAGCAGACCCGCGTGAATGACGAAGTCTGGCTACCGCGTCAAGTGCGGGCATTCGTCTCGGCCCGTCTGGGACTTCTGAAAGTGCTGCGCGTCGAGCAGGAAATCGGCTACAGCAAGTGCCGCGAGTTTCAGACCGATTCGCCGATCATCTCGCAGATGAAAGCCAGGTAAATCGAGGAGGAAAGAGATGCGGCTCTATCTTGTGAATCCGGACAATCCAGTCGTCAGCCTGAACCAGGTCCACTGGAACCGTCTGAACACGTATCGAGTCTGGAAGCCGCTCGGGCTTCTCGTGCTGCTGCTGTGTGCGTTTCCCGTGGCAGGCATCGCCCAGAGTCTGGTTGCTTTGGACCTGAACGGCAAACTGCGCTTTCATGCCGAACGCACCTATGGCCCGTGGGGGATCGCGGGCTCTGCTGCATACGCCGGAATCCTCCAGGGAATTGGCACACCCGAGGAATGGGGGCATGGCGCCTCCGGGTACCGCAAGCGCCTCGTCTCTACGCTCGCCGGCTCCGGGATCCACGGTGCTCTCGCCTTTGGTCTGGATTCGGCGCTGCACCAGGACCCGCGATATTATCCATCTCACAGCACAGGGTTTTGGCGCAGAACAGGCCATGCGCTCCGCGGAACGATACTGACGCACAAGGACCAGGGCGGCGAGACGCTGTCCACCTGGCGTCTAGGTAGTGTATACGGCGCAGCGTTCCTTTCGAACCAGTGGTATCCGGACCGGCTCAATACCCTGCGCCTGGGATTTCTCCAGGGCTCCCTCCAACTCGGCTTCGACCTGGCCGCCAATCTGTTTTCCGAGTTCCGGCAGGACATCAAGAGAGCGATTTCGCATCGAAAACCATGAGGCGGTCTCCTGTCTCTGGCGGAGTCTCAGGGTCTACCGGCCGCTGAGCGGCATCACCGGGGAACCACGGTTTTCCCTCTTCCGCGGCTTGCTATAGAATAGGAGGCGATGCCCCGATCGCCAGCCACGTCGGGTCGTATCCTCATCGTCGATGATGAAGAGTCCCAGTGTGCCGCCTTGGCCGCCATGCTTTCCGATCGGGGTTTTGAGACGCAGGTAGCCTCAGACGGGCAGGAAGCGCTGGAACGGCTCACTACCTTCAACCCGGATGTCATTGTTTCCGACTTGATCATGCCGCGCATGGACGGCTTCGAGCTGCTCCGGCACTTGAAGGAACACGGCGACCAGACTCCGGCGATCGTGCTCACCGGTTTCGGAAGCATCGACAAGGCGCTGTCGGCCGTTCACGACCTCAAGGCATTCTGGTTCTTGGAAAAGCCGGTCGAACCACGCGCCTTCAAGATCCTTCTCGAACGCGCGATTCATCACAAGCGAGCTCTGCCAGAAAGCGGACGAACTCAAGCGCGAGTTGAGGCTTCGTGGCATACTCGGGGACCTGGTCGGAACGTCCCCGGCAATGCAGGAAGTCTTCTCGATCATCAGGCAGGTGGGGCCCACTTCAGCGCCGGTATTGATCTGCGGAGAGAGTGGCACTGGCAAGGAGTTGGTCGCGCGGGAGATCCACAAGTGCAGCCCCCGCGCGGATGGCCCGTTCGTCGCGATCAATGCAGCCGCCTTGCCCGAGACTCTGATAGAGAGCGAGTTGTTCGGTCACGAGAAGGGGGCGTTTACGGGAGCGGTGGAGCGTTCTGCGGGCTGCTTTGAGCAGGCCCACGGTGGTACGTTGTTTCTCGATGAGATCGGCGAGATGCCACCGTCCACGCAGCCGAAGCTCCTGCGCGTTCTCGAGGACCTGCGGGTGCGAAGACTTGGCGGCAAGAGCGAAATTCCGGTCGATGTTCGCGTCGTGGCCGCCAGCAGCCACCCCCTGGCAACGCACTTACGGGAGGAACTCTACTATCGCTTGAGCGTGTTTCAAATCATGCTTCCTCCACTGCGGGAGCGAAGAGAGGATATTCCGCCTATCGCGGAGGCGATGATCGGGATCTTGAACAAGAAGCACGGCACCCGAATCGCCGGTCTCGAGTCTGAAGTGCTGGAACTTTTTCAGGGTCATGATTGGCCCGGCAATGCGAGGGAGCTGCGCAACGTGCTTGAGCGGGCTGTCATCGTGGCTGGCGCCGGCGTGATTGGCCTGGATCACCTTCCTTCGCCTGCCTTCGGCGCTGGACTCGGCCGGAAAGCGCCGCCACCGCCCGGCCACGAGGGTGCGATAACGCTTCAGCCTGGCCAGCCGCTCACGCGAATCGACGAGGCCTATATCAAACTCACCCTCGCTCACGTGCACGGCAACCGTAAGCGCGCCGCCGAACTGCTGGGCATCAGCCTGCGGACGCTGCAGAACCGCATTGCCACCCTGCGCAAAGAGGCAACGGCGGCAACGCCCGACGGCTAAGCCGCGCTCCGGCCGCGCACGAAGTGGATGACCAACGCAATCAGCGCCACAATGAGCACAAGGTGAATCAGCCCGCCGGCAACGTGGAATGCGACAAAACCGAGGAGCCACGTCACAAGTAGTACGACAAACAAGGTGAGAAACATGGATCCCTCTTCTCAGCGCCTCGGCGGGCGCTGGTCGCCTCTCTCGTGCAGTCGATCGTTTGCTGACGCTTTCATGAGCGTTCCGGCTGCCAATGTCCTGCTGGGGCCTGCGGGGCGATGGGCTTCACTATATGCAAACTCTTGCCTTCATCGCGCTGCCGGAGGCTCCTGGTCGGTGGGAATTCCGGCTAGGGAGCGATAGTACGCAACGGCCCGGTTGATCGAGGAAGACTCATGTCCCGCGGTCAGCCGGCTCGCGTTCCGTCCGGTGCGCACCATGCTGTAGTACCGCCAGACGTTCTCCGATTCGCGATCCAGAAAGTACATCGACTGCATCTCGCCCGGATGGAAGAGCGTCAGAAAGAGATACCGCATCGTGCTGACATTCTCGACATCGAAGACCAGCCGGTTTGCCGAAGCCTCTGCAATGTGCATTCGGTAGATGGCCTTGCCGGAAAGGTTATCGACCTGTTCAAAGTAGAGTACCTTGCCTTCCTTCATCTCATCGGGCGTGAAATCTTGGCGGCGTTGACTTGGCTGCGAGCCGGTCAAAGCGTGCGCGTCCTCGATTAATGTCTGCCACTGCTTGTGAGTGGTCGACCAGTAGCGCATGCCCGCGAGTGCCGAAGTCGCCCCGATGTGGCGACGCAAGCCCTCGGCTCCGGAGGTATGACGAAATCGCGCGACTGTGGTTGTCAACGTAGAAAAGCCCACCCCAGCCCAACTGGTGCACGCGGGTGGTCTCCAGTCGTGGCCGAAGTCAGACTCGCTCCAGAACTTCACGCTGGGCGGATTATCCAGACCGGGATAGGGCGGAACGGGTTCCTTTCCGCATGGCGGCTGCGGTCCTGATTGCGCATAGCCGTGCGCCTGCGAGAGCAGTATCACCGAGAATACAAACCGAATCATTGTTGGTGCCCGGGGGCCTGGGTCTGGACAAACGGGCCGAATCGTCGCAGAGCCCAGCGGGACGCTGGGGTCTTGCACGCGTTGGGCTGGCAGCGTAAACGCCTGCCGCCGCAAAACCCGACCGATTGGAAGGCCACATGCCGGTAGGCCCGTCTACCGGCATGTGGAGTTTGCCTGTGAAGCGGACAAAGCACCTAGCGCCAGTGCCCCTCCACGAAAACCCAGGCGCCCCTTTGGCGCATCCAGCGATGCGCTACCCAGCGGGCACGCGAGCCGTGGACGCTGTTCCCACCTTCCCGGGCTCCAGGCGTAAGCGTTGCCATCCCAATGATGGTACCCGGAAACCCACACATGGTTACGGCTGGGCGGGCGCGTCCGCCTCTCGCTTACAGCACGGGGTGGCCGGATGCGAACCACAATATCTGCCGCCGCAGTGCTGAAGGTCAGCGCGGCTGCGAAAGCCAATCCGATCAATCGCTTAAGAACCATAACACGCTCTCCTTTTCTTAGTACCAAACTGCGAACCACTCCAGCGGCAGGTGCGCTACCAAGCTCTTCTCCGTCTGAGGGCGTGATAGAGAACCAGGAAAACCACTGAGCCGATAGCCGCCACGAAGAGACTGTAGAGGTTGAGTCCGCTCACGCCAGGGGCTCCAAAGATGCGGAACAGCCAGCCACCAACAAAAGCGCCCACAACACCCAAGAGGATGTCGAGCACGATGCCCTCACCTCTCCTATTCACGATCTTGCTGCCGATGAACCCTGCAATCAGGCCGAGAACCAGCCAAGCCAAAAACGACATGGTCTCTCCCGTTTGTCCCGTCAATGAACGTAGCGACGAAGAGGACCGGCCGTAAGCGCCAACTGCCCATGAGGAACAGAGCACGAGCGCAAGTACGATGCGATGTGGCTTTCTCGTTTGGATCATGTTTCCACCACTCTCCCGGCTTTAGCAATGCACGTGCGTGGCCGTATGCAAACACGTGACACGCCACAAGCCGGCTACACGGGTACCGGCAAAAACTGCACTCGAGTGCATTGCTATGTGATTCCAGGTCCCGACAGCACGCATGCCCGGGAGCGGGAAGGGCCGTCGAACGGGAATGCTGCTGCCGGCCTCGCTCGTTCTCGCTAGGACGCCCGAGCGGTGCCGCACGGTCTAGGCGCCATCGACAGGAGAAGGCACAGCACCACCAAAGCCATCAGCGAGCCTGGCATCCACATCCATTCCTTCCTTCACCTGCTGTTGCGCGTCGCGCCGAGGTACAATCGCGCGACGCCTCGCCAAGGGGCGGTCTTCCCAGCACACCCGATACCGCCGCCCGCAGATCCGGCACTCGTAACAACCGTGCATGGGCCACATCGGTTCACCGTGCATCAACCTGCACCAGAAACCCGCTGCTCGCGCCCAGAATGGTCGCATCCAATCGTTCCTATCCGATCCGTGAATCATCAGTGCGAGGGAGGTCGCTGCTGCGTCGAATCGACGACGTTGGGCGGCGGCCTCCTTGGTGGAGGGATCCGGCCGGGCCACTACCCCGGGCCAGCATCAAGTCGCTGGCCCCGAAGTCCAAGAGGACATTGGACCATTACGGACGGCTGGCACCGTGGGCCTCGCGCCCAGATTGCGTCAGAGCACGCGACCACCCGTCGGCCTGCTTCTCGGCTTCCGCCTTCGCTAGCCCGTAGCGCTCCTGAATCCGCCCGACCAACTGATCCTTCTTACCGGCGATCGTTTGCCAATCATCATCGGTAAGTTTGCCCCAGCGCTCCCGGGCAGCGCCTGTAAACTGTTTCCACTTGCCTTCGAGTTGATCCCAATTCATGCCTTCTCCTTGACCGTCCAGACTGAAAGTTCACGCTCGAAACCGCGTCGCGAGACTGCTTACAGTGGCATGCGTCCCAGCAACAGCAACACTACCACCACTAGCAGAATCACTCCCAGCGCCCCGCTCGGGCGGTAGCCCCAGCTTCGGCTGTATGGCCACCTCGGCACCAGCGCCAGCAACAGCACGATCAACAACACAAGCAATAACATGGTCTGTTCTCCTTCCGCATGAAGTGATCAAGCACGTTTGCCTCCACTCCTGGTCTAGAGGCAAGGGCGGGGCTTGCGCTCTCCCGCGGCTGAGCGGTTCGGCGCAGTGTTTCTTGTGATGACGGAGAGTCTTCAGCGACGTCCGTAGCTGCGAGCGTAATCTGCTGAGATGGTCAAGTGTGCATCGTCGAATGCAGCATTTGCACTCGGCCGCGAGGCATCCGGCGAAGCGCCTGGGGGCAGGCCGTAGGTCCGCAGCGCATGAGCATCAAGGACCAATACGATGATTGGATACGTTGGACCGATTGAAAAGCAGACTCTCGAGAACACGTACTTCCGGCGCGTGCTGTTCACCGGCCCGCACGCCCAGCTTGTCGTGATGTGCCTGGGCCCGGGTGAAGAGATCGGTGACGAGGCGCACCCGAATGTTGACCAGTTCTTCCGCATCGAGCAGGGCGAGGCGAGATTCGTTTTTGACGAGACGGAGCAGCACCTGGTGCGCGACGGAGATGCAGTCGTGGTGCCGGCGGGGACCTGGCATAACGTGGTCAATGCGTCGAAGACGACCGAGCTAAAGCTCTATACGATCTATTCTCCGCCGAACCACCCGGATGGGACGGTGCACCAGACCATGGCCGAGGCTGACGCCGCGGAAGTTGCGGAACACCATTGAGTTGGATGGCCGGCCGCTCTTGCGAGGCATCGGGCATGCGCGGCGTTTCGCCGCGGAAAAACCCGATGGCCAGTGAAATGCTCACCGATTGAGAGGAAGGTGACCGACATGAAACGTATTCCAGTGGTCGAAGTCACTGCGGCGGTGTTGTTCTTGCTTTTCGGAACCACGGCTCCTGTCTGTGCACAGAAGGAGAAGGACCAACACGAACAGGAGGCCAAACCCGCACAGCAGCAGGAAACAACGCGCCGAGCACCAACAACAGCAGGCCAAACCCGCACAGCAGCAGCAACAACACGCCGAGCACCAACAACAGCAGGCCAAACCCGCACAGCAGCAGCAACAACGCGCCGAGCAGCAACAACAGCAGGCCAGGCCCGCACAGCAGCAGCAACAAGGCGCCGAGCAGCAACAACAGCAGGCCAGGCCCGCACAGCAGCAACAGAACAACACGCCGAGCAGCAACAACAGCAGGCCAGGCCCGCACAACAGCAGCAACAACGCGCCCAGCAGCAACAACAGCAGGCCAGGCCCGTACAACAGCAGCAACAACGGCCGGCAGCAACAACAGCAAACAAGCTACTACCCCGTCCAACAACGCACCCAGGAACAGGCACGTGGTTGGCAACAGCAGCGCGGATGGCTACGGCAGGGCGGTTGGCAGGAGCATAGCTCTTGGCAGCAGCATCGTGCCCAACAGTGGCAGGTCGAGCATCGCACTTGGGAGCAGCGCGGCGGCTATGGTGGCTACTACATTCCTCAGGACCGTTTCCAGCTCTATTTTGGCAGTGGACACTGGTTTCGCATCCACAGCCGCCCCATGATAGTTGGGGGGTATCCGCGCTTCCAGTACGGCGGCTTTTGGTTCATGCTCCTTGACCCGTGGCCGGAACGCTGGTCAGATAGCTGGTACGATACCGACGACGTTTACATTGACTATCGCGACGGGTATTACCTGTACAACCGTAGAGATCCCGGCGTGGGGATTGCGATCGCCGTCGTGCTCTAGCATACCCGACAATCCAAGCGCCTTCCGGTTTCAGGGTGTGGACGGGCGCGGGCGCCAGCAACTGGTCCGGGTACCCCAACTCAACCGGTAGCGTGGCCGTGATCCGGATTGAAGATCGGCAGGGCGGCAGCGAGGGCTACACCGCAGACATCAAATGGAGCGGCGGGAGCAACAACTGGGGTGGCGGTGGCAACTGGGCCAGCGGCGGGTATTCGAGCGGCAAGTGGGGCCAGGGAATTGCCCCGACGCAATCGCCGCTTCGCCTCGTCGGAACTCGGCCCGGCCGGAGTTGCCTGCACTCGGGCCTCCAATCAGGCAAGACCTGCACTTTTGGTAACAGATTCTGCACGCGTCTCGATCGCCCAGGTCTCTCGCCGCCCTAATCCGGCACTCCGCTCAAGGAAACCGCCCCCTGGCTCCGCCATCCCGAGCCCATCATCCCCGCCTCGCGGCAACATCGCAGCGGCCAAACCGGCGACGGCAGAGGTCCATGTGAGGCCACTTGGTGCGGCGCGTGCACTGAGAAAGATCAGAGGTAACGAAAATGAGACTCATCGTGTTGGCTGCTGTAGCCCTTACACCGCTGCTGGCCATGGACAATAAGCCAGGAAAGCGGCTGAACGAGGCTGCGGCAGTATTTTCGGAGGTGATGGCAACGCCGGACAAGGGCATTCCTCAAGATCTGCTCGAGAGGGCCCACTGTATCGTGATCGTGCCGGGGGTCAAGACCGCGGCTTTCATATTCGGCGGGAAATACGGGAAGGGATACCTGTCCTGCCGGAACCAGAGCGGAGCTGGCTGGTCGGCGCCGGGCACAGTCCGCATCGAGGGCGGCAGTGTTGGCTTCCAGATCGGCGGCTCTCACGACGGACCTGATCATGCTGGTGATGTCGGAACGCGGAGCGGACAAGCTGCTTTCCAGCAAGTTCACTCTGGGCGCGGAAGGCTCAGTCGCGGCAGGCCCCGTGGGACGCACGGCGACAGCTCAAACGGACGCGCAGATGCACGCTGAGATTCTCTCGTGGTCGCGTTCCCAGGGGCTGTTTGCCGGCATCGCTCTTGAAGGAGCCACCTTGCGGCAAGATCTCGATGACAACGCCACGCTCTACGGCAAGAGACTGGAGAACCGGGACATCGTGACAAGCGGTGTCGCCGCTCCCAGAGCGGCCGCGAAGTTGCTCGACCTGCTCAACCAGCACTCGGCTCACGAGCGCGTGGCGAAGCCGACTAACAAGTGATGAAACGGACAATTGAGGTGACAAGATGAAGACGATCATAGGCACGTTCCTGACAATATGCGGGCTTCTGGCGGCTCAGGCGCCGCAGGCTCCGAACCCAACTCAACAATTGCCTTCAAACGAGAATGAGGCCAGGATGGCCGCCGGCAAGACACCGATCTATCGCGTCACAGTCGTAGGGCGGACCACAAAAGCGGTCAATTACAGGCACCGCGGCGGAGCCACGAAGATCGATTTTCGTCGGCACCACCTTACTGCCGAAGGCCCACGGTGAGGCCAAAGTGGAGAGCAAACAGGGCTACATCGAGATCGAAGTGGAATTCCGTGAACTCCAGGCCGCTACCGCATACGGTCCCGAATTCCTCACGTATGTGATGTGGGCTATCACCCCGGAAGGCCGCACAGCCAACCTCGGCGAGGTCCTCCTGAACGGAACCAACAGCAAGCTGAACGTCACTACCGAGTTGCAGTCTTTCGGCTTGATCGTGACGGCGGAACCGTATTTCGCGGTGACACAACCCAGCGATGTCGTGGTGATGGAAAACGTCATCAGGCCGGATACTCGGGGAAAGATTGAGGAGGTTGATGCGAAGTACGAGCTGTTAAAGAGGGGCCAGTACACCTTGAACGTGAACCCGGCTGAGATCAAGCCTGTACGGCTCGATCGCAAGGTCCCGCTGGAACTCTACGAGGCGCGAAACGCCGTTCAGATTGCGCGCTGGACCGGCGCTCAGCAGTACGCCGCCGAGACCTTCCAGAAGGCCGCCCAGGGCCTTGCCAACGCGGAGGGCTATTTGAAGAGTAAGGCGGGCAGAAAGCAGATTGTGACGGCGGCGCGAGAGGCCGTCCAAATGGCGGAAGATTCGCGAATCATCGCTGTCAAAAAGATGGAGGAAGAGCGGCTGGCAAACGAGCGCCAGGCGGGAGCGGAGCGTGAATTGCGCGCCGAGAGCGGACGCGCCGCCGCGCAGTCGGAAACCGAGCGCGTTGCGCGAGAAGCGGAGGCGGCCCGGCTCAATGCACAGGCCGACGCGGATCGCCTAAAGCGGGCAAATGACGCGCAGACAGCGGCTGCGCAGACCGAAGCCGACCGCTTGAAACGTGAGAACGACGCCCGGATGGCTTCTGCCCAGACCGACGCCGACCGCTTGAAGCGGGAGAACGACGCCCGGATGGCTTCCGCCCAGACCGACGCGGACCGCCTGAAGCGGGAAAACGAGGCCCAGATAGCGGCTGCGCAAACCGAAGCCGATCGTCTGAAACGCGAGAACGAGGCCCAGGTAGCGGCTGCGCAGACCGAAGCCGATCGCCTGAAACGCGAGAACGACGCACAAAGAGCCGCTGCCCAAGCCGACCTCGATCGCGCGGCCAAAGAGAAGGCTCAAGCGGAGGCTGAGAAGACGGAACTGCGAGCTCAGCTTTTGATGCAGTTCAACGCGATTCTCCAGACTCGTGACACCGCCCGAGGCTTGATCGTGAATATGTCGGATGTTCTTTTCGACACGGCCAAGTACTCGCTGAGACCTCTGGCCCGTGAGAAGCTGGCCAAGGTGGCCGGCATCGTCTCGGGGCATCCGGGCCTGAGCCTGGACGTGGAAGGTCATACCGACAGCGTGGGCGGAGACGACTATAATCAGCGGCTCTCCGAACAACGCGGTTCGGCGGTGCGCGACTTCTTGATCCAGCAGGGGATGGCGGGGAACTCCGTTACGTCAAGAGGCTTTGGGAAGACTCAGCCTGTGGCCTCAAATGACACTGCGGCAGGCCGGCAGCAGAATCGCCGGGTGGAACTGGTTATCTCCGGCGACATCATTGGCACTCGACTCGGCGCCCCGATCGCGCCGAGATAGATCTGAACGAAAGACCGCATTTTAGGGCCGGCCCCGGCAGTCATGACGCTGCCATCAGGACTGGTGGTGACCACGCCGGCGAGGACCGCGCTGGACCTCACCGCTGAACTTGAGCTGCCCGAGGCACTCATGGTCGTGGACGCGGCACTGCGCCTGGAGTTGGGCAACCTCGTGGGTCACGTCGACCGCCGCGCCTACCGCAACACCCGCGCCGTCACGGCGGCGATGGGTTCCCTTCAGGAGGCTGCCAAGGGCGTGAAGGGGCGGGCACGGCGCGCGCATGTGCAGGCGGTGCTGGCGATCGCCAGCCCACTGCGCAAGTACACCCCACGAAATAGTGGTCGTGCGGGCACTTCCACCTTGCGGGCTTGCCGGCGCCGACGTTGCAGATGCGGCTGCGAACTCCCTTGGGTGACATGTACCCGGACTGCGCGTGGGAGGAGTTCATGGTCATCGGGGAGGCAGACGGTGAGGGCAAGTACGCCGACCAGTCGGCGTTCGCTCGGGAGAAGGAGCGTGAGTCGGCGATCCGAGGACCTGGGGTGGTCGGTGTTCCGGTGGACGGGGCGCGAGGGCTTCGGCACTCCAGACTCAATCGTGGATCGGGCCCGACGCACCCATGCGGCTGGGAGATGGATCGGATGATCGGGTGCTGACCGCACAGATCGGGCCACACTTCTTGTCCGACCGGCTCATGACCCGCCCCCTACGCGGCCGCGTCCACGGGGCGCTCCCAGCGCTCGCCGACTCGCTGGAACCCGACCCGGCCGCATGGTGGCTGGTACCCGGCCCGGCGTCCACGACCAACTTCGTGAAGCCCTTGTCGGCGACACCCCGGACTTGCGGTACACGAACTCCCCCGGAGTGAAGTCGCGGAACCGCTGAGTCACGTAGTCCAGCTCGACCTCGCCGACGCCTGCGCCGGCATCGCGGACCAGCACCATCCGACGGTCTCGTCGCTGTGCAGCACCAGGAACGCAAAGCGTCCGCAGCGGCCGCCGGAGCGACCCCCGCCGCCTCGAAGGCCGCCGCCTCGAGAACCCCGGATGTGTCGCGCAACGTCCTCGGCGTGGACCCGCAGGACTGGCGCAGGAAGACATCTCGATTCCGACCTCGACCACGTCGTAGACATCCTCGTCGTGGCGCTTCGGGTCAGCCGCCAGATCCAGTACACGTCGATGACGGCGATCACGCCGTTCATCGCCGCGAACGGCCAGATCCCGAGCATGGC
>CAVRZY010000194.1:0-6914 GCA_963725415.1 uncultured Acidobacteriota bacterium | reverse complement strand
CATTTGCGGGTACCTACGCCCTTGGATGTGGGCCGGCTGTACGAGGCCGAGCTACGAGTGAGGACCGAGAAGGTCAGTCCCAAGCTGCGGATCATCGCGCAAGCGGGCGGCGTTGTTCCCGTCTTCATTGTCCTCAGAAGCCAGCCGCACCGCGAGATTCTTGAACGGCACGAGGCGGCCAGCCGCCTGAAGCTGGACATTCTGGAGAGCCGGTACTTAGAACTCCAGCGCCGCACCTTTGCTCCCGAGGCAGAGTTGCAGCAGGCGGAGGTTGAACTGCACGAGGCGGCACTAGAGACCCGGCGGGCCGCATTCGGGGAGATTGTAGCTGAGATAGGCCCCGAACAAGAGGCCATTGAACGTCTTCTCACGTTGTTGGGAGCGAAGAACATTCGGCGCTACTCAGCTATCAATATGCTGGCGGCGGACGTTCCGGCTTCAGCCCTGGACGTCTTGGAACCAGATCCGTCGGTAGCAGAAATTGCGCCTATCGAAACCCAGTCGGCACAGTTAGCGGTGAGCGTCCCGAGCTTAGGTGCGCCGGTTTTCTGGAGCGCCGGGTTCACGGGGGTTGGAGAGTCGGTAGCCGTCATGGACACCGGTGTGCGAACCAGCCACCCCGCCTTTTCCGGTCTGACCATCGTCGGCAGGGTGTTTCTCGACTATGGCAAACAGGATCGCTGTTTTGCCGATGACGCTACCTCGCCGGAGGACAAGCAGGGACACGGCACACATGTGGCAGGGATTGTGGCCAGCCGGGGCGCTCTTGGCTGGTCCAACTACTGGGGCCTTGCAAGAGGACTGGGCACACTCTACAACCTCAAGATTGGTCACACGGGTGTGCTGAACCCCGTTGACGGGACGTGTCAGCCTGTCGGAAGCGATCCGCGCGACGTGTATGCCGCCCTTCAGTGGGCCGTCCAGCAAGCTCCCTGGGTCAAGGTCTTCAACTACAGCTACGGAGTGAAAGCAACGGTTGACGACGACGGGTTCGCGAGGATGTTTGACTTTTTTGCGGATACGTACGGGCTGACGATTTCCGTTTCCGCCGGGAACGACGGGTGGTCGCTCCTTGGCTTCTTCGAGCCCTTACAGGTGGTGGGCACTCCAGGAATCGCGTATAACGTCCTCACTGTGGCAGCCATGAACACACAGAGCACGGTGGACCGGGCTGACGATACTGTAGCTGCGCAAAGCAGCCGGGGGCCGACCGTGCGCGGACGGAAGAAACCCGACCTTGCCGCGCCCGGCGGGAGACGTGACGATTTCTTGGGGACTAGTTGGGCTGAGGGTATCTATTCGGCGGCCTACAATTCCGACGTTTTCATTCCATTAGCGGGCACCAGCATGGCCGCACCGCACATCGCCGCGTCAGCGGCGTTGCTACGTCAGGCCGGCGTCCGAGACCCAATGGGCATCAAGGCGCTGCTGCTGAACACGACCGACTGGCTCAACTGGCGCAACGACCAGGGCTGGGGTTACGCCAACCTCACCCGCACTTTCGGCCAGCGCAACAACGTGCTCACCTCGACTCTATCTTCTGGTCGAGTGCGGCTGTACAAGGGCCTGACGAACGGCCTCTCTTACTCCACTCTTACCTGGAACCGGTCTGTCTATCAAACATTGACCGGAGGCTGCCTCTCCGACCTGGATCTTTTTCTCTACAACGGCTCGTCGGGTGCGCTGGTCAGCTCCTCAACTTCCTCGATTGACAACGTGGAGAAGGCCTACGCCACCTCCTATGGGCCGCTTGTCGTTAATGTGACTCACTGGTCACAGGGCTCTTGCCGGTCTCCGGAAACCTTTGGGCTGGCGTTCTCCGAGGCGGGCTTTGCACCGGCCCAAGGCCCCGCCCTGACGGTCAGTTGCAGCGCTCCGGCCACCGTGACGCCTGCCGCCAGATTCACTGTCACGTGCACGGTTCGGAATTCCGGTGATCTACCTGGTTTTGCGGTGGGCGGGCCTCTGGACTACGTTGGGAGCACAGGAGGCGCCTCCCAGGACTTTGGAACGATCACGCCGAACGGATCAGCAGTAAAGAGTTGGCTGGTGACGGCCCCGGCCTCCCCCGGCTCGTTCAGCTTGCGACTAGAGGTGAAGAGTGAGTCGTTCGGCGCGCTGTTCTCTGCCAGCGGGGATGTGACCTTATCTGCGGGAACCCCTACCTGCACGTTCAGTGTAAGCCCCAGCAGCGTGAGTATGCCGGCCAGTGGTGGCAGCGCAACCGTCTCGGTGACCTCCCAAAGCGGATGCACATGGAGCGCAGTCAGCAATGTTCCCTGGACAACCGTGACGACAGGCAGCACGGGGTCTGGGACCGGGACTGTAGGTTTCAGCGTGGCCGCCAACAGCAGCTCCCAGGCGCGGACGGGGACCTTGACCGTGGCTGGGCAGATGGTCACCGTTTATCAGGCCGGGGCAGCAATTCCCGTGCCGAGTATCACCGCCGTAGTGAACGCGGCCAGCTTCCAGCCGGGCATGGTGCCGGGCGGCCTGGCAACGCTGTACGGCAAGAACCTCTCCCGAGTCAGCGGGATAGAGGAGCCTGGGGGCGTGACTTCCCACAAAGGGGTCTCGGTGACGGTGGAGGGCCGCCAGGTCCCGTTGTTGGCAGTGAGCAACGTCGGCGGCCAAGAGCAGATCAACTTCCAGGTTCCGTTTGAGTTCGGCGTGCCTGCGATGGCAAGAGTTGAGGTGAACAATAACGGCTCCGTCGGGGCAGTCGGCAACGTTCCGCTGCTGCGCGTTCAACCCGGTATCTTCGAGTGGGTCCCGCAAGGCAGCAGCATCCGGTGCGCCGCGGCAGTCAAGGTCGATGGCTCGGTGGTAAGTCCCAGCAACCCGGTCTCGCCTGGGAACGCGGTGTCTTTGTTTCTTACGGGCATGGGGCCGGTCCTGCCGGTGCTGCGGACCGGGGAACCCGGCCCAACGAAGCCCCCGGCGGTGACCTGGTTGCAGCCGACTGTAGCTATTGGCCGGGTCCAAGCGGAGGTCCTGTTCAGCGGTTACGCTCCCGCCTTCCTGGGCCTTTACCAGGTCAACATCGTCATCCCCGATGCCGCCCCCGTGGGCACCGTGAATCTGGACGTGGTGGTGGACGGGGTGCCTAGCCAGACGTCGAGGATTGCGGTCCAATAACGCGGGTTCCCGCTGGTTCCGGCCCCTGCTCGCTTAGCGGTAGGTCAGGCCTGCCGTGAACTGGATCAGGTCACGGTTCCCAGGGGCAAGCACGGTTCAGAATGGCACCACGTCGGCCCGCCCGCTGGGGCCGTGGCGCTCGCGCCGGCGCCTCCAGATTCAGTGGCCCGTATGCCTACTTGCGCAATCCTCTCTATGTGGGGACCTTGCTGGTGGCGGCGGGGCTGGTGATCGCTTCCCGGCGCTGGCTGCTGGCGGTCCTGTTTGCCGCGGTGTTCGTGCTGATCTATCTGCCGGCCATCGAGCTGGAGGAACAGCATCTGCGGGAATTGTTTCCGGAGTATGCGGGGTATGCGGAGCGCGTGCCGATGCTATGGCCGCGGGTGAGGGCGAGGGACGGGCACCAGTCGTTCCGGTGGGAGCTCTATTGGAGAAACAAGGAGTATCAGGCGCTGCTGGGGCTCATCGCGGGAGTGGCGCTGCTGGTGTGGAAGGCGCTGTAGTTTCGCGCAAAGACGCAAAGGACCGCGCGAAGGCGCAAAGGAGACAAGATCTATTGTGCTGGTTTCGCGAATTTGGCGTCGTCGATGGGGACGTTGTTTTTTATCTCGGTAAGTGTGACGAGGACTTCTGCGACGGGCGTGATTTGCTTTAGCTGAAATGGGACTTTGAGGCCATCCACATCGCGGTAGTCTGAGGAATCAACCTGGATCTCCATGGGGCCTTGCGGGGTGTCGCGTGTGGCCACGTAGCGGAGCCCGAGGAAAGTCTGGGCGTCGAAATAACGGGTGACGGGCTTGCCGGAGCTGGGAGTGAAGCGGATGACGTAGGCATCCCGTTCGCCGACCTTTTCCTTGCCGGTCAGCTCGACCTTGGGATAGAGTTCCTGCCACTTGAGTTCGGCATTGAAGGTGGCTTCGAGTTGGGCTTGGGCCAGCTCGGCGCCCTCGAGCACAACGAGGCCGCGGACGGGGTCCTGGGACCAGGCCCCCTTGCCGTCGCATCCCTGGCGTACCTCTCCGAAGCCTTCGATGTTGGTCACGACCAGGCGCTTGTTGGGAGCTTTAGCGTAAAGCTCCAGAGTGGCGGGTGCGCGCTGGGGGCCGATCTGGACGGCAGCTTTCGCCACGATGCTAGTGGTCTTTTCGATGGCCTTACGTCCGCCGGTGGCTTCGATGGACTTCTCGATCACCTGTTCGGCGGTGAGTTCGGGCTTCTTAGCTTCTTGCGCCCAGCCGGCGACGGCCAGGGCAGTGGTCAACAGGGCGGCGGTTATTCGGTCTTGCATGACGAGGCTCCTTAGGCGTGGATCGGGTAGCGGCCGTACTGCTTGGCCGTGGCGTAAAAGGCCAGGATGTTTTCCAGGGGGACTTCCGACTGAATGTTGTGGGCCGGGGCGATGATGAGTCCCCCGCCGGGGCCGGCCGTGCGCAGGCGCAGCTTGACCTCGTTGGTCACGTCTTGGATGGTACCAAACGGGAGCACCTCCTGGATGTCCACGGTTCCCCACAAAGTAAGGCGCTTGCCGAAATCCTTCTTGACTCTCGCCGGATCCATGGATTTGGGCTGGATGGGATTGAGGATGTCGAGGCCGATCTCGACCAGGTCTCCGATGATGGGACAGCAGTAGCCATCGGAATGGAAGGCGATTTTGACGCTGGGGTTGATGCCCTTCCACTCGGCGAAGAGTCTGGCGTAGCGCGGCTTGAGGAATTCGCGGAAGGCTTCCGGCGAGATGAGCATGCGGTTCTGAGCGCCCACGTCGTCGCCGATCCAGATGATGTCAACGCCCAGACGGGCGAATTTCCTTCCGGCCACTTCGATCCAGCTCATGAGCTTGTCCAAGTAGGCGTGGACGAAGTCCTTATCGGTAACGAGGTCCATGAGGACCTGCTCGAGGCCGCGCAGGTACCAGGCCAGCTCGAACAGTGTGCAGGCCAGGCCGGCCATGATGCCGTACTCGTCGCCGTATTGCTGAAGGAGCTGGCGGGCGCCGTCGTAGCGGTCCTCGCGGGAGAAATCGGGCATGCTGAATTCGGTGGGGTCTTTGATGGCGGCCAGGGGATGGCGGACCATCTCGGTGTAGGCGCCGCCGGAGGGATGGTCGAACCATTTCCAGCCGATGCCCCACTCGTCGGCGTATTCGCGGTCGGGCCTGGAGTAGTAGCCGGTGCAGGGTCCCATCCAGGAGATGAGGAAATCGTGGTCCATGAGGATGGGAAGCGGGGCGCCAGCGGCTTTGTAGGTTTCGACCTGATCGGAATCGACGCCCAGGTGATGCAGCATTTTCTTTTCGGCCTCGGGGGTGTACCAGGCGCAGATGGGGACGCGGTCGGGTTCCTGGTGGTTGAGAGCGGTGAGGAGGCGTTCCTTGTGGGTCATGTCAGTATGGCCAGGCCGAGTCGTCGCGGCGGCGGATGGTGGGCCGGAGGCGGCGCAAGTAGGGATACTTGGCCGCGGCGGCTTCGTTGACGTCGATGCCCAGGCCGGGGGAGTCGTTGATATCGATGGAACCGTCCTGATAGGTAGGGGTGGCGGAGAAGACCTCGCGGACGGCTTCGGGCCAGCCCACCGAGTACTCCTGGATTCCGAAGTTGGGCACCGAGAAGCTGACGTGGGCGTTGGCCATGTGGGCCACGGGTGAGATATTGCTGGGGCCGTGCCAGGCGGTGAGGATGCCGTAGGGTTCGGCGATGATGGCGATTTTCTTTCCGCTGGTGATACCGCCGACGTGGCAGAGGTCGTGGCGGAGGTAATCGATCAGGTGCTCGGTGATGAGGAACAGGCCGTCCTGGTGCCCGGTGTAGATTTCGCCCATAGCCAGGGGAGTGGCGGCCTGGCGGCGGACCAGGCGGAAGGTATCCAGGTGCTCGGGGCGGAGGAGGTCTTCGAGATAGAAAAGGTTGTAGGGTTCGAGGGCCTTAGCCAGGGGGACGGCCTGATGCGCCTCGATGCGCTCGTGTATATCGTGCAGCAGGCCGATCTCCTCGCCGAGGGTCTTGCGAAGATGCTCGAAGAGTTTGGGGAGGGTGCGGACGTAAGGCCCCGGCTCCCAGACTTCGGTGGGGGCGACGCCGGCCTGGTAAGCCTTCTGGGTGGCCGCGCGCTGGCGTTCCGAGGCCGGCACAGCGTAGCCGGAATCGAGGCCAGGGGTGAGGACCTGGACCTTGATCACCTTGTAGCCGCGAGACATGAGGCGCCGCGCGCCCTCCTCGACTTCCTGGAAGTTGCGCCCGCCGGTGCTGGCATAGATGAGCAGGCGGTCGCGGGTCTTTCCCCCGAGCAGTTCGTAAACCGGGAGGCCGGCCACCTTGCCCTTGATGTCCCAGAGGGCCATATCGATACCGCTGAGGGCGGACATGTGGACGGAACCAGAGCGGTAGTAGGGGAGGAAGAACAGGGTCTGCCAGATGTCCTCAAGGCGCATCGGATTGCGGCCGAGAAGAGCCGGGCGGAGGTGCTCTTCGAGGAACTTGGCCACGGCCAGCTCGCTGCCGGTGCAGGTGGCGTCGCCCCAGCCGTAGAGGCCCGGCTGGTTGGTCACCACCTTGGCCAGCACGTAGTTGCCCGTGGGTCCCTGGGAGGGGTTGGTGACGACGACCTTGAGATCGGTGATCTGAAGATTGCGGGGCGCACGGCTCTCGACGGCCTGCGCGGCAGCCGGAAGCGGGACTCCGGCCGCGGGCAGGGCTGAAAGGAAGGAGCGACGTTCGATTGGCATCTCAGCTCCACAAACGGTCGTGGGAGCGTTCCCGGTCCCACTCCGGGGTGGGGGC
>CAVRZY010000193.1:0-31458 GCA_963725415.1 uncultured Acidobacteriota bacterium | reverse complement strand
GCGCAGCATCTCGCGGCAGGCGTGCGCCGCCTCCTGGTAAGCGCGCTGCTTGAGCAGCACATCCACCAGCCCGCCCCAGGCTTTGGCGAAGTCCGGCCGCAGGCGTATGGCTTCCCGGTAACAGGCCGCCGCTTCCTCCAGCCGCTCTTCGATCTGCCGCAAGTTGCCCAGATTGTTGTGGGCTTCCGCGAAATCGGGGTTCAAGTGCAACGCCTCCTGGTAGCAGACGCTGGCCTCCTCCAGCCGGCCCTGCTCCTGGAGCGCGTTCCCCAGGTTGTTGTGGGCCTCCGGGTACTGCGGCCTGCGCCGGATCGCTTCCCGGCAGCAGGCTTCGGCTTCTTGGAACCGCTGCTGTTTCAGCAGCAGTGCGGCCAGGTTGCGATGCGCCTCCGGAAGCTCTCCGTTCAAGCGCAGGGCCTCGCGGCAGCAGGAGATGGCATCTTCGAGTTCACCTCGTGCGTCCAGCGCAGCGCCCAGGTTCAGCCAGGCCTCGGCGTAGGCGGGTTTCAGCCGCAGCGCCTCCCGGAAGCACGCCGCGGCTTCCTCGAATTCTCCCAGGGCGCTCAAGGCGTTACCCAAATTACTCCGGGCTTCGGCGAAATCCGGTCTGCGCTGGAGCGCTTGGCGATAGCGCTCCACGGCCTCCCGGTGGCGGCCCTGCGTCTGAAGGAGGTTGCCGAGATTGACCTGCGGCTCGGGGTAGTCGGGCGCCAGGCGAATCGCTTCTTCGTAGCGCCGGATAGCTTCATCCAGCCGGCCCAGCGACTGAAGCACGGTGCCCAGATTGTTGTGAAAGGGAGCCACCGCGGGATTCAACTGGACGGCTCTGCCGATGTAGTCGGCAGCCTCTTGCGAGCGGCCCGCCTGTTGCGCGAGCATGCCCAGCAAATGCAGCGCGTCCACATTGTTCGGATCGCGCGACAGAACCTGGTCGTAGCCGGCCTCGGCCCGTTCCAGATCCCCGCTTTGATGGTACGCCAGGGCCTGTTTCAGGACTTTCTTGACTGACGACATCTGCTCTCCAAAGCCTCCTTGACTTCTGCGATGACGGCCTGCCAATTGTCCGGACGGGGTTGCCGGTACAGGCGCGCGGTGGGGTACCAGGGACTGTCGTTGCGATGGAGCAGCCAGCGGCAGTCGGGTGCAAACGGCAGCAGGATCCAGACCAGTCGCCCCAATGCTCCGGCCAGATGCGCCACCATGGTGTCCACCGCGATCACCAGGTCCAGATTCAGGATCGCCGCGGCGGTATCGGTGACCGAGTTGGCTTCCTCTTCCAGGTTGGTGATGCGAAATCCCTCCGGCGGGGATCGAAGCTGGGCTGCGGCCGGCCCCCTTTGCAGGCTGAAGAAATCGACATTCGGGACGCCCGCCAGGGGTGCCAAAGCCTCCAGCGGGATGGAACGATTCCGGTCATTCCCGTAATCCGGATTGCCGCCCCACGCCAGCCCCACTCTCAACTCGTGCGCGTCAGCCATTCGGCGGCCCCAGGTCGCGACGCGAGCCCGGTCTACCCAGAGGTACGGGACCTCGGCCGGAACGGTCTCCAGAGTGGTCCGGAGGATCCGCGGCAGGCTGAGCAGCGGCGCGTGGACGTCGAAGTCCGGCAAGGGCGACCCCGCGGGGATGACCAGGTCTACTCCTCGCACCGTCTCGAGCAATGGCGCCAGGCGCGGCTGGCACTCCACCGCTACCGCGGATGCCCCTTTCCGCCGGACTGGGGCCCCATAGCGGGCGTACTGGATGGTGTCGCCCAGGCCTTGTTCGGCATACAACAGAATCTTCCGTCCCCCCAGCGGAGACCCGTCCCACAGAGGCTGGGGGAAACCGCGAGGAGGGGATTCCTTCTTTTTCCAGCGCCACTCGTGCTCCTCCCAGCCGCGCTCGAAGTCTCCCAATAGCAGCAAGGCCGCCGCCAGATTCATGTGAGCGTCCACGTGATCGGATTGGAGGCGCAGGGCCTCCTGGTGGCAGGCCACGGCCTCCTCGACGCGCCCCAGCGCCTGAAGAATGCAGCCGAGATTGGTGTAGGCGGCGGCATAATCCGGCTTCAGACGCAGCGCCTCCAGCGCGCTCGCCACGGCTTCCTCGTACCGCCCCAGCCTGGTCAGGGCGTTGCCCAGATTGGAACAGGCCTCGGCGTAGTCGGGCTCCAGCCGCAGCGCCTCCTGATAGCACAGGATCGCTTCTTCAAAGCGGCCCAGCTCCTGAAGCACGTTGCCCAGGTTGTTGTGATAGAACGAGGCGGACGGGTTCAGGGCGATGGCCCGGGCGATCCAGGCCAGCGCCAGCTCGTGCCGCTGTGACTGGCAGGCCAGCACGCCCAGCAGATGCAGCGCATCGGCGTTCTCCGGATCGCGCGCTAGCACCTCGCGGTAGAGCGCCTCGGCTTCCTCGAGCCGCTCGGCCTGCTGGTGTTCGAGCGCCGACTGGAGGATTTCAAGCACCTCGGGCATTCTCGATTGCCTCCCTGACCCGCTCCATCACCGCCCTCCAGTCTCCCAGGCGCGTCTGCCGGAACAGGCGCATGGTTGGATACCACGGGCTGTCCTGGCGATCGTTCAGCCAGCGCCAGTCCGAGACGAAGCTCAGCAGCGTCCACACCGGCCTGGCCAGCGCCCCCGCCAAGTGCGCCATCAACGTATCGACCGTGATCACCAGGTCGAGATTCATGACGATGGCGGCCAGGTCCTCCAGGTCGTTCGCCTCGGCCGCAAGGTTCGTAATCCCCATGGCCGGCGGAGCCATATCGAGCTGCTCGGCCTCCGGCCCCTTTTGCAGGCTGAAGAACTCCACCCCCGGAATTCCCTCCAGCGGCGCGAACTGGTCCGGCGTGAAGGAGCGGTTCTGGTTGTTGGGGTGGCTGGCGTTCCCGGCCCAGACCAGGCCTAGTCTGAAGCGCTTTTTTTCCGCGAGCCGCCGCCGCCAGACCTCCACGCGGTGCGGCTCGACCGCCAGATAGGGGACCTGGTTCGGAATCGTCTTCAGCCGGATGCCGAACAGGCGGGGCAGGCTGAGCAGGGGCGCGTGCACCGCGAAGTCCGGCAACGGCGCGCTCGCACTCACCAGTCGGTCGAGGCCCCGGAGGCCCCCCAGCAGCGGCGCCAGTTCCGGCGCGCTTTCCACCACGATCGACCCGCCAGCCTGCTTCACCAGCGGCACGTAGCGGATGAATTGAATCGTGTCGCCCAGACCTTGTTCGCCGTACAGCAGGATGGTCCGGCCCTCCAGCGGCGAACCATCCCACAAAGGCTGTTGGAAAGCGCGAAGCGGCGTCTCCTTCCTCTTCCACCGCCACTCGTATTCCCGCCAGCCCTGTTCGAAATCCCCCATCTGGAGCAGGACCAGCGCCAGGTTCCAGTGAACGTTGGCGGCATCCGGCTTTAGCTGGACCGCCCGACGGTAGCTGGCGGCCGCTTCCTGGAATCGTTGCTGGACCGTGAGCGCGTTGCCCAGATTGTAGTGCGCGTCGGCGTGGGCGGGCCTGCTGCGCAGCGCTTCCCGATAAGCCGCCACGGCTTCGTCGATCCGGCCCAGTTCCAACAGCACATTGCCCAGGTTGTTCAAGGCCTCGGGATGATTCCGGCATTTCTCCAGCGCCTGGCGGCACGCCGCTTCCGCTTCCTCGCGCCGCCCGAGCTTCAGCAGGATGGCGCCCAAATTGGCCAGGGCGTCGGCCAGGCCGGGCTTCCTGGCTAACGCCTCGCGGCAGGCGGCTTCGGCCTCCTCGAAGCGTTCCTGCCGCAGCAGCACGGCGCTCAGGTTGGAATAGCCTTCCGCCAAGTCTGGATTCAGCCGCAACGCCTGGCGGTAGTGGCGTTCGGCTTCCTGCAAGCGATCTTGGTCACGAAAAACAGTAGCCAGGTTCGAGTAGGCCTCGGCGTAATCCGGCTTGAGCTCGAGGGCCCGTTCGAAGCAGGCAATGGCCTCGGGGAGCTGACCCGGGCCCGCAGAGCGTTGCCCAGGTTGTTGTGGGCCTCGGCGCAGCAGGGACTCAGCAAGAGCGCTTGGCGGTATTGCGCCACCGCTTCCTCGAAACGCTCCAATCGTTGCAGCGTGTTGCCCAGGTTGACGTGGGCCTCGGGGTAGTCCGGCTCCAGCCGCAGGGCCTGCTCGAAGCACAGCAGCGCGTCTCCCAGTTCGCCGCGCGCCTCCAGCACGTTGCCCAGGTTGCTGTGAAAGGCGGCGACGCGGGGGTTGGCGTGGATAGCCTCGGCAATCAGGGCTGTTGCGGCCTCATGTCTGCCCGCCTCGTAGGACAGCATCCCCAGCAGGTGCAGCGCGTCGGCATTCCGGGGATCGCTGGCCAGGACCGCGCGATAGATCGCCTCGGCGTCCGAGCGGCGGCCAGCCCGGTGGTGTTCCAAGCCCTGCATGAGCGCTTCAGCAATGGTGGGCATCTGCTAAGGCCTCCCTGACTTTTTCGATCGCCGCCGCCCAGTCTCGCGGGCGCGGCTGCCGGAACAGGCGCATGGTGGGATACCAGGGACTGTCTTCGCGGTCCAGCAACCAGCGCCAATCCGGCGCGAACGGCAGCAGCGTCCACACCGGCCGCGCCAGCGCGCCAGCCAGGTGGGCCACTGCCGTGTCGGCTGTGATGACGAGATCCAGGTTCAGAATAACGGCCGCGGTCTCGGCGAAATCCGCCAGCTCCTGGCCCAGATCTCTCAACCGCAGGCCCGCCGGCGGAGCCAGCAGCTCCGTCGCCTGGGGGCCCTTCTGCAAGCTGAACAGGCGTACTGCTGGAAGTCGCGCCAGCGGGGCGAAGCAGGACAGCCGCAGCGAGCGGTTGCGGTCGTTCGTGTGGGCGGGATTGCCGGCCCACACCAGCCCGATCGCCCGCTTACCCGGCCGGACGATCCTCCGCCGCCACCTCGCCACCCGTTTCGGATCGCCGACCAGGTAGGGAACCTCAGCGGGAATGGTGGCCAGTGCTGTGCCGAAGATCTGCGGCAGGTCGAGCAACGGCGCCTGCACGTAGAAATCCGGCAGAGGCGACCCGGCCGGAATGACCTGATCGACGCCCCGGACGGTTTCCAGCAGTGGCGCCAGCGGGGCCTGGCACTCCAGCAGCACCCTGCCGCCGGATTGTTTCACCAGGGGCGCGTAGCGGATGAACTGGAGGGTGTCGCCCAGGCCCTGCTCGGCGTGCAACAGAATGGTGCGGCCCCCGAGCGCAGAGCCATCCCAGACTGGCTGGGGAAACTGCCGTGGCGCCAGCCCCTTGAGTCTCAACCGCCAGCCGTACTCCTGCCAGCCCGCCTCGAAATCGCCCGTCACCAGCAGAGCCAGAGCGCGATTCCAGTGCGCTTCGGCGTAGTCGGGCTGCGATTCCAGGGCCGTCTCGTAACAGGCCGCCGCCTCCCTGGGGCGTCCCTGAGAACGCAACACATTACCGAGATTGTTGTGAGCGGGAGCGTGCCCGGGATCCAGCCGCAGGGCCTGGCGGTAGCAGGCCACGGCTTCCTCACACCGCCCCTGCGCTTCCAGCACGGCGCCCAAGTTGTTGTGCGGCTGCGGCATCTGCGGTTTCAACTGGATCGCTTGTTCGAGACAGGCCCGGGCCTCTTCCGGCCGGCGCTCCTCCAGCAGCAACCGGCCCAGGTTGGCGTAGGCCTCCGCGTAGTCGGCTTTGAGCTCGACCGCGCGCCGGTAGCACAGCAGAGCCTCGCTGCGCCGGCCGATCCCCTCCCGCGCCGTCCCCAGGTTGTTGACGAACTCCGCATCGTCCGGCTTCAACCGGAGGGCTTCCTGGAGGCAGGCCACAGCCTCCTGGAAGCGCCCCAGGTTCGCCAGGGCGCTCCCCAGATTGCCGTGCGCCTGGGCGTTGGCGGGGTCCCGGCGCAGCGCCTCACGGTAGGCGGTGATGGCATCCTCATGAGCGCCCGACCGGGCCAGCGCGTTGCCCAGGTTGTAGTAGGGCTGGGCGTTTTCCTGGTCCAGCCGCAGCGCTTCCTGGTAGCACAGGATAGCCTCTGGATATCGGCCCAAGGTCTGAAAGACATTGCCCAGGTTGCTGTGATAGTACCAGGGCGCAGGGTTGAGCGTGATGGCGCGGGCGATGTAACCGAGCGCAGTCTCGTGCCGCCCCATCTCGGAGGAGAGCATTCCCAGTAGGTGCAGCGCATCGGCGTTGGAGGCATCCGCCGCTAGGATCTCCCGGTAGATGGCCTCGGCCTCAGCGAAACGGCCGGCCTGGTGATGCTCGACGGCCGCGCCGAGGTCCGCTCTAGCGCGGAGCATCGAGCGCCTCCAGGATTCGCTTCATCACCTCCGCCCAGTCCCCCGGACGGGGTTGCCGGAACAGGCGTACCCTGGGATACCACGGGCTGTCCTCCCGCTCCAGCAGCCACCGCCATTCCGAAGCGAAGGGCAGCAGCACCCAGACCGGCTTGCCCAGCGACCCGGCCAGGTGCGGCGCCATGCTGTCAACCGAAATCACCAGGTCCAGATTCATGATGGCGGCCGCCGTGTCCATGATCTGGGTGGACTCCGCCTCGAGATTGCTGATCTTCAGCCCCGGCGGTGCAGAAGAGAGCTGAGCCGCCTCCGGCCCGCGCTGCAAGCTGAACAACGCCAGCCCGGAAACCTGCGCCAGCGGCGCAAAACTGGCCAGCCCCACCGACCGGTCACGGTACGGGTTGTCGCGATGGACGGGGTTGCCGGCCCAGACCAGTCCGATCTTGCGGCGCGCCCGGCCCAGCCGTCTTTTCATGGCCGTCAGGCGCCCGCCGTCCACTTGAAAACGGGCCGGCGTCGGGATGGTTTCCAGCGTCGTGCGAAAGATTCTCGGCAGGCTCAATAACGGCGCTTGGACATCGAAAGGCGGCAGCGGAGCGCCGGCCGCGATCACCGCCTCGATGCCGGGCATCGTTTCGACCAGCGGCGCCAGGCGCGCCTGGCACTCCACAATCGCTCTTCCCCCCGCTTCCCGGACCATAGGGACAAAACGTAGGAATTGGAGCGTGTCTCCCAGCCCCTGCTCGGCGTAAAGCAGGATCCTGCTGCCATCCAGCCGGGATCCGTCCCAGCGCGGCTGGGCGAACTCCCGTCTCGGCAGCTCGTTGCCTTGCCAGCGCCACTCGTATTCCTCCCAGCCTTGCTCGAAATGCCCCATCAACAGCCAGGTCATGGCCCGGCTGATGTGGGCCTCGGCGAAGCGCGGCCGGATGCGTAGGGCCTCCTCGTAACAGGTCAGCGCATCCTCCAGCGAACGCCCCACCTCGAAAACCTTGCCCAGGTTGTGCCAGGCCTCCGCAAAATCGGGACGCAAGGCCAGCGCCTCGCGATAGCACGAGGCGGCATCCATCAGGTGTCCCTGCGCCTGAAGCACATTGCCGAGGTTGTTGTAGGGGTCCGGGTAATCCGGCTTGAGCTCGATGGCCTTCAGGAAGCTCGCGATGGCCTCCTGGCGCCTTTCCAGGCGAAGGTAGGCGCTGCCCTGATTGTTGTATGCCTCGGCGCAGCCCGGCGCCAGCCGCAGCGCCTCCTGATAGCAGAGCAGGCTGTCGGGGATGCGGCCCATTCTCTGGAGGGCGTTGCCGAGATCGTTGTGATACCAGCACTGAGAAGGATCGAGCGCGATAGCGCGGCTCAGGGCCGCCAGCGCCGCCTGGTGCTCGCCGCGTTCCGAGGCCTGGATTCCGGTGCGATGCAGCACATCAGCTTCAGAGGCCGTCGCCATGTCGCAACTCCTCGGCCACCTGGGCCATCACCGCCAGCCAGTCCCGGTGACCGGGCTGCCGGAACAGACGCATGGTGGGATACCAGGGGCTGTCTTCCCGGCCCAGCATCCAGCGATAATCCGGGGCAAACGGCAGCAGCAGCCACACCGGCCGGCCTAATGCCCCGGCTAGATGCGCCACCATGGTGTCCACCGCGATCACCAGGTCCAGACACATGATCGCCGCAGCCGTATCGGTGATCTGGCCGGCTTCCTCTTCCAGATTGGTTATCTTCAGGCCCGGCGGCGCTGATGGGAGTTCCTTGGCCTGGGCGCCTCTTTGCAGCGCGAACAAGGCCAGATTCGGAAGCTCCGACAGCGGCGCAAACTGAGCCAGCAGCATCGAGCGAATGCGCTCGTTCTTGTGGTCGGGGTTGCCCGCCCAGACGATGCCCACCTTCCTCCGGCCTCCACAATCGCCAATCCGTCGGTGCCAGACCTCCACCAGGCCGGGATCGACTTCGAGGTACGGGACCTGGCAGGGTATGCTGTCCAGCGAGGTGCGGCAGATCAGCGGCAGGCTCAGCAGGGGGGCGTAGACGTCGCACTCGGGCAGCAGGTCGCTCGGGCAAATCAGCCGGTCCACGCCACGCACGCTCTTGAACAATGGCGCCAGGCGGGGCTGGCATTCGAACACCACCCTGCCGCCTCGTTCCTTAACCACCGCAGCGTAGCGGATGAACTGGACCGTATCGCCTAGACCTTGTTCGGCCTGGAGGAGGATGGTGCGGCCCTCCAGCGGCGAACCGTCCCACAGCGGGCGCCCGCAGGGGCGTGGCGGAGTCCCTTTCTTTTTCCACCGCCACTCGTATTCCCGCCAGCCGCGTTCGAAGTCCCCCAGCAGCAGCCAGGCCATCGAGAGGTTCATGTGCGCCTCGACAAAGTCCGGCTGCCAGCGCAGCGCCTCTTGATAACAGGCCACGGTTTCCTCCCACCGGCCCATCTGTTCGAGGACCGCGCCCACGTTGTTGTGGGCCTCCGCCAGGTCAGGTTTCAGCCGTAGCGCGCGCTGGAGGCAGTCCAGGCCCTCCTTCAGACGCCCCAGTTTCTTGAGCACGCTGCCCAGGTTGTTCAGAGCCTGCGCGTAGTTCGGTTTGAACCGCAGAAGCTGATGCAGGCACTCGGCCGCCTCCTCGAGCCGGTTCTGGTCTTCGAGCACTGCGCCCAGGTTCAGCCGGGCTTCCGCAAAATCCGGTTTCAGATCGAGGGCCCGGCGCAAACAGCCCAGGGCCTCTTCCAGACGCCCCTGCTCCCGTAGCGCGTTTCCCAGGTTGTTGTGCGCCTCCGCGTAGTCCGGCTTCAGCCGCGCGGCCTGACGGAAACAGGCCACGGCCTCATTCGAGTGGCCCTGACGGGCGTGAACGTTCCCCAAGTTAAGATGCGCCTCAGCCAGGTCGGGCTGAAGGCGCAAAGCCTCGCGGAAGCAGGCCTCGGCTTCTTCCAGGCGGTCCTGCTTCAGGCGGACGTTGCCCAGGTTGTTGTGGGCCTGGGCGTAGTCCGGTTTCAGCTCGATGGCCCGCCGATAGGACTGGATGGCCTCCTCCCAGCGGCCCTGCTGGAGGGCCAGGTTCCCCAAGTACAGGTGCGGCTCGACATAGTCCGGCTTGAGGCGCAAGGCCTCGCCAAACCGCTGGATGGCCTCTGCGGTGCGTCCCAGCCCCTGCAACATACTCCCCAGGTTGCTGCGGTAGACTGCTGCGTCCGGGTTGGCGCGGATGGCGCGATCCATCAAGCGCAGCGCCTCCTCCACCCGCCTCGACTGGTAGGCGATCAGGGCCAGCAGGTGTAGCGCGTCAGCGTGATTGGAATCCTGAGCCAGGATCTCGCGGTAGATTCCCTCGGCAGTTCCCAGCCTGCCGGCCCGGTGGTGTTGAAGGGCGGTAGGGAGGTCCGGCTCGGTTGCGGTCATGGGTGAAGCAATCCCTCTATCGCTTGGCTGCCCTCAACGGCGGAATCTGGCCGCCAGCTCGACCAGCTTCTCCGGCGCCAGTCCCCGGGCCGCGGCCAGGTTTTCCTCCCGCGTAAGCCTAACCTCCTTGCGCAAAACTACAATCTCTTTGGGCGCGGTGATGCCGAGTTTCACCCGGGTCAGCCCGATGTCAATGACCTCGACCTCGACATCGCCTCCGATCAAGACCGATTCCCCAGGGCGCCGGCGGATCACGAGCATGCGCCCTCCCCGGATGCGGCAACCAGCAGGTGCTGATGGGAATAGCCTGATTCGACCTGGATGGCCTGCACAGCCTGGCGGGTCTTCAAATTGACCACGATGGGCGCCAGCAGGTTGGCCGTCGGTGGCCTGTCTTCAGCCACCGAGATGATCGCTAAGCACAGGACTCCCGAACCGATTTCCGGCTGCCGGTCCTCAGGCAGACTCAGAATGCGGAGGTCTTCGGGGGCCACCGCAAGCTGATAGCTCGGCTCGACCACCGGCACGGGCAGGGTCATAAAGCAAAGCTCCGGCCGGGTCAGGCTCTGGAGGAAGACGATGGGTTTTGTGCCCGGCTGCTCGATGGGGAGGAATCGCCTCTCCTGCTCGAAGCCGGGCAGGCCGCAGGGAAACTCGAACCCCGCGTCGCCTTCGAACTCAATGATTCCGAAATGCTTAGTCGCGAACTGGGGCATGGACAGTCGAGCGCCTCCCCGTTCTATATCGTGAGATTGGCGGCTAAACCTTAGGTGCAGCGAGCTTCAGCTTGTCCGTCGGCTCACGCACCGGTTCCCGGCGATCAGGAAGCGTAGCGGCCAGTCGGCGCAGTGGCGGATCCCGATGCGAGGCGTGGCGAGGACCTCGAATCCCGGCGCGTTCTTCCAGCGCCGGACCGTCAGGGCCCCGCGCGTGACCTGGGCGCCGTAGTGCCGCCGGGTGATGCCCATGGCCAGGGTCAGCTTGCCGGGCCCCGAGGCCAGGACCTCGACCGAGCGGGCCGCCGGCCGGCGCCGCCGCATGAGCGCGATTCCCGCCAGCGGCTCCAGCGCCCGGATCAGCACGCAGCCGGGGATGCCCTCGGCCTCAGCCACCAGGTTCAGGCACTCGTATTGCCCGTAGATGAAATACACGTAGGCCCGCCCAGGCGGCCCAAACAGCACCCGCGTGCGCGCGGTGATGCCCCGCGAGGCGTGCGCCGCCAGATCCTTTAGGCCCAGGTAGGCTTCCGTCTCGACGATCCGCCCGGCCGTCTGGCCATGCACCAGGATCTTGCCGAGCAAGTCGCGCGCCACCTCCACGGTCGGCCGCGCATAGAACGATTCCGGCAGGATTTCTGTCTCTCGCTCGATCTGGCGCCACTCCATTGCAAGCCGCAAGAATTCGTTCGACAATTAACTGTACGTCAATGCGCCTGTTTGTTGCTATAGACCTCCCGCAGCAAGTCATTGCGAACCTCGAGCGGCTGGTCGCACACCTGCGCCCCACCGCGCGCATCCGCTGGAGCCTGCCTGCGAACCTGCACCTCACCACGAAGTTCATCGGGGAATGGCCCCAGGAGCGGCTGGAAGAATTGAAAGCCGCGCTGCGCGGCCTGACCGAGCGTCAGCCCATCCCGATCGACGTCCGCGAATTGGGCTTCTTTCCCAACGCCCGCTCGCCGCGCGTGTTCTGGGCCGGCGTGCAGGCGCCGCCGGCTTTGGCGGAACTGGCGCGCGACACCGACCGCGCCCTCAGCCGGTTGGGCGTGCCTCCGGAGAATCGACCCTTCTCCCCGCACTTGACACTGGCCCGCATCAAGGAACCGGTTCCCCTAAACGGCTTGCAGCAGGCCATCGCCAATCTCGCCTCCGTCGAGTTCGGCGCTTTCACTGCCGACCGCTTCTACCTTTACCAAAGCACACTGACACCCTCGGGTTCCCTATACACCCAGCTTTCGGAATTCCTCTTCACGAGTCTATGAGACCCGCTCTGGTTTTACTGATGGCGTATCTGCTAGGCGCGATTCCGTTCGGGTTCTTGCTGGTCAAATGGAAGACCGGGCGGGACGTGCGGTCCATGGGCAGCGGGAACATCGGCGCGACCAACGTCCTGCGCGCCACCGGGCGATGGCTGGGGATAGTGACGCTGCTGCTGGATATCGGGAAGGGCTATCTGGCGGTCTGGCTGGCTGCGCTCCTCACGGGTGGAGATCCATTGTGGATCAGCACCGCCGCCCTGGCCGTCATGGCCGGGCACGCCTTCCCGGCCTTTCTGAAATTCAAGGGCGGCAAGGCGGTAGCAAGCTTCGTCGGAGCCTCCCTGTATCTGGCGCCGCTGGCCGTGGCGGTGGCCCTGCTCATCTTCTTTGTGGTGGTTGCCCGTACGCGGTTCATCTCGCTGGGTTCAATGGTGGGCGCGGTCTCGTTCCCCTTGGCGGCCTGGCTGATCGCTCACCCGCCCTGGCCGGTTCAGACTGCTGCCATTCTGGCCGCTGCCTTCGTCGTCTGGCGGCACAAGGAGAACATCACGCGGCTCCGGGATGGTACCGAAAGCGTCCTCTCGTTGGGAGGCCGGCGATCCTGAGGCGGCTTGCCATCATCGGTGGCGGGGGTTGGGGCACGGCCCTGGCAATCATTCTATCCCCCCGCTTTTCTGACGTGTCCCTTTGGGTTTACGAGCAGGACCTGGCCGAGCGCATGCGCAGCGCCAGGGAGAACGACCTTTACCTGCCCGGGCTGCGCCTGCCCGACAAGATCCGGATCGTGACGGATTTCCGCGCGGCCTTGGAAAGCGCCGAGGTCGTGCTCAGCGCGACACCGTCCCATGTCGTGCGGGCAGTCTGCTCGGAGATGCTTTCCTGGCTGGACCCTTCCATGCTCTTCGTCAGCGCTACCAAGGGCCTCGAGAACAACACGCTGTTGCGCATGTCGGAAGTGATCCGAGAGGTGGTGAGCGCCCGGTTCGCGCCCCGGGTGGCCGCGCTGTCCGGACCCACCTTTGCGCCGGAAGTGGCGCGCGGTGAACCGACTGCCCTGGTTATCTCCTCCACTGACGCCCTGCTTGCGGAAACCATCCAGCTCGCATTCTCCAGCCCCACCTTCCGCGTCTACACCAACCAGGACCCGGTCGGGGTCGAGATGGGAGCGGCGCTGAAGAACGTGATCGCTATCGGGGCTGGCGTCTGCCGGGGTCTGGGTCTGGGCAGCAACATCATCGCCGCGTTGATCACCCGCGGCTTGGTCGAGATCACCCGTCTGGCGGTGGCCCTCGGCGGCTGCCCCGCGACACTGGCCGGACTGGCCGGACTCGGCGACCTGGTCCTCACCTGCACCGGCGAACTCAGCCGCAACCGTATGGTGGGCATCGAGTTAGGCCGAGGCCGCAAGCTTGCCGATATCCTCGCTTCCATGCGCATGGTGGCGGAAGGCATCCGAACTACTGACGCCGCCGTCGGATTAGCGCGAAAATATCAAGTGGATCTGCCGATTACCGAGCAGATGTACCGCGTCCTGTACCAAGGACTGTCTCCCCGCGAGGCTATCCGAGAATTGATGGAACGTTCGTTGAGAGGGGAATAGTCACTAGCCGCCAGCGGCTGGCAGCCAGCGGCTTTTTTTCGCAACCTTCGATGGGTGAGCGGGTTAATCACACTATGGTGGCCGCGGCGGCGTTGGAGCCGGACGCCGAGCTGATGCTGCGGGTCAAGGAAGGCGATGCGGCCAGCTTTGCCTTATTGCTGGAGAAGCATCGGGCGCCCCTGATCCACTTCATCTACCGGATGGTCCTGAACCAGGCTATCGCGGAGGAACTTGCCCAGGAAGTATTCCTGCGAGTTTACCGCGCTCGCTCCAGCTACGAGCCGACCGCCAAGTTCACCACCTGGCTGTTCCGTATTGCCATGCACCTGGCTCTCAATTGCTTGCGGGACGGACGGAGTGAACGCTGTCAGGAAAGTCTTGACCAGGATAGCCCGGAGGCATTGGGCCGGCAGGTTGCGGATCGAAGGCCCACGGTCGAGCAGGATTTGGTCTATGACGTGAAGCTCGAGGAGGTCCGGCATGCCATCCAGGGTCTCCCCGAGAAGCAGCGCGCGGCGGTGCTGATGCACAAATACGAGGAGATGGAATATTCCCAGATCGCACGAGTGTTGATTTGCTCGGAGTCGGCGGTGAAGTCGCTGCTGTTCCGGGCTTACGAGACGCTGCGTGGGCGGCTGGCGCACCTGGCCTAGAAGGGAGGAAGCGATGGAGTGCCCGGTTCAGTCACGCGAGAATGCGGAGTTGCTGCTGGCCTACTGTGCCCGCAGGCTGGATCCGGAAACCTCGGCCGTGCTGGAGCGGCACATGGAGAGTTGCGCGGCCTGCCGGGCTTTTGGCCAGGCCCAGCAGTCGGTCTGGTCGGCTCTGGATGCCTGGGAGGCGGTGCCGGTCTCCGGGGACTTCGACCAGAGGCTCTACGCCCGGATCGGGCAGGAGGAGCACGGCAGCTTCTGGAACCGGGTGGTGCGCCCTTGGCTTCCACTGAACCTCCGCCCGGCACTCTCGCTGGCCTTGGCCTCCGCCGTCGTTGTGGTGGCGTTTCTGGTGCAGACCCCTACTTCGATCGAGCTCTCCAAGCAGGCCCAGGTGGAAACCGTGGATGCCGAGCAGGTCGAGAAGGCGCTGGACGACCTGGACATGCTCAGGCAGCTCAACCTCGTCCCGCGGACAGAAGTCGGGGCATCGCAATCGATGTAGGAAGATGCGCTTTAGAATCTTAATCCTAGCTCTATCGGCCTTGCTGGCTCCGAGCGTCGCCGCCCAACCCCGACGGCCCCCGCCTGGAGCACGCGCAGGCCGGCCCGCGGGCCCGCCCCCTGGCCACGGGCCTGCCGGACGCCTCGGCTCCGGCGAGACCGTTTTTGACCGGCTGGAGCGCATGACGCCCGAGCAGAGGAATCGCATCCTCGATCGCCTACCCCCGGAGCGCAGAAAGCAGGTCCAGGAGCGGCTGCAACGGTATGACCAGTTGCCACCACAGGAGCGCGAGACGCTCCGCCGCCGTCTGGAGATGTTTGCCCAGTTGCCACCACAGCAACAGGAAGCCGCCAGAAAGCTCTTCGGAAGATTCAACAAATTGCCCGAGGATCGGCGCAAACTGGTGGGCGAGGAATTCCGCCAACTCCGCTTGATGGACGATCCCGACCGTCGCGCCCGCATCAACAGCGACGAATTCCGCAGCAAGTACACCCTCGCCGAGCAGCAACTGCTCCAGGATCTCTCCAGCCTCCTGACTGCGCCGCGGCAGTAGGCAGCCCCGCCAGACACCCGCACGCCATTTAACTTTAGTAAACAAGCCACTGCTGCCTAATTCAATCTTGACAATGACTTCCAAGATGTTGCACGTTCGAAGGAAGCACGACTATAGGCAGGCTAATGCAACCTAACTTCTCACCTAAGAGGAGGAGCTGCTGCTCTCTCCGCCAGTTGTCACGCTGGTTAATTGCGAATTTGCTGTGGATGCTGCCGGGTTCGGTGGCGGTGGCGGGCACGTTTGGGACGGTGGTGCCGATCAGCGGGCATGGCTCGGACCTGGCGCTGGACGAAAAGCGGGGCCTGGTGTATGTGGCCAACTACACCGGCAACCGGGTGGATGTGGTTTCCACGGCCACCAAGACGTTGCAGACCTCGCTGAACGTGGCGGCGCAGCCGGCCTCGCTGGCGCTGTCGCCGGACGGGCGCTACCTGGTGGTGACGCACTACGGGAACTTCCAGGCGCCCAACACGCCCTCTAACGCGGTGACGGTGCTGGACTTGAATTCCAACCTGAAGCAGACCTTCACGTTCGGGTCGCCGCCGCTGGGGGTGGCTTTCGGGCTGGACAACCTGGCCTTCATTGCCACCATGCAGGACTTCGTGCTGCTGGACCCCTCCAACGGGACCACGCGGGTCCTGGAGACGGTGGCGGGGGTAACGGCCAAGCTGCTGCCGGTGCCGGCCGGGACCTTTCCGCCGGAGATCGTGCGGGCCTCGCTGGCGGCCTCCGGCGACGGGCTGTGGGTATACGGGATCGCCGAGATGGGGGCGGCCGACCAGGCGGTGGCCTTCCGCTACAACGTCTACAGCAAGCAGGTGGCGGCGGTAGGCTGGGTGGCCTCGCCGCCGCTGGGTCCGCGGGTGACCTCGGTCAACCAGGACGGCTCCCTATATCTGACCGGCTGGGGGCTGTTCTCGCGGCGGGGCGTACTGTTAGCGCAGTTCCCCAACGCCTCGGGGAAGTTCAACATCGGCAGCCACGCCATCGACTCGGCGCGGGGGCTGGTGTACTTGCAGTTTGACGAAGCGGTGGTCGAACGGCGCCGCAGAGTCCGCCCACGGCGGCGGCCGCGCCGCCGCCCACCTTGCTGGTGGCGGAGGCCGACAACCTGGCGGTGCGGGAGCGGCTGCGACTGCCCGAGAACCTGGCCGGCAAATCCCTGCTGAGTGCGAACGGAGAGGTGATGTACTCGATCTCCGACAGCGGGCTGACGGTGCTGCCGGTAGGGGCGCTATCGAAGGCCCCCCGGGTGGCCTCGGCGCAGGAGGACGTGGTGTTTCGGGGGAACTTCTGCGACCGCAAGACGATGACTCAAGAAATCGAGATCGTCGATCCGGGCGGGGGCCGCACGGACTTCAACCTGGTGCCGTCGATAGGGGGGATGGCGGTCTCGCCGGCCTCGGGGACCACGCCCCAGCGGGTGCGGGTGTCCATCAACCCCACTCTGTTCCAGAACCAGCAGGGGACCCAGGCGGCCCTGATCGAGATCCGCTCGCAGGCTGCGGTGAACCTGCCCAGCCCGGTGCGAGTGCTGATCAACAACAAGGAACCGGACCAGCGGGGAACCATCTACAACCTGCCGGGCAAGCTGGTGGACCTGCTGGCGGACCCGGCCCGCAACCGCTTCTACATTCTGCGGCAGGACAAAAACCAGGCGCTGGTGTTCGACGGCGCCACCTACAAGCAGATCGGAACCCTGCGCACCGGCAACACGCCCACCCAGATGGCCCTGACCTTGGACCGGCAGTACCTGCTGGTAGGCAACGACGATTCGCAACTGGCCAACGTCTACGACCTGGACCGGCTGGAGCAGCTCGAGCCGGTGGCCTTTCCGCCGGGACACTATCCGCGCTCGATCGCCTCCTCAGGGCGGGCGATTCTGGCGGCCTCGCGGGTGGCGGGTCCGGCCCACCAGATCGACGTGCTGGACCTGTACGCGCACCTGGCGGTGACGCTGCCCACGCTGGGGATCTACGAGAACAAGATCAACGTAAACACGGTGCTGGCGGCCTCGCCTTCGGGGGCCAGGATTTTCGTGGCCCAGGCCGATGGGACGGTAATGCTCTACGACGCCAACGGGGACACCTTCGTGGCCTCGCGGAAGGATTTCAAGGGGCTGTCGGGGGCCTTTGCGGCGCTGTCGGACGAGCGCTTTGTGGCGGATGTGAATCTGCTGAACGGCTCGCTGGTGGCGGTGCAACAGTTCGAGAGCGCCACCGGGCAGTCCTCCGGCTTCGCGCTGCTGGATCAGAACGGGCTGCGGACCACGGCGGCCTTGGCGGCTTCGCCCGGGGTGATCCAGCGGGTGGACCTGGCACAAGGGAGCATCCGCTCGACCCGCATGATCGAGGCGCCGCTGCTGAGCGAGCCGGCCACGCCGGGGGCGACCTTCCGGCGGACGCTGGCGCCGCTGGCCAACCGCAGCGCCATCATCGCCCTGACCACCTCGGGCTTCACGGTGCTGTCGTGGAGTTTTGACGCGGCGGTAGCGGAGGCCCGCATCGAGCGGGTTGTGAACGCCGCCGACCGCAGCGAGGCGGTAGCGCCGGGCGGGCTGATCGTGGTGACGGGCCGGGACCTGAGCCTGGTCAACGCGGCCACCCGCGAGGTGCCGCTGCCCACCGCCCTGGCCGAGAGCTGCCTGACGGTCAACGGGGTGCTGGTGCCCATGATTCTGCTGTCCTCGACCCAGATCAACGCCCAGTTGCCCTTCAACGTGGCCGGCAACGCCACCATGGTGTTACGGACCCCGGCCGGGGTGAGCAACAACTACAACTTCGTCATCCAGGCGGCCGCGCCGAGCGTGTTCCGCAGCGGGGTGGCGGGGCCGGACCAGGACCTGCCCACCCTGGTGCGGGCCACCAACTGGGAGCTGGTGACGCTGTCGAACCCCATCCATCCCGAGGACTGGATCGTGATCTACGCCACCGGGCTGGGGCTGACGGCGCCGGGAGTCGAGTCGGGCTATCCGGGGCCGTCGGATCCGCTGGCCGAGGCCCTGATCCAGCCGGAGGTGAGCCTGGGCGGGGTGGCTTTGCCAATAGCCTACGCCGGCCTGGTGCCGGGGCAGGTGGGAGTCTACCAGATCAACGCCCAGGTGCCCTACTGGGTGCCCCTGGGCATGGAGGTGCCGCTGAAAATCACTCAGGGCGGTTCCTCGACCACCCTGACCGTGCGGGTAGTGAAGTAAGGGTCCGGGCGGAGGAGGAACCATGCGAAGGCTCGGACCATCCATTTTCGTTTGCGCCCTGGCGCTGGCCTCCGGCTGTCAGGCTCAGGAGTGGCGGCTGGGGGGCGTAGCCGGCTACGGCATCAGCAAGAGCCTGACGGTGACCAACCCCAGCGGCAGCGCCAGCACCGGATTCAAGGGAGGCGCGGCGCTGGGGGCCCTGGTGGGGCACGATCTCTACGACCACCTGGGCGGGGAGTTCCGCTACCTGTATCGGTTCAGCGATATGAAGCTGTCCTCGGGGGGAACCGAGGTGACCTTCAGCGGGCTGTCGCACGCGGTGCACTACGACCTGCTGATCTTCGCGCGGGACCGGGGGCTGGCCATGCGGCCGTATGTGGCGGCTGGGGGAGGAGTGAAGCTGTACCGGGGGACGGGCAAGGAGGCGGCCTACCAGCCCCTGAACAAGTTCGCCATCCTCACCAAGACCCAGCAGGTCACCGGGCTGCTGAGCCTGGGAGGCGGCCTCCAGTTCAAGCTGGGTTCGCGGGTGTTTCTCCAGGCCGAGTTCCGGGACTACCTGACCCCGGCGCCCAAGCAGGTGATCGCCCCGGTGGGCGGGGCCAAGCTAGGCGGCTGGGTGCACGATTTTGTGCCCCTGCTGGGCCTGAGCTTCGGGTTTTAGGAGCGGGAGCCGATGAAGCGCATCCTATGGTTGGTCCTGGCCCAGATGGCGGCGGGAGCGCTCTGGGCGCAGGAGGCGCTGGTCAGCACGCGGGTGTTCACCGAGGTGCGCGGCGCGCAGTTCACCGTGGACGGGACGTTGTACACCAATTCAGCCGTCTTTCTGTGGCCGGAGAAGAGCAAGCACATTCTCCACATCGACCCGGTGCAGACCCCCTCCCCGGGAATCCGGTTCATTTTCGGCGCCTGGCAAGATTCCCAGGGCCGCGCCCTGTCGGACGGGACCACGCTGGCGGTGACGGCGGACCGCAATATCACCTATTACCAGGCGATGGGCCTGATCAAGTACGCCATCTGGCTGCAATTTAACGGCGGGGGAGTGTCGTCCTTTAGCTGCGCCACTCCCGGGCCGGGTTCCGGAAAGGTGTACCTGGACGGGGCCTGCTATGAGCAGGACACTCCCGAGGACAACCCGATATGGGCGGATGCCGGAACCACTCACACCGCCGAGGCCTACCCGCCGCCGGGCTACGTGTGCCTGGGCTGGGACATCGACGTGGGCAACACCGCGGCCACGGTGATCAGCTTCGTTCTGAACAAGCCCATCCCGCTGCATCCGCGCTTCCAGCCGGCGGTGCGGGTGACGCTGGAGACCTCGCCGCCGGGGCTACAGGTGCTGGCCGACCGGGCCCCCGTCAACACGCCCGTCACCCTGGACTGGGCGCAGAACTCGCAGCACACCCTGGGGCCGGTCTCGCCGCAGTGGGACCCGCAGCAGGGCCACCTGTGGGTGTTCGATAGCTGGGCCCATGGAGGCAGCGAGCAGCAGGCCTACACGGCCACCGGGCCGGTGAACATCCCGGTTACCCTGACGGCGCGCTTCCTGCCGGGGGCGCAGGTGAGCCTGCTGACCAGCCCGGAAGGGCTGAAGCTGGCCGTGGACGGGCGGGAGATCTGGCCCAGCTACAACTTCGTTTGGGCGGTGGGCTCGACGCACCGGGTTTCGGCGCCGGCCGAGCAGGTGAACGCGCGGGGGCGGCGGTACCTGCTCCAAAACTGGTCCAACGGAGGCGCCCCCAGCCAGGACGTGACCGTCAGCGAGGCCGCGGCCGTGAGCGGGCTGCGGCTGGTGGCCAGCTACGAGATGCTGGGCAAGCTGACCATCCGCAGTTCCCCCACCGAGGTGGGGGTGCTGGTGAACGGGGCCGAGTGCCGGACGCCCTGCCTCGTCGAGCCCCGGCAGGGCGCTTCGGTGCGGGTGGCAGCGCCCGCCACGGTGGCCTGGACCGACGCCATGCGCCTGGACTTTGACGGCTGGGCCGATGGCGGGCCGCAGGAGCGTAGCTGGACGGCAGGGGCCGAAGAAGGGTTCCTGGTGGCGCGCTACCGTCTGAGCCACCTGCTGCGAGCCTCGGTGGACCCGCCCGAGGCGGCCGCCTTCCAGTTTTATCCGCCCTCGGCGGACGGCTATTATCCGGCCGAGACTGAGGTCACCGTGGTCCTCGACCCAAGGCCGGTTACCGGCTGAAGTACTGGGAGGGGGACCTGGTGGGGCGGGAACTGTCGGGCCTGGTGCGCATGTCGGGGCCGCGCCTGGTGCGGGCGGTGCTGGAGAAGGTTCCCTCGATTACCCCGGTGGGGGTGCGCAACGCGGCCGGAGAGACCCCCCAGCCGGGCGTGGCGGCCGGATCGATCATCGCCCTCTACGGGGCCAACCTGGCCCCGGCCTTCGAGAGCGGCCCGGCCAGCCCCCTGGCCCAGAGCATCGCCGGGGTGACGGTGCGGGTCAGCGAACGGCTGCTGCCGCTGGTGTTCGTCTCCCCCGAGCAGATCAACGCCCAGTTGCCTTCCGACCTCCGCGAGGGCGACTATACGGCCACGGTGCGCTGGGAAGGCCAGCCCGAGGTGAAGGCCAGCTTCCAGGTGGTGCGCAACGCTCCGGGGCTGTTCTCCAACCTGGTCGAGGGCCAGCCCTTCGCCCTGGGCACGCGCCCGGACGGCAGCCTGCTGTCGGCGGACAACCCGGCCCAGCGGGGCGAAACCGTCACCCTGCTGGGCACCGGCTTCGGTCCCTACCAAGGCCCGGTCCTGGACGGCTTTGCGGTCCCGGATACCGTCAAGCTGCCCCTGGCCGACAAGGTCGAGGTGCTGCTAGGCGACCGCCTGATCGACCCCAGCTTCGCCGGCGCCGCCCCCGGTTACGTGGGCCTCACCGCCCTCCGCTTCGCCCTCCCCGCCGACCTCCCCACCGGCCCCCTGGAGCTGAAAACCCGCGTCAACGCCCGCACAAGCAACACGGTCTTGCTGACTGTGAAGTAAGCAGGGCGAAAATCGGGGACAGTTTGAGCCATGGCGGCCACCGCCACCCGCGAGCGTGAAAATCCTGGTGTCTTGTCTCGGCTACGAGTTGACTCTCCGGTGGGGCGGCCAATGCTGGCCGCAAGCCGGCCTTTCGGCCGGCTTAAGCCCGCTGGAAAGCGGGGGCCCAGTGGGCACCCCGGCTAGAGAGGCCGCCCCACATCGAGTTGCTGTCCCGGGTTTTCAAGAGTCTGGCAGCGGGCCTGCGGCGCGCTCCATCATTCCAGAAACTCCCGGAGCCCCCTCACGAAAAATCAACGAGTTGCGTCAAGTTTCTGGAGAGGCTGTTGGCCTGAGCGGATCGCCCACCGAAGGCGATGAAAATCCGGCACAGGCTACGACGTCAGCGCCCAAACAACGCTTGGGACGCCGTAGCCTATCCCCTATTTCTAACGCGCGACTACCAGGTCAGGCGCGCCGTCAACTGCAAGGTGCGCGCGCTGTTGCCGGAGTTCCGCGTGGACAGCATGCCGGTGCTTCCGACGCTGTTGGGATTTCCCGGGTGGTTCAGCACGTTGAAGAAATCGACGTTGATACGCACCCTGAAGCGCTCGTTGATCGGGACGGTCTTGAACATTGACGCATCCAGGCCCCACTGGCGGATGCTCGGCACGTACTGCTGCCGTAGCGGAGCCAGGCCGGTCCAGGTGGTGCGCTGCACGACGCCGGTGTTGAGGGGTATCCACAGCGTGTTGGTGCCGTAGAAGGCGTACATCGGATCGCTCGCGGAACTGCGGCTCAGGTAATCGGCCGGGTACGGCCACAGCGGCTGCACGGCAGGCTTGTAATCCGCGGGAATGCCCATGTAGCCGTTCGGCTTTCCGGTCTTCGCATCGGTGCTGTTGATCCTGTAGGCCGGAATGTAGCCGTTCCACCACAGGTAGCCCGGGTAGCAGGTACCGCTGGTGCAGTCCTGAATGGGGTACTTGTACCCGTAGACTTCAACCTTGTTGCCGGTCGAGAACATGCTGGATGGCAGGCTGAAAAACGTGCTCGCCAGCGAGCCCATGCCGGCGATCTGGTAACCGCCCACCAGCCGGTTAAGCCAGCTTCCGGCGTTACCCAGCACCGGCTTGCCCTTGCCGAACGGCAGATCCACCAGGAAGTTCCACCGCACCCGGTGATGCGGAATGCTGGTGTCGCGCTGGTAGTTCAACAACTTGTTCCGCGCGTTGATATCGGTCGGCACCTCGCCGGGCATGAACTGGTTCACTTCCGGAATCGGCGAGGTGCCGGAATAACCGCCGCCCCCGGCCATCAAGGCGTTGTCCATCACATAGAACGCCCCGAAGGCCAAGCCCTTCGAGTAGCGGCGCTCCAGTTCCAGCTTGAAGCCGTTGGAGTTGCCCCAACCGGTATTCTGCCAGCGCTCGAGCGTTCCGTAGGAGGTCTGGTCGAAGAAGTTCCTGGCCACATTGGCATACTCACCCGTGGGCGTCGGGTTATGTGTGGTCATGTACCAGATGTAATCCGGCGTGGCCACGTTGAACTGGTAAAGCTGCTCCAGGCGGGTACTGTGGTTGCCGAAGTAGCCGGCGCGCACCACCGTGCTCGACATGATCTCCTTCTCCACGGTGAAGTTCCAGTCCTGGACGCGCGGGTCGGGCATGTCCTTACTGAAGTAGGACACCCCGCAGCAACCGCGGGCCAGGCTTTTCGCGTCGCTGGGCTGCACCAGTTGAGTGGTGTTCTGGCCCGAGATGTAGACGGGCACCGTGCGGAGACTGTAGTTGGCGATCCCGTCCGGCGAATAGGCCGCCTGCGTCTGGCTCCAATAAAAGCGCGCGGTCATGGGGGCGTTCATGCGCATGCGCGCCGCCCAACCGCCCATCACGAAGTGGAAGTAGGAGATGCGGTACCCGCCGCGGAGCACGAACGACTTGGCCCCGTCCCCCACGCGGTACGCAAAGCCGATCCGCGGTCCCCAACCGTCCTTCGAAGTGTTGATCATGTGCTTGGGCAGGCCCGCCTGATCGTAGGTCTTGAACTTCTGGCCCATGTCGGTCAAGCGGTTCACGATGGACGGGAACGTGTAACCCAGCCTGATCAGTTCGCTGACGGGCGCGCCCAGAACCACCGATTTATCCGAGGGATCGAAACTGGACACCGCGTTGTGCTTCTCGTAATACGGCGGGAACAGGTCGTAGCGCAGTCCCAGGTTCAGGGTCAACCGCGGCGACACGCGCCAGTTGTCCTGCAAGTACGCTGCGTACTCCCTCGACCGGGCATAGAACATGCCCCGGTTCAACTGGTTGTTGTAATTCCCCAGCCCCAGGTAGAAATTGGCGAACTGATCCCCAGTGAAGGGAAGCTGAGAAGGATTGGTGCGCGAGGTGCTGGGGTCGTAGAGCGACGTGGCGTTGGTGTCCCAACTGTCGCTCCCGGCTCCCTGCTGCTGCTGCGGCAGGAGGTTCATCCGGTCGGCACGGAAGTGGAAGCCGAACTGCAACTCGTGCTTTCCTTTGATCTTCGTCGCGTTGTCGTCCAGAATGCCATAGAAGGCGTAGAAGCCGTTGCCGTTCTGCGTTTCAAACAGGTAGTTGCCGTTGAATCCCAGGCTGTACAGACCCGGCCACTGCTTCACGTTGAACGGGTTGGGAAGCCCGAGTGCGGTGTCGTAAGTCACCGTGGGATCGCCCGTGAGGACGTCCATCTTCGTGCGCGTGCCGGCCAACAGCAACTCGTTGAAGAAGGTCGGCGAGAAGGTGTGCACGTGAGAGAGCGCGAGGCTCTTGTTCGGTTGGAAGTTGCCTTGGGTGTTGCCGGGCACCTTGTTCCAGTCCATCGACGGCAGGCCGTAGAATTGCGACCTGTTCCTGTAATTGCCCTGTGAGTAGCGGCCGTAGAACGAATCTTTATCGGTGAACCGGTGGTCGATGCGGTTGGCGGTCGTCCATTGATAGTTGAACGGGCCCCACGTGCCGATGTAGTTCGGGGCGGCCATGGGGTTCACCGTTGACAGCGTCGGCAACTGCGTCACCGCGATCAGGTACTTGTAGAGCGGGCTCTGTTTGCTCTGCGGCAGGACGTTGTTGGGGTACGGCACGCGGCTCCAGGTGTTGGTATCGGTGGACCAGGGGTCGTAAATGGTAATCGCGTTCCCGGCGGCGTTCTGGAGACCGGTCAGGTTGCCATCCCGCATCGCCTGCGTCGGCACATACATCTGCAAGGTAACACTCGAGATTTGCCGGGACCACTCCCAGGAGCTGAACCAGAAGGTCTTGTTCTTTCCGTTGTAGAGCTTGGGAATGTAAACCGGCCCGCCCGCGCTGGCGCCGAACTCGTTGCGGTTCAGGAACGGCGGTTTGAGGTAACTGTCCTGCCGCTGCCGCGCCACGCCCACGCCGCTGTTCCGGTTGGTCTCGAATGCCGTACCGTGGAGCGTGTTGGTGCCGCCCCTGGTGGTCACCACGATCGAGGTCGGTCGGGCGAACTTGGCCGAAGAGTTGTTGTTCTCGACCTTGAACTCCTCGACCGAGTCCAGCCCGGGTTGCCGGGCGGTGACGAGGTTCCAGGAGTAGCGGTCCGCCAGGGCCGCGCCGTCCAGCACCATCTCAAAAGAGAAATCGCGCAACCCGAACGCCCGCGTGCCCTCCTGGCCCGGCACGGTCTGCAACAGCGTCGTCAGGGCGCGTCCGTTGATGGGCAACTGCTCGATGCGCGCCCGTTCCAGCACACGACCCAGCGTCGGGCTGTCCGTCTGCGTCATCGGGGTCACATCTCGCACCGAGATTTCCACCGCGGTCTGTCCCACTTTCATGGTCACGTCCACAACCGCGCTCTGCTGCACTTGCACCGTCAGGGACCCCTCGTACTTCTGCATCCCGGGTGCTTCCACGACCAGCGTGTACGGCCCGGGCACAGTCCCAGGAAACAGGTAAAACCCAGTCTCATTGGTGGTGGTCTTCCAGGCCACGTTAGTGTTCGTGTTGGTCAGCGTCACCGAGGCCCCGGGAATCACCGCCCGCGTCTGGTCCCGCACCGTTCCGCTTACACCAGTGCTGCTAGCCTGCGGCCAGGCAGATGGCGCGATCAAGACTATAACCAGGATGCAGAACAGAAAGCTCTGCACGCACAAGAACCTACGCATACAATCCTCCTATCGAGAACTGCGACTAATCCTCGCTTCCCGATTTTCTGCTGCTTTTTGAGGGCTGTCAAGCCAGGCCACATTAAAGAAGTTTAATGTGGCCTATTGCAGGGCCGCAAGTTCTTCCCTCACCTTAGGGATGATCTCGCCGTATTCCGCGGGCGAGGCCTTGGCCAGGAAGGCCTTAAAGCACGCCCGGGCCCGCGCCTTGGCGCCCATGATCTTGTAGATCCGCCCCAGGTTCAGTTGCGCCTCCAGGAGGTCCGGGTCAAGCTGCACGGCCTTCTCAAAGTGACCGCGCGCCGCTGGCAGGTCCTGCTTCTGGATGGCGACCAGCCCCAGCCCGTTGTAGGCCGGGGCATATTCCTCGCCGGTTGCCAGGCTCCACTTGTAGACTCGCTCGGCGTCCGCGACCTTTCCTGTTTCCAGGTAGGCCGTTGCCAGGTCGCTCAGACTCTCGCAATCGGACGGGTTCAACTGCGCCGCTCTCTCATAAGAGGCGATGGCCTCGTCCTTGTTCCCTTGCTGGAGATACAGCCAGCCGAGCCGCGAGAAGATCCAGCCGGTTCGAATCCCCCGGCTGATTCCGTCCCGATACAGCTTGAAGGCTTCCTTGTGGCGTCCGGCCTTTCCGTACTCATCGCCGAGATGATAGTAGACCGTTGGGTTAGTGGGATCTGCTGTGAGTGCCTGGCGCAGCATGGCCGTGCGCCGGGAGGAAGGACCCCCGGCATCCGGAGAGACCGCGAAATACAGCAATCTTAGGACCTCGATGCGGTCCTTCGGGTCGATGCCTTTGCCCGTCAGCGTGTACTGCCGCTGTGAAAACCCGCCCAGGTAGCCGAGGGATCTCAGTTGCTCGATGGTGCGCCGGTCCACCACCGCGGTCTCCACCTTTTCCACGTTGCCGGTGACTGCTTTCAACTTGGCTTCCAGTTCCTGCGCTTCCGCTGGGCGCCCCGCAATGACGTTGGTCGTTTCGGCGGGGTCCTGCATCAGGTCGTAAAGCTCCGGTTTGGGTGCGCGGATGTACTTCCAGCGGGTGGTCCGTATCCCCCGCAGCTCCGCCCATCCCATATTGATCTTGGTAAACAGAGTCTCCGCGTAAGAATAGGCCGTCGGGACCTCTTTGCCGGCGAAGGCGGGCCGAGGCTGGCGCCCTGCACCCCCTGCGGCGCCTTGACCCCCATCAGCTCCAGCAGCGTGGGCAGCAGGTCGATGGTTCTCGCCTGCTGCTTCACCCGGAGGCCCTTGGGCACGCCCGGTCCCGCCAGCAGGAACGCGATCCGCAGCGTCGAGTCATACAGGAACACTCCATGCGTGTACTCCCCGTGCTCCGACAACCCCTCTCCGTGGTCCGACAGCACCGCCATCAGCGTCTTCTCCGGCGGCGATTTCTTTGCCATCGCCTCGAACAGCCGCCCAAGCTGCTGGTCCGTGTAGGCCACCTCCCCGTCGTAAAGCCTGCCCCGGTATTTTTCCCCGAACGGAGCCGGCGGATCGTAAGGCGAGTGCGGATCGAACACGTGCACCCACAGGAAGAAACGGCTTGCCCGATTGCGACTCCAGCCACCCCACCGCCCGGTCCACCACCTCTCCCGCCCGCCGCTCGGGATATTCACTTGCCATGGCGCCCGCCGCGGGCTTCGGCATCCGGTCGTCGTAGACCCCGAATCCCTGGCTGAATCCGAAACTCTTCTTCAGCACCGACGCCCCCACGAACCCCGCCGTCTCCCATCCCTGCTGCTGCAAAATCTCCGCCAGCGTGGTGTTCCACGTCTCCAGCACGAACCCGCCCGTGTCCCGCACCTTGTGGACCACCGGATACGTGCCCGTGAAAATGCTGGCGTGCGATGGGGCCGTCAGCGGCGCCTGCGCCACTGCGTTTTCAAACAGCACCCCCCTCTGCGCCAGCTTGTCCAGGTTCGGCGTCTCGATCTTCCGATAGCCGTAGCACCCCAGCCGGTCCGCCCGCAGCGTGTCAATGGTCACCAACACCACGTTCAGCCGCCGCGATTCCCCTGCCGGCACACTCTTCTTACTCGATGACTGACAGGAACTAAGCGCCAGCAGCCCTACCACACACAGCCAGCGCATCACTGTTTCCATTTTGTGACCCCGAACAGACAACGTATACACCTTTTCGCCCCCTGATTCAACACAATGGACGTGGGGCAGCTCCCCGACCTGTCCAACGCCGATTCTCCAGTCGGCGTGCGCTAGCCTGCGGAATGACAGATAATGAGTCTTCGCTGGTATCCGGCGGAATCCCGGCCATGGTGAGAATCCATTCATTGTTCGTGGCACCCCTTCTCCTGGCCCCCATGCCGGCTCAGGAGCCCTCCCTGGTCCTGCGCTCCACCACCCGCCTCGTGCAAGTCAACGTGGTGGTGCAGGACAAAAACGGCCGCCCGGTCGCCAATCTGAAGAAAGAGGACTTTGTTCTTCGCGACAACGGCAAGACCCAGGAAATCCGCATCTTCTCGGTCGAGTCTAAAGATCAGCTCTATGCCCCTGCCGCCCAACTGCCCCCCAATGTGTTCTCCAACCGGCTGGAACAGCGTTCCGGCGCCCCCGCCAACGTCACGGCCATCCTGCTGGACGGCCTGAACACCAAATGGGGCGACCAGGCCGTTGCCCGCCAGCAAATCATCCGCTATCTCGAGCGCCTCCAGCCTCAGGACCGCGTGGGCCTGTACACCTTGGGCCGCGAGCATCCGCATCCTGCACGATTACACCACCGACGCGACCATGCTTCTGAAATCGCTCGCCCGTTACCGCAACCTCTACACGTCCGTCCTGGACACCGCCGAACCGCGGCGCGGTTCTCCCATGAGCACGGTGGACATGCCCATCAAACCCCAATCACCGGACCCCCTGGCCCAGGACGCGCTGCAAGGCATTCTCGATCTGCTGAAGGACGAAGCCGACTTTCACCAGGAGCAACGCATCCTCTCCTCCCTCGAGAGCCCTCGAGGCCCTCGCCAACCATCTCGCCGGCGTCCCTGGACGCAAGAGCCTGGTCTGGGTCTCCGGCGGCTTCCCCATGATACTCGGGTTTTTGGACGACTCCCCTCCACCTGCCGCAAAGCTGGCTCCCCGCCCAACCGACCTGTCGGCCCGCCAAACCCGGGGTTCATTCGAGGAGACCGCACACGCGCGCCGCATCACCGGCCGCAACTTTCGCACCTTTGGCCCGGAAGTGGACCGGACCATTCGCGCCCTCAATAACGCCAACCTCGCCGTCTACCCGGTGGATGCCCGCGGGTTGCTCATCACTCCCACCGCCTACACCAACGTCGCAACCATGAAGGAACTGGCCCAGCGCACCGGCGGAAAGACCTACTACAACACCAACGACCTGATGAACTCCGTTCGTGAGGCGGTCGAGGATTCGCGCGTGACCTACACCCTGGGCTACTATCCCACCGACCTCAAGGAGGACGGCAGCTTCCGGGACATTCGCGTTCGCGTGAACCGCCCCAGACTGGTGGTGCGGCATCGCAGAGGCTACCTCGATGCTGCCGTCCAACTCCAATCCCCCGAGGACGTCCTGCGCGACGCCGTTTGGAGCCCCCTGGACGCCACCGCCGTGCGCCTGGATGCGCGCTTGGATTTCTCCCCTCAACCCCAGCCCGACACCGTGCTGGTTCACATCCTCATAGACCCGGTCAGCGTCACCCTCGACCAACAGGGCCAGCTCTGGCTAGGCGCCCTCGACGTGCTGTGCGCTCAGACCGACGACCTGGGCCGCGAATACCACGTCCTCTCGGAGACCATCGATATTGAGATGCGACCCGAGACCTACCAGAACCGCCTGAAGACCGGCATCGTCCACCGAACCACCGCACCCCGCCAAACAGGCGCCACAAAGTTCCGCATCGTGGTCCGCGACCGCCCCTCCGGCAACATCGGCTCCCTGACCATCCCCTTCACCCAGATCGTCAACGACCCATCCGGCTCAGCGCCGCGCCTGCTAGAGAGAACCCAATAAACCACACAGACCAGTGGGCTTCCCACCCTAGAAACGGTACGCTCGCCGAAGGGTACCCAACTGCGATCCAGTCCACCGGCCCCGCTTTGAGCGGCGCCTCGGTTGGATAACGCACCAACTCGACCAGAGATCGGGTGCGCTTCCGCGACAACCAGCGCCAGCCCTGCCCGGCCTCCACGCTCTTCTCCACCGTCCTTCCGCCCACTACCAACTGCAATTTCCCGGACACCGGCCGCTCGGGCCGGATGCGCCAGCTCACCTCGCGCTGGCTGAACACCCGCACCGCCGGGCTCTCCACCGATATTCCCTCCGGCGCCCTCAATACCGGAAGCGGTGAGAGTCCCTCCACCGGCTGGTTGACCCCCGCCGTGACCACCGCCGGTCTGCCCACCGCCAGAGGCGTACTGCCATAGAACGCATCCAGACAGAAGAACAGCGGCGTCATAGGGACCGACAGGACCACCACTGGCACCAGCAGCAGCCGCAGCAACCGGGCGTTCGCCCCAAGAAGCCCTCGCCACGACTTCCACACCAGCCAGGGCTCGTCCACGAATAGCCAGAACTCCATCAGGTGCGCCTGAATGCGGTTGGCCGCCACGCCAAGCGCCTCCCAATCGGCAGCCCGTCGAAATACCCACATCATCAAGGCGCCCGCCGCCACACTCACCGGCGCCAGCGTCCACATCGCGCTCATTCCAGGTAGCCCAGGCCCTTCAGCCTCTTCAGAATCTCCTCTTTCGAATCCGTGTCCTCGGACTTGGGAACGTATTTGTCCAGCACATGCTCGCCAAACTCCTGCGCCGAACTGTACCCGCCCGCCTTAGCAGCCCGCTCAATCCGCTCCCAAAGCTCCTTCCCCACCTTAATCGTCTTCGCCATGGCTTTTATTCTGACTCCTGACTCCTGTCTCCTCCCTCAGAACACCACCCGCCCGCTCATCTCCCCCGGCCGCGGCACTCCAAACTCATTCAGTATCGTCACCGTCAGGTCCGCAAGCTGCGGGTCCGCCAGCCGGATCGTACGGTTGACGAACAGCACCCCGGGCACCTGCCGTCCGTCCATGCAGTGGTCCCCGATCCAGGCATCCTTGTTGTCCTCGATGGTCTCCGCAACCACCGCTCCCAGCGCACTCTGCCAGGAGCAGCGGTAGCCCGGGCTCCACCCGACAATCAGGTCCGGCGCCAGCTCCAGAGCTGTTCCCTTAAACACTTCACGCGGCGCGTCTACGCTCGATACCACTTGGCGTCCCGATTCGAGATCCGGAATTCCCGTAGACGCCTCGCAATCACCCGCAGCACCAGTTCAGCTTCCGGCCCCGGCCTCACAATCCCCTGGCGCTCCCGCCCTGCCAAATTCAGATACAGCCCGTTCAAACCCAGCCCGTAGGCCTGCGTTTTCGACCAATCCACGTGCGCGAACAGCTGCTCCCCTCCCGTGTTCGCCGGATCGTCCAGCGTCAAAAATCCCTCCCGCAGCAGCCAGGTATTCAGGTGCACCGCACGGTCGAAGGCCGCAAACCCGTGATCCGACATCACCACCAGCGTGGCCTCTCCGGCCCGCTCCATCACCCACCCAATCGCGTCATCCACCAGCCGGTAGGTCTCCAGCAGTTCCTCTTCGTGCTTGCCCCACAGCATGTGCGAGTTCTGGTCGATTCCGTAAAAGTGCAGGAAAAACAGCCCCCCACGATGCCGCTCTATCCCATACCGCAGCAGGGCCAGTTGTTCCTCCGCCGCCAGCCGGCTCTGCGCCAAATACTCCTTCAGCGTAAAAACTCCCTGCCGCAATGCCGCTGTGTCCTCCGCCGTCCCCTGCGTATAAAACAGCCCGATGGCCCCGCCAGCTCCCGGCTGTAAGAGCCGGGAACCGAAATGGTGACTTCCGGCGAGATCGGATCGATGTTGAGCGGCGTCACGTAAATCTGAAGGCCCCCCGAGAGTTTCTTCGCGAAGATCCGCAGGATCCCCCGCGGGCGCTCTTGATCCCCGGAATCAGCGGAAACTTCACCCGTATCCAGTCCGACCACTCCCCTTCCCGCAAAATGAACTGGCTGCCCCCCACCTCGAACCGTGCCGCCCTTGCCCCAGCGTCCAGATGCACCCCCAGCGAGGCCGTCGCGCGGCTGCGGTCCTTGCGCAGCGAGTTCACCGGACCTTCCAGCCGCAACACCACGTCGTTTCCGCTCGCCTTCACACGCACGATTCTCCCGCCCGCCACCTCGCGGCACTCATCCGGT
>CAVRZY010000192.1:0-62489 GCA_963725415.1 uncultured Acidobacteriota bacterium | reverse complement strand
GGACAGCCCAAGTACGTAATCTGCAACGGCGACGAAGGGGACCCGGGCGCGTTCATGGATCGCAGCATCGTGGAATCAGACCCGCATTCGGTGATTGAGGGGATGGCGATCGGGGCGCGGGCCATCGGGGCGCGCTGGGGCGTGGTGTACATCCGGAACGAGTACCCCTTGGCGGTGCAGCGGCTCCAGATCGCACTGGAGCAGGCCCGCGAATACGGCCTGCTGGGGGAAGACATCCTGGGCACGGGGTTCGATTTTGACGTCTCGGTGTCGAGAGGGGCCGGGGCCTTTGTGTGCGGAGAGGCGACGGCGCTGGTGGCGGCCTGTGAAGGCCGGCTGGGCGAACCACGGGCCCGGCCTCCCCGGCTGGCGGAGAAGGGACTGTGGGGAAAACCGACCTGCCTCAACAACGTCGAGACCTGGGCCAACGTTCCCCCCATCATCAACCGGGGCGGCCAGTGGTTTGCCTCGATCGGAACCGAACGGAGCAAAGGGACCAAGGTGTTTTCGCTGGTGGGGAAGATCAAGAACACCGGGCTGGTCGAGGTGCCGATGGGGATTACGCTGCGCGAGATCATCTACGACGTGGGGGGAGGGATTCAGGGCGATAAGAAATTCAAGGCCGTGCAGACCGGCGGGCCTTCCGGGGGGTGCATACCCAGCGAGCTGATCGATCTGCCGGTGGACTTCGAGACCCTCACCGAAGCCGGTTCCATGATGGGCTCGGGCGGCATGGTGGTGATGGACGAAGAGACCTGCATGGTGGACGTGGCCCGCTACTTTCTCACGTTCACTCAGGACGAGTCCTGCGGCAAGTGCACTCCCTGCCGGGAGGGCACCAAGCTGATGCTCGACCTGCTGTCCAAGATCACCGACGGCCACGGCACGATGGAGGATCTGGAAGCCTTGCAGGAAGTCTCCAAGGTCGTGGCGGAAGCGTCCCTGTGTGGATTGGGGACCTCCGCGCCCAACCCGGTGCTGACCACCCTGCGCTATTTCCGCGACGAATACCTGGCGCACATTGAGGCGCACAAGTGCCCCGCCCATGTCTGCCGGCAATTGAACACCTACCGGATCGACCCGGAGACCTGCGTACAGCGCGGGCACGGCTGCGGCGTGTGCCGGCGGGAGTGTCCGGAAAAGGCCATCTTCGGCGAAAAGAACCAGGCGCACAAGATCGACATGAGTTTGTGCAGCAAGTGCGGGACATGCGTGGACGTGTGCCACTTCAATGCGGTGATCGTGGAATGAGAGGTGGAATGTGCCAAAGCTGACCATCGACGGAAAGACAACCGAAGTTCCAAGAGGAACAACCATTCTTCAAGCGGCGAAGTTCCTGGATATCAAGATTCCAACTCTCTGCTACCACCCGCTGATCAAGCCGTTCGCGGCCTGCCGGTTGTGCGTGGTGGAAACCAAGACCAAGTGGGGAGACGAGCTGATCCCGTCCTGCCACGCCACCTGCCGGGAGGGCATGGTAGTCAACACCAGCAACAAGCACGTGCTGGACGCCCGCCGGCTGATTCTGGAAATGATGCTGGCGCGCTGGCCCAACGTACCTATTCTGCGGAAGTACGCCGAGGAGGTGGGGCTCGAGCAGCCGCGCTTCACCAGCGCGCTGCGGGACGAGCGCGAGGACGCCTGCATTCTATGCGGCCTGTGCGTGCGGGCCTGCGACGAGGTGGTGGGCGCCAGCGCCATCAGCATGGCGGAGCGCGGCATCCAGCGGCGCGTCGCCACGCCCTTCAACCTGGAATCGGAGGAGTGTATCGCCTGCGGCGCTTGCGCCCTGGTTTGTCCCACCTCGCACATCAAGTTCGAGGCCGAGGATTACAGGGGCAAGCCTCCCGAGTTCCTGTTGGGGCCCAACACGGCGATCTACGTTCCCACGCTTCAGCCCATGCCGCGAGTGCCGGTGATCGATTATGAGACCTGCATCCACTTCAAGACTGAGGGTTGCCAGAAGTGTGTCGAGGCGTGCGAACCACAGGCCATCAATCACAAGATGGAGGACGAGGAAATCGAGTTGAACGTCGGGCAGGTGCTGATTGCGACGGGCTTCGACCCATTCGATCCAACTCCCATGGCTCAGTACGGTTACGGAAGGCTGGACAACATCTACGCGGGCCTGGACATCGAGCGAATGCTGAACGCCACCGGACCAACCGGGGGAAGAATTTTTCTGAAGAACGGGCAACCTCCGCGGGCCGTGGGGATCGTTCACTGCATCGGCTCCCGGGACGAGAACTACCATCGCTATTGCTCGCGGGTGTGCTGCATGTACGCTCTGAAGTTCGCCCATCTCATCCAAGAGCGCAGCGGGGCAGAGGTCTACAACTTCTACATCGACATGCGCGCCTTCGGGAAGGGTTATGAAGAGTTCTATTCGCGCGTTTTGCATGAAGGCGCCAACGTCATCCGGGGAAAGGTGGCCGAGGTGGTTCAGGCGGGGTGGTCGAAGCGCGAGGAAGGCACCCTGCTGATCCGCTGCGAGGACACCCTGATCGGGCGGTTCCGGGAGATCCCGGTGGACATGGTGGTGCTGTGCAATGCCATCGAGCCGCGCCAGGACGCCGATAAGATCGCGCGTCTTTTCGGCCTCAGCAGGAGCCCGGACGGTTTCTTCCTGGAGCGGCACCCGAAACTGGATCCGGTGGCCACCAGCACGGACGGTCTGTTCATTGCCGGCTGCGCCCAGGGGCCCAAAGACATCCCCGACTCGGTGGCCCAGGCCAGCGCGGCGGCCGCCCGAATGCTCGCCACCATAGCCAAAGGCGCGGTGGAAATCGATCCGGTGCGGGCCGAGATCGACGAGCAGTATTGCAGCGGCTGCCGGATCTGCAACGCGCTGTGCCCCTATAAGGCCATCGATTACCTGGAGGAGAAGAACGTTTCGCGGGTGAACTCGCCGCTGTGCAAAGGCTGCGGCACCTGCGTGGCGGCGTGTCCGGCGGGAGCCATCACCGGCTATGGCTTTAGCGACCGGCAGATCTACGCCGAACTGGAAGGCGTCCTGTCGCTGTAGACAGAAGGGAGGCATTGACAGTGAAGACCAAGGGCAAAAACTTCGAGCCTCGCATCGTCGGCTTTTTGTGCAACTGGTGCTCGTATACCGGGGCGGACCTGGCGGGAACCAGCCGCATGAAATCCCCGCCCAACGTGCGCCCGATCCGGGTGATGTGCTCGGGGAGGGTGGATCCGTCCTTCATCCTGCGGGCCTTTCAACTGGGCGCGGATGGCGTACTGGTGGCCGGGTGCCACCCGGGAGACTGCCATTACCAGGAAGGCAACTTCAAAGCGCTGCGGCGGGTGCTCATGCTGAAGCGCATTCTGCGGGAGTTCGGCATTGACGAACGCCGCCTGCGGCTGGAATGGATTTCGGCCGCGGAGGGCGAGAAGTTTGCGACGGCAACCACCCAGTTCACCGAGGAGATGCGGGCTTTGGGGCCGCTGCGCCTGGAGACCGCCCTAGCCGGACAGCCTCAGGAAGCAGGTCTGGAAGCGCAGGAGGTGGCATCATGAGCAAACCCAAGCTGGCGTTGTACTGGGCGGCGAGTTGTGGCGGCTGCGAGGTCACCGTCCTGGATGTCGAAGAGAAGATCCTGGACGTGGCCGGGTTCTTTGACATCGTCTTCTGGCCGTGCGCCATGGACTTCAAATACAAGGACGTGGAAGCCATGCCGGACGGCAGCATCGATCTGTGCCTGTTCAACGGCGCCATCCGCAACAGCGAAAACGAGTCCATGGCCCACCTGCTGCGCAGGAAAGCCAAGGTCCTGGTGGCTTTCGGTTCCTGCGCCATGGACGGATGCATCCCCGGATTGGCCAACCTGACCACCCGCGAGGCGATCTTTCAAACCGCCTATCAGGAGTCTCCCTCCACGCAGAATCCTAACCAGATCAGGCCAATGCCGGAGTTTGCCGTGCCGGAGGGGGAACTGGATATTCCGGAGTTCTACGAATCGGTCCGGACGCTGGGTCAGGTGGTTCCGGTCGAGTACTTCATCCCGGGTTGCCCGCCCCAGCCTCCCCAGATTGTGGCGGTGCTGTCGGCCATCATGCAGGGGGCCCAACTGCCGCCGGCGGGATCTGTCATTGGAGCCGGAGAGAAGACCTGTTGCGAGGAGTGCGGTCGGCCGCGCAACGAGAAGCGGCTCAAGCGCTTCTACCGGCCCTTCGAGATCGAGGCCAAGCCGGAGGAGTGCCTGCTGGATCAGGGCATCATTTGCCTGGGACCGGCCACGCGGAGCGGCTGCGGGGCGCTGTGCGTAAAGGCCAACATGCCCTGCCGGGGCTGCTACGGAGCGGCGCCCAATGTCACGGACCAGGGGGTGAAAATGGTAAGCGCCATCAGCAGCGTGATCGACGCCCAGGATCCCGCGGAAATCAACTCGATCCTGGATCAGATCCTAGACCCGGTGGGGACCTTGTACCGTTTCAGCCTGCCTAATTCCATGCTGTTCCGCAAACAGGCGGGAGCGGCCTGAGGTTCCAGGAGGAATACATGCGAAAAATCGTTATAGATCCCGTTACCAGGTTGGAGGGCCACGGCAAGATCGCCATCTTTCTGAACGACGAGGGCGACGTCGCGAACTGCTATTTCCAGATCCCGGAGCTGCGGGGATTCGAGCGTTTCTCGGTGGGACGGCCGGTGGAAGAGATGCCGCGCATCACCACCCGGATCTGCGGGGTTTGCCCGGAGGCCCACCACATGGCCAGCGCCAAGGCCTGTGACGCGGTCTACCATGTCGATCCGCCTCCGGCCGCCAAGAAGCTGCGGGAGTTGCTGTACTCGGCCTTCTTCGTGGGCGATCATACGCTGCACTTCTATGCCCTGGGTGGCCCAGATTTCGTGGTAGGTCCGGACGCGCCGCCGGCGGAGCGCAACATCCTGGGGGTCATCCAGAAGGTCGGCCTGGAAGCCGGCAAGAAGGTGATCGAACTGCGGAAACGGGCGCAGCATGTGGTCTCGATGATCGGCGGTAAGGCCATCCATCCGGTGACCTCCCTGCCGGGGGGCCTGGCCAAGCGACTCACGCCGGAGGAACGGGACCAGATCGTCGAGCACACCAAGTACTTCCTGGAGTTCGCCAAGTTCACCCTCGCGGTGGTCAACACTGTGGTGTTGCAGAACCAAGCCTACCTGGACATGATCCTCAGCGACACCTTCACGCAGCGAATCTATTCGATGGGCACGGTGGATGCGAACAACAAGGTGAACTTTTACGACGGGATGATTCGGGTGGTGGACCCGGAGGGCCAGGAATTCGTGAAATTCCAGGCCCGGAACTATCTGGATGTGCTGGCCGAGCACGTCGAGCCCTGGACCTACCTGAAGTTTCCGTTCCTGAAGCAGGTGGGCTGGAAAGGCTTTGTGGACGGCAAAGAGTCTGGGATGTATCGTGCCACGCCGCTTTCGCGGCTCAATGCCGCCGACGGAATGGCCACCCCGCTGGCCCAGGAGGAATACGAGCGCATGTACGCCACCCTGGGAGGCAAACCGGCGCACTACACGCTGGCCACGCACTGGGCGCGGGTGATCGAGCTGATGTACGCGGCCGAGCGAGCGGCCGAGTTGGCGCAAGATGAGGAGATTCTCAGCCCCCACATCCGGACGATCCCCACCGCCACGCCCACCGAGGGCGTGGGCTCGGTGGAGGCGCCGCGCGGCACCCTGTACCATCATTACGCCACCGATGAGCGGGGCATCTTGCAGCGCGTCAATCTGATCGTCGGCACCACCAACAACTACGCGCCCATCTCCATGTCCATCCGCAAAGCGGCCTTTGGATTGATCAAGCGCGGCAGCGAGATCACCGACGGGGTGCTCAACCGCATCGAGATGGCTTTCCGGGCCTTCGACCCGTGCTTCGGCTGCGCCACCCACTCGCTGCCGGGGAAGATGCCGCTGGAAGTGCAGGTCTTTGATTGCGATGGAAGGCTGCTGGCCTCGCGAAAACGGGAGTGTTAAGACCGCGCTGGTAGGCTTCGGGAACCCGTTCCACGGCGACGACGCCATCGGCCCGGCGGTAGCGCGGCGCATCTACCAATCCTTGGAACGCAGGGAGAACATCGACCTGCTGGAACTTTCCACCTCCGATTTCGGCGTCATGGAACGCCTCATCGGATACCAGCGCGCGGTGATCGTGGACGCCCTGGTGGATGAAGAAGCGGAGGTGGGAGCGGTCAAGCGCGTGGAGTTGCCGGAATGTTCCGGCGACGGCCACGTCAGCCCCCACACGGGCGGATTTAGCGCCGCTCTGCACCTGGCCCGGAAGCTGGGCTTGGTAGTGCCGGCGGAGATTGCCCTCTACGGCGTGGTGATCCGGGAGCCGCAGAGTTTCTCCGACCGGCTGAGCGCGGAGGTGGAAGCGCGTGTGGACGAGATCGCCCGCGCCATCGCGGCGGCAGAGTTCGCAGAGTAGTCGCCCCTCACGCTGACTGAAGGGCACCCCCAGGAGGGCGGCGGATTGCACCATCAGGACCTCACGCCGCGGCTACGTCGAACAACCACCCCACTGTCCGGTGCGCCACGGTCCCTTTGCGGTTCCGCTCCCGCCGATCGCCCTCCCGCGCACTCGACCCGCCCGTCCCAGTCCCGCAGCCCCGAGGTGCTCCACGCCCTACGGCTTAATCTGGCAATAATACTTGCCCCGGTAGAGTTGCTCCTCAGGCAGGGGTTCCGACATGACGTGGAACACCAACTGCGCTATGGCCATTCCGGGACGAACCCTCAAAGGGACTGTACCCGCGTTGGCCATCTCAAGGACCACCACACCGTGGAATCCGGGCGCAACCTGGGTAGCGGTGGCCACAATGAGCCCCATTCTTCCAAGGCGCGATTTCCCCTCGACGAACGCCATGACACCGCTCGGCAAAGCCACAAATTCTAGCGACGCCCCAAGCACAAGGTCACCGGGATGGATTAGAAAGGTCTGACCAGCCTCTACAAATACCTCCTCCCGGCCAACCGTCATCAGAGACTGCTCGTCCGCCTTCTCACCAATCTCGACAGACCCCAGCTTCATGCGGCGGGCCACCACGAACCAATTCCCCAGGTGAACATCCAGGGAGGCTCCCTGAATCGAATCTGCGAGTAGTGGAATTGCGCCAATATGTCTCTTGTCGGTGACCGGTAACCCTATCCTCCAAGCTATCTCACCGCCGCATAGCACCCCCGCCTTTGATTCCTGCCGCTCAACATCCGCCGTCAAGGCCCGACTCACTGGCTTTGTGCTCTGCCCTCTAGGGATGAGCTCAATGGCCTTCAAAACCAATCGGCACGTCTTGGCATATTCAGAAAGCTTGTCGTCCCTCTCCGCCTTGCTCGACTCGCGTTCCTTCCCGAACAGCAACTGATATGCCCACGCAGCAGACATGACCTCCCCGAAACAATTCGGCTCCTCCTGCGGAAGCGAAGGCGGGAGGTCCCCTTCAAGGCGTGCAATTCTTTCGAAAAACGCACCCGTCAGACGCGCACACCTGTCATCGGGCACTAGCTTCTGCGCCAAGGATACGAGCTCATCCTTGGTATTAACGACAGCGTTCTCAACCAACCCGAGCAGTTGTTGTTGGTGCAACGGCACCGCGGGAGCAGCGCGGTCCACCATTCGGCGACCGGAGAACGGTGCACCAAGGTGCGCTTCCCAAGCGCGAAGGTAGGCCAGCAGCGGCTTGGCTTTGTCGGGCTGATCCACCTCGTGACTAGAAAGAAACTGCTGAATGTGCCCCCTGCCGCCGGCAGCCAGCATGTGATGAAATATCAGGGATAGGCGTAACTTGATGCCTGGATAGCCACTCCTGGTAATCAGGGACTCCGTCCAGGTTCCCAGGCTTTTCAGGAACTCGGCCTGAGCGACAAAATAGCCAAAACCAAGTATCCGCGTGGCAAGGAGATCCGCAAGGATTTCCCGAAGGGCGACAAAAGTCAGTTGGACAAGGTTGTTTAAGACAGGATTGACGTCCTGCGCATTCGCGGGCAACGAATTTCCTAGAAGGACTTGCCGGACTTCAGCGGCTTGGATGCTTGACTTGCGCCGCAACGAAAGGTGGTGGGGCGGATCATGACTGTAATCGATGAAATGGCCCAGCTCGTGAGCAAGCAGCGGGTAGAGAAGCGTATCTTTCGTGTCCAGGCCAGCAAAGGACAGGATAGCGATCTGTTTCGGACGCTCGCGAGCGGCTGGGCGGTGCCTGTCGTGGCCGGAGCGCGCAATTGCCCGCTTCCAAATAGCACCGAGGATCTGGTCCGGGCGCTTGACCCCCAGCTTGGTCGCAGGATCGAACACACTATGAGAAATCAAGCCTCGCAAATGCCAGCTCAGTGGCACATAGGTCAGGTTGTACTTCCACTGTGGGCGTACCAGACAGATGGGGCGGTCCTTCGTTGTCCCAGGGAAGTACAATTCCGCCAACCGGGCTAGTGCGACCTGAATCGCAGGGGGAGAGTGGCGCGGCGAGCTGGCCCAAAGGTAGCGGATGCAGGAGTAGAGTTCGTGCACGACCCTGGCCAGCGCGCGCATCCGCGAAGAGCCTGCCGGGCCCCGAAGCGCAGACGGGTCGGTGGGATCGTGAAGCCCCCACAGTTGCTGGAGAACGTAGTCGGCAATACACAGGAAGACATCCCTGATTCGGCAGGCTTCGCCAAGGTACTCCTCCTCCGTGATCCGCTCAAGCGCCTGAATGAGCGCGCACGCCTGAGATGTCACAGCACCCAAGCAAGGAGATTCAACCAAACTCTTGAGCTGCGCCTCGGCAAGCGGCATCGCCCCCTCCAGGGCTGGCAGACTCCGAAGACTCTGTGCCTACGGGAATGCCCTAAGTGAGATGTACTCCCCCCGGAAGGGGCTCGAAGTATACGCCCTGCTCGTAGGCCTCGGCCTCACCCTCCATTTGCAGCTGCAAGAAGAACTTGCGGAGAGCCTCGGCCGTCTCCAGCTCTTCTTGGACCAGATCGCGGGGCTGCTGCAGTTTCCTCAAGAAACCCAAGTATCGCCCAAGGCAAGCGCCGATCTCCTGACGCGTTCCGAGGCCTGTGGGCAGGGAAGCTCGCGCTGCTTCTGCTGCGATCATATAGGCCTTGAAGCTCGCGGGCGGGTTTTTCGGGACAGCGTCGCCTGCGGCCTGTAGAGCGAGCGTGTAAAACTCGAGAGCGTCGCTGTACACCCCGCTCGGGACCTCACTGCCTTCGATTCGTCCGGCCTGCGTGGTTTTCTGAAGGGCTTCGGCCATCACGGCCGCCATGTAAGACCAGTGACTGGGGCCGACAACCCCGACCGAGATCGTCTGAGACATTTCGCGACTCCTCTCCTGTTAAGTCGTAACGACGACCGCCACTCGAAACGTAGGCATTCTACCACTGGGCGCGGTATCGATGTTCGGTCGGCGTGTCAACTTTAGTTGACGTAAATTTTAGTTGACACGCGCCTGTTTGTCAACTAAAATTTCAGAAGGCCCCTTGCCTGTGGAGGGACAGTTGCACCCGTTCGCACCGTCCACCTGGGATCAGGCGTCTGTGCCCTGAGCTCGGACCACGGCGCCAGTATGGGAGTCCCGTAAGATGCCCACACCGTCCGGCCTGACCAAAGAGTTGCGGAAGGCGGTCGCCAGAGAATTCCACCGGATCATTGATGAGCGTTTCCCGTCTGCGGCGAAGGCCGCCGACGACCTTGGCATCAGTCGGCAGAGGCTACAGAAGTACCTCGACGGAGAAGCAACGCCGCACAGCGACCTGTTGCTGTTGGCAATGAAGAAGTGGGGCATAAGGCTACAGTGCTTCGACGTGGAGTTCTCTCAAAGCTCGTTCCAGGCGAAGACTGCGGAAGAGGCTCCCAGACCGCCACAGCTGAGTCTGTTCGATGAGCCGGTGGCCCTGCAAAATGAACGCGTGGAGCTCAGGTTGGCCAGGAAGGCGGGAGGCATCTTGAAAGTCACCGTGGCGGTGAAGCTCGCGAGTTGAAGCTCGCTGGCATTCCCGGGGGCATGAACAGATCAGCCCATCGGCGCCAGCGCCAAGGCCTGCGAGGCGGTGTACCATGCCGAGCCGCCAAGTGGGATCAGAACCATTCCCACCGCCACGCCCACCGAGGGCGTGGGCTCGGTGGAGGCGCCGCGCGGCACCCTGTACCATCATTACGCGACCGATGAGCGGGGCATCTTGCAGCGCGTCAATCTGATCGTGGGCACCACCAACAACTACGCGCCCATTTCGATGTCCATCCGCAAAGCGGCCTTTGGATTGATCAAACGCGGCAGCGAGATCACCGACGGGGTGCTCAACCGCATCGAGATGGCCTTCCGGGCTTTTGACCCGTGCTTCGGCTGCGCCACGCACTCGCTGCCGGGGAAGATGCCGCTGGAAGTCCAGGTGTTTGATTCCGATGGAAGGCTGCTGGCCTCGCGAAAACGGGAGTGTTAGGACCGCGCTGGTAGGCTTCGGGAACCCGTTCCACGGCGACGACGCCATCGGCCCGGCGGTAGCGCGGCGCATTTACGAATCCCTACCCAACCGGGAAGGTATCGACGTGCTGGAGCTTTCGACCTCGGACTTTGGGGTGATGGAACGGCTGATCGGATACCAGCGGGCAGTGATCGTGGATGCGCTGGTGGATGAAGAAGCGGAGGTGGGGACGGTAAAGCGCGTGGATTTGCCGGAATGTTCCGACGACGGCCACGTCAGCCCCCACACGGGCGGATTCAGCGCCGCTCTGCACCTGGCCCGGAAGCTGGGCTTGGTAGTGCCGGCGGAGATTGCGCTGTACGGCGTTGTGATCCGAGAGCCGCGAAGTTTCTCCGACCGGCTGAGCGCGGAACTGGAGGCCAGGTTGCCGGAGATTGTCAGCACTATCGCAACGGCCGAATTCGGCTAGCGGGCGGCCACCTGCGCGAGTTCCTGAGCCATCCGGCTGAGGGTGACGTAGTCCCTCTTGCCGTTGCCCAGAAGGGGCAGTCCGTCGAGAAAGACGATCCGGCGGGGGACGGCGATTTCCGGAGCGCCGAGTCGGCGCGCGGCTCCGAGCAACTCGTCGCGGCGCAGGCTGCGGTCTTGCGTGAACAGCACGATGATCTCGCCGCGCCCGGGTTCGGTGACGGCCAAGGAGGCGTGTTCGCAATGCGGGGAGGCGGCCGCGGCGATCATTTCGGCCAGTTCGAGCGGGACCATCTCGCCGGCGACTTTGGCAAAGCGGCGCATCCGGCCGAGGATGGTGAGGAAGCCGGCTTCATCCACTGAGACCACGTCTCCGGTGTTGTACCAACCGTCGCCGAAGATGGAACGCGGCGGCTCGAGCACTCCGGGACGCTCGTCGCGCAAGTAGCCCAACATGAGGTTGGGGCCGCGCACGTGCAGCAGGCCGCCCTCCGGGATTCCGGGCACCGGCTCGATACAGGATTCGATGCCCGGCAGGAGCTCGCCCACGGTTCCGCACCTGTAGGCCATGGGAGTGTTACAGGAGAGCACAGGCGCGCACTCGGTGGCGCCGTAGCCTTCCAGAACCCGGATGCCGAACTTGTCCATGTAGGTCTTGCGGGTCTCTTCGCTGAGTTTCTCGGCGCCCGCCACCACCAGACGCAGGCTGCGGAAGTCGTAAGGGTGGGCCAGGCGGGCGTAGTTTCCGAGGAAGGTGCCGGTGGCGAACAGCACCGTACAATCGCGGTCATAGATCGTTTCGGGGATCATGCGATAGTGCAGCGGGGTGGGATAGAGGAACACCCGGCATCCGTTGAGCAGCGGCAGAAAGACGCCCACGGTGAGTCCGAAGGCGTGGAACAGGGGAAGCGCGCTCAAGAACTTGTCCTTGGAGGAGAAGTCGATGATGGCTTTCATCTGGGCCACGTTGGCCGAAATCGAGCGGTGGCTGAGCACGACCCCTTTGGGCTTGCCTTCCGAGCCAGAGGTGAACAGCACGACCGCGGGATCCTCGGGCCTCGCGGGCCTGGCCACCAATCTCGGAAAGCGAAGGGCCCAACCGAGCAGCCAGAGTTTATCGGGGAGGCGGAAAGCGACCCGCAAGTCCTCCAGGTACAGGAGGCGGACATTGTCAAGCCTCTCGATGGTCTCGGCAAAGCGGGTTCTTTGCAGAAAAGCGCGCGAGGTTATGACGGTGCGCAGGTTGGCGATGCGGCAGGCGTTCTGAATTCCATCGAAGCCGGAAGTGTAGTTGAGAATGGCGGGAACCCGGCGGAAGGCGAGCATTCCGAAGATCAGCGAAACCGTAGCGCTGACATTGGGCATCAGGAGGCCTACGGCTTCGCCTTCCTGGCTGAACCTGGCGACGAGGCGGCCCAGAGCGAGGCTGGCCTTGAGGAGCCGGGAGTAGGAGATCTCCTGCTGACCGACGTCCTCGAGCATGCGGCGGCGCCGCCCATGCAGCGCGATGGCATCCAGGAAGGCCGGGAACAGCGCGGTTTGGGGCGCATTGGCAAAGGCGGCCTCCTGCATGATGCGGCGCAGGGCCTCGGCCGCGAGGCGGCGGCGCAATTTGGCAGTGCGGACTCCAGGCGCCACAATCCTGCGGGGCGGGTGAATGGTGATGGTGATGCGCGGGAGGAATTGCCTGGGGAAGTCCCCTCGCATGCGGCTCCAGCGGCCATAGACAGCGCCCCCGATCTGCACCGGCACCACCGTCGCGCCAGTCCTTTCGGCCACGAAAGCGGGGCCTTCGTACACCTTCATCAGGCTGCCCGTGACGGTGACTCGCCCTTCCGGAAAAATCAGGACGGGCCAGCCTGACTCGATCAGCCCGATGGCAGCTTTCATGGCCCAGGGGTTCGAGGTGTCCACCACCCGATGAGGATACAAGCGCAGCGGCAGCCGGATGTACCAGTGCCGCACCATGGTGCTGTGCACGAACCAGACCGGCATGATGGGGAGAAACGCGCCCAGCAGGACGCCATCGAGAAACGATTGATGATTCGAGACCACCAACAGCTTCTCATGGCGCTCCATCTCTCCCCGTACCGTGACCCGGAACAGAAGACGGAGAATTGTGTGGACCAGGATTCGGATCATGATGGCCCTATCGAAGCATGATAAGACAGGCTGGCAGGCCGTGGGCCTGCCTGGGGGGCTGAAATGTAGAAACTGCCCGGATGGGCCATGGGCCTGTCCTACCGGCAGAGGAGGCGGTTGGCGGGGATCTGAAGGGGGCGGCGGTTCAGGCGCACCTGAGCGGGCCGATCGATAAAGCTGTAAAAGCAGGGTGTCTCATCGAACAGATAGAGGGCAACGCCGGCAGGCGCCGAAAACCGGATGCGCAAGGGATCCAGAAACGCCCGGCGAAGCTCGTCCGCCAGGGGCTGCGGGATTTCCGGAAGACCGCGCGGCTTGGGACAGAGGAGCCATTCGCCGCTGTCGCGGAAGTCCTGCTCGGAAAAGGTGCGGACGTTGAAGACCAGGAGCCGGCCGCGCCCAGAGGTGCGGGAGGTGAGCAGAGGGATCCGGCGGGAAGCCGAAAGGGCGGTGATGCGAATTCGACAGCCTGCCGGCTCCAGAGCGGCGTCGATTTCGAGCGGCGCCCGGAGCGCGATCCGGCGCTGGCCGATCTCGACCTCGGACGCCACACCAGCCGCACTGGGAGTGGCCAGGCGGACGCCGGCCAGGTCGGCAGCGGGCACGAGGCGCTGGAGCAGCGCCGGCGTTAGAATCAGCGTTGCGCCGGTGTCGAGGTGGCAGCGCATCTGCTCGAGCAGATCCGGATCGGCAGCCGCCTGGAGGGGCAGGATCACAACGCGGGCACCTGCCGGATAGCGCGCCTCCGGGACAATCGGAAGTCCGATCATGCCGAGATAGTCCATGAGGTACATGTTGTCGCCGGCGTCGCTGGAGGGCGGTTTGTAGAAGGCGATTCCGGCGGGTTTGCGGTTGCGCACCCTGGCCGCCAGATCGAAAAGCTCCGGCAGGGCGCGCGCGAGCAGGGCATCCCCGGGGTGGCCTTCGATCAGATCGCCCAGATGAAACAGGGTCAGCTCGCGTGCCCCGGCCAGCACGCTCTGGTAGGCCTGATCGAGGAAATTCTGGGTCGTGCACTCGATGTGATCAAACCAGGCGCCCTGCACCTTTTCGCCGGCCACAGCGGCCAGCCAGCGGAAGTTGAAGTAGCCTTCGGTGGGCTGCACGAAGCCCATGCGCTGGGTGCGGGGATTGCGCACCTCCGTGCCCACCCAGATCCGGTCGAAGGGGACGGACATGCGGGCCGGGTCGTAGCCGAACAGGTGAAAGCGGTCGTACCACTGTGGGTACTTGAGGATGAGGCGGACCGAAGGGCGGGCCTTGCGGGCGGGCTCGAGCATCATGGGCTCGATCAGAGAGACCAGCAGGTCACGCCGGTATTGGGACCAGGAGCGGTCACCGCGCGCCTGCTCTGATTCCGGGGAGGTGTCGGCGGTGCAATAGAAGTCATCGACGATCAGTTCCTCGAACAGGGGCGCGTTTTCAGCGAAGAAGTGCGCGATGTCGTGGCGAGTCTTTTCCGTCTGGAAGTTCAGCCAGGTCAGCCCCTGGTTCTGGCGCACGCCGAAGGAGCGGCCGGGCACGGTGGCAATCCCTCCGGAGGCCTGAAGGCCGCGGGCGGTGAAGAAATCGCGGATGGCTGCGAGCGTCTGGGGAGGCACATATTCATCGCCGCGCCGGCCTTCCAGAAAGATCCGGGAGACCCGCAAGGGCAGGAGGGCTGCGAGGACCTTTTCTCGTCCTGCGGGAGTAGTGAGGTAGCGCTGGACGTCGCCTGCGGTGGCGTAGACGCTTAGCCGCAGAGCCGGCTCGGCCGCCGTGAGAGGCAGTGCCAGGAGAAGGGCTGAAAAGCGGAATATGGGTCGCGAAGGCATTCCTCTGGCATGGTACGCGAAGCGGGGCCCGCTTTGCAGGGGGCAGCCCGGCCAAGAAATAGGATAACCGCCTCGTTTTTTCCGTTTTTCCCCATTGCCCGCCGCCGAGGAGAATTGTTATAGTTGATTTCGCAAATCGGAGCGCCTATGACCTCATACAACAACAAGCCCCTTCCCGCGGACGGGGAAGCCATCCAGGTAAAGGACGGAAAATTCGTGGTTCCCGACAACCCGATCATCCCCTTCATCGAGGGGGACGGAACCGGGCGGGACATCTGGAGGGCGGCGCGGACCGTGTTCGACGCCGCGGTCGCCGGGGCCTACGGGGGCAAGCGCCGCGTGGTCTGGTACGAGGTATTCGCGGGTGAAAAAGCCAATGGGCTATTCAACAGTTGGCTGCCGGGAGGCACGCTGGATGCCATCCGGGATCTGCACATCGCAATCAAAGGACCGCTGACAACGCCGGTGGGCACCGGCTTTCGCAGCTTGAACGTGACCATGCGGCAACTGCTGAATCTGTACGTGTGCTGGCGGCCGGTGCGATATTATCCCGGCGTTCCCTCGCCGATGAAACGCCCCGAACTGCTCGACGTGGTGATCTATCGTGAGAACACGGAGGATGTGTACGCAGGGATCGAGTGGCGGCAGGGGACACCGGAGGCCGCCAAGCTGATCGAGTTCCTGACCAAGGAGATGGGGGCCAAGATCCGGCTGGATTCGGGCATCGGCATCAAGCCCATCAGCGTAACGGGCACCAAACGACTGGTCCGGCGGGCCATTCGTTACGCCCTGGAGAACGGGCGCCGCAGCGTGACCCTGGTGCACAAGGGCAACATTATGAAGTTCACCGAGGGTGCCTTCCGCGATTGGGGATACGAGCTGGTGAAAGAGGAGTTCGCGGATGTCTGCGTGACGGAAGCGGAGGTGGGCAGCAACGTGCCGCCGGGCAAGCTTTTGGTAAAGGACCGGATCGCGGACTCGATGTTCCAGCAGGTGCTGCTGCGGCCGGACGAGTACGACGTGATCGCCACGCCGAACCTGAACGGCGACTATCTCTCGGACGCCTGCGCGGCGCAAGTGGGCGGATTGGGAATGGCGCCGGGCGGCAACATCGGCGACGAGCATGGGTGCTTCGAGGCCACCCACGGCACAGCCCCGAAATACGCGGACCTGGACCAGGTCAACCCCTCCAGCCTGATCCTGTCGGGCTCGATGATGTTCCAGTTCATGGGCTGGAAGGAAGTCTCCCAGTTGATCGAGTTGGGAATCACGCGGACCATCGCGCAGAAGCGCGTGACCTACGATCTGCACCGTCTCATGGAGGGTGCGGTCAAACTGAAGACCAGCGAGTTTGGGGCCGCAATCGCCGAGAACATGAGCGCGGCGGCCGGCCTGAGACCGCTCGCTGACGCTCGCGGCTCGGAAGGATGATGGGGAGCGGGAGCGTGAGAGAGCGGGTACGAACGTCAAGGAGAACAAGATGAGGAAGAAGATTACGGTTATCGGATCGGGAAACGTAGGCGCCAGTTGTGCGCTGTTCCTGGCGCAGAAGGAACTGGGCGACGTCGTGGTGGTGGATATCCTGGAAGGAGTCCCGGTAGGCAAAGCTCTGGACATTTTCCAGATGTGTCCGGTGCGAGGGGTGGATGCCAAGACGGTGGGCGGCAACAGCTACGAGGCCACCGCAAACTCGGACATCGTAGTGCTGACGGCCGGGTTCCCGCGCAAGCCCGGGATGAGCCGGGACGACTTGGTGTGGGCCAATTACGACATCGTCAAGGGCACCGTCGAGCAAGCCATTAAGTACTCTCCCAATTGCGTGCTGATCGTGGTGACCAACCCGCTGGACGCGATGTGCCACGTGGCCAAGGACGTCAGCCGGTTGCCGAAGAACCGGGTGTTCGGCATGGCGGGCGTGCTGGACACGGCCCGTTTCCGCACCTTCATCGCAGACAAGCTGGGCGTGTCGGTCGAGGACGTGATGACCATGGTGCTGGGCGGCCATGGGGACGCCATGGTGCCTCTGGTTCGCTACACCAGCGTGGCTGGCATCCCGCTCACCGATCTGCTGGATGCCGAAACCATCCAGGCCCTGGTGAAGCGGACCGCCGTAGGCGGCGGCGAGATCGTCAAACTGATGGGAACCAGCGCTTACTACGCTCCGGCGGCCGCGGTGGTGCAGATCGTCGAGTCGATTCTGAAGGACAAGAAGCGGGTGCTGCCATGCTCGGCCTACCTGGAGGGCGAGTACGGGATCCAGAACCTGTACGTGGGCGTTCCCGTCAAGCTGGGCGCGCAGGGCATCGAGAAGATCTTCGAGATCAAGCTGACCGAGGAAGAGCGCGCCGCTCTGCAGAAGAGCGCGGCGGGCGTCAAAGAACTGGTGGACCTGATGGAGCCCAAGCTCAGCGAGGTCAGGGCCGCCGGGGCGGGGGCCTGAGCGGTTCGGTCACACGTCCAGATTGCGGACGTCGAGGGCGTTTTCCTCGATGAAGCGGCGATCGCGGCCCATCTTGGCGGTACCGCCGGCGGATTCGCCCTCGACGATGAACAACTCGCAACGCTCGGGATCCTTCTCCTGGCAGTCGGCCAGCTTGCCGGGCAGGCCTCCGGAGTCCAGGGCGCCCTTGCGGCGGGTGAGGTCGCGGGCGCGCCGCACCGCCTGGCGAGCCCGAGCGGCGTCGATGGCCTTCGAGACAATCTTCCGCATTATGGTGGGATTCTTGTCGAAGTACTCGCTGAGTTTTTCGTTCACGAACTGGACCACGTAGCCGCCGATATCGCTGTTGAGCTTGCCCTTGGTATGGCCCTCGAACTGGGGCTGCGGCAGCTTGACGCTGACCACGGCGGTCAGTCCCTCGCGCACGTCATCGCCGGTGAGGTTCTCCTTGACGCACAATCCGCTACTCTAGCTCTCCCAGTAGTCCGCTCAGCGGAACTGCATGCGCCCGCCTGACGGCTGTCGGCAGAAAGATTTCGAGCAAGCCGTCGGTGAGTTGTAGCAGGACGTTTCGCTCCTCGCCTGAGAAAAATCCGAATGCAACGGCCTCGGTGGGGAGTGTGACCCGCCAACCTGGTCCACGCGATGACGCCACCCCTTCGACCAAGCGGCTCGGCAACAACGCTAGCGCTGCACTTTCAAAATCAAGGAGGTCGTCCTGCGCTGGCCGCTCCTCCAGGCGCTGAATTGCGGTCCTCAATCGCCGTAGCTCCGCGTCAGTCTCGCCCGCCGACAACGGGATCAACCTGTAGCGCCCGGGCTCCAGGAGCAGAAACAGGACCCCCACCTCCTCTCCCGACAGCCACTCAAGCGTGCGAGCGAGCTCCACCGGGAACCGAACGCGGCTCTTGTCATCTACGGACGCGGTGTAGCGCCGTGATCGCCTCATACTTTCTTACCACCGTTTACCACCGCCCGTTGAACACGTGCGCTCATGATATCTAGGTTATTTTCAACGGCTTATGTTGTCAAGCCCAAATTCCCATTGATCCATTTACCACAACCATGCTACAATCGAATGTGGCGTGTGGTGACCGGGCCACAAAATGTTGACGCGCGGTCGCCGGATTTGTGGGCACAGGAATAGAATGGAAGGGGGAGGCGTGGCGTGAAGGTGCAGATCACTGCTGACGATCTTCTGCGGGGCTTGCTCGCGGCATTGACCATCAACTCTAAGGGCCCAGCTTCCCTCGAGGGAAGCCGTCCGCGCATCCACAGGGCATTTCGACGAGTCCTCGAGCAGGTTGAGCAGCCCCCCTTTTCGGCGCAGGTACAGGTGGATCTTTTCGACGTCGACTTTGATCCCTTGTACGGCCAGAGCAGATGGCTCGATCGGGCGCTGACACGTGCCCAGCGCGGGCGCGTTATCAGCTTTCCGAACCCTAGGTACCAGCGCATCGACGTCCAGCTCGGCGCTAAGGAAGCGTCTGACGTCCTCGATGAGATAGGAGCTCGGGAGCCTTTTCTAGAGCTAGCGCGCCTTTTCAGGAATGAGTTGCCCAGTGTCCAGCCGGAGGCCGCTGCCCCTTAGGCCCGGCTTACCACCTTCGCTGGGCGCGGTCAGCGCAGCTCTTCAACGGGTATTCTCGCCTCAAATCGACCGCTACCTCACCGCCCACAGGAGGAATCCTCGCCCTCCGGCCCCAAAGATCATCAACGATCCCGTCTGGCGAACAGTGCGGCTCGAGGCTTGGGAAGTCTTCGTTTTGGACTCGCCAGTTGTTCAGCGGCTGCGTCGCATTCGCCAACTCGGTTTGGCTGGCTATGTTTTTCCCGGCGCGAATTATTCCCGCTTCGAACACAGCGTCGGGGTTGTCCATCAGGCACAGAGAGTCATTGACGCTATCAACCGAAACGCCCGTGCACGCGCGGCCATAACAAGAACACCCGCTCGAGATCCAATCATTCGCGCAGACGAAGTTGCTCTCCGGCTTGCCGCACTCGTCCATGACGTGGGTCATACCTTCCTGAGCCACCTGTCCGAGCGCGCCCTCACTGAGTTGGATCCCATCGTGCCGGACGTGTCTCTCAGGCAGCTCTCGGCCGACGCTAAGTCCTACTTCACCATAATCGGCAAGCTTCCAAAGCTCGCCGAACTCTTCTCAGCCCTGATCGTCCTCCTGCCCGAATTCGGCCAACTCCTTGAGACCACCGGCGTTCCCGGCTGGGATAATGCACCCGCCCTCGCCGACCGAATCGCGCACCTCCTTGTCGGCGCCCGGGACCCACGCGCGCCCTACCTCAGCGAAATAATCTCCGGAGCCTTGGACGCTGACAAGCTTGACTACATACCTCGCGACTGCTACATGGCAGGCCTTCCCATGCCGGTGGATGTGGATCGAATCCTCGAAAAAATCCACATGGTCCCCGTACCTCTCAAGCAGTTACCCGAACCGGAGCAGTACATAGCATCCACAGGATTGCAGCCAGACGACACCATCCAAGTACTGGCGATTCATCCCAGTGGTGCTCGCGCGTTTGAGGAACTAGTCCTAAGCCGATTTCTGCTCTATTCAAAGCTTTATTACCATCAAAAGGTACGGTGCCTGGAGGGTATGGTTCTTAACGCGTGCTTGAGCTCCTCAAGACATCCGAGGCGTCATTTCGTCAACTCGAAACCTACTTTGCCCTCACCGACGAGGATTTTCTACTCCGCCGCTGGTTCCGCGATGCGCCTGAAACGACGCCTGAGACTCAGGCAGCTCTTGACTTACTCGAAGCAATCGCGGATCGCCGCTCCTTTATACGATCTCATGCATTCGGTCCCTCGCTGGCGGAAGTGCCAGACGAGCGGCTTCGACAGGGCTGGAAGGAACTGGAACGAATCTTGTCTCAAAAGTCGCCGGGATCACCCAACGACTTGCGGACCCAGGTAGTGCAGCGGGCGGCCGAGTACTTGCGAGCCGCTGGACAGCCGGGCTTAGCTGATTCTATCAGGCCTCATGATGTCCTGATCGACCTTCCGGACGTCCAAGGTATTGCTGAGAAGACACGGTTTTTTGTAGGCGATGAACAGACAGGTGTGTGCCATTATAGCGAGCGTTACCAAGTCGAGAGCTGGTCGGAGGCATACGAAGACCAAAAGACCGTGGGCTACGTGTATACATGGCCGGAGTACGCGATTGCGGTGCACTTTGCCTTCCGGGATGTCGTTGAAGCGAAAAGCGGGTTGGCGTTCGGCGAGCGTGCGTGGACGCTAACTAAGTTGGTGGCCCGGGAGTTGCATGAATTCGCCGAGGCACTCACAAGGAGCCGACCCAGCGGCTATGCGACATTCGCGGTACCTCAGGTCATCGCGTGTCAGAAGGATTACCTTGAGAGCGCGGGGCGGAAGGGGGAGCTCGTAAGCCGTTACGCCGATGTGGTCCAGGAGCTAGCGGAACGGTTCAAGACCTTTCAGTCGGGGGATTCTGTGCTCATATCGGCCTCGGGAATCGAGGAGTGGCTGGTTCAATTCTACGCAAGCGAGATTCCGGTGGCCGTGACTGCGCTGACACATGTGCGCTTTTGGAATCGAGCGGCAATTGTTGACGCCCTCGCCGCGGGCATTCAACAGACGCACGCGCAGGAGAGAAGAGTCCAGGTCCTTCCCCTTGGAGGTCCGACCGCATCCGGCCAGCATCTGGCATACTACTTCGACGACGTGAGGAGAATTCTTCCAGGCGTTGACATTGTGGTCCTGGAGGGTGCGGCCTCAATAGAGGCCGCCGTGCCGCTTCTGCTATACGAGGACAATGTGGGCAGGGGAGGCCAACCATCAACGGTGCTGCAGCAATGGGTAGGTTTGCCAGAGTGCGAGTGGACCGTCAGGGAGAAGCACGTGGATGCTCTCAGCAGCAGCCAACTGGCTGCGCTCCGATCATGCCCGATCGGTCTGCTATTCATCACGGGATCACGCAAAGGGTTGGGTGAAGTTGAGCGGACGATTTCCCAGCTTCTATCGCCGCCACGCTTCTCATCCTGGATCGTTAGCCCCACCGACCTTAGTTGCTTCCAACCAGCGTCCCGTGTGTTTGGAACACATGAAGACGCTATGCTCGCAAAAGCCGCGTTTGAGCGCGCCGGGAGGCTCGCCCTTGGGCACCAAGCGACACGCTGGACCCCGGAACGGATTCGCGATAGCCTCTTAGGCTATGGGAATTGCGGCCAGCTTACGGTGTTCGACTACAACACGCCCGTAACGACGCTCACTGCTCTATGGAGCCGTTGCACTCTACCTGACTCGCCTTGGACACCACTGTTCCCACGACGGAAGCGCGAACATTGATCACACGTCCAAATCCCGCACGTCCAGGGCGTTCTCCTCGATGAAGCGGCGGTTCTCGCTCCGCTCAATAGGGTGACCGACCGGCACCGTCCGTGTAGAATCGACTGTATCGGTGCCCCCAAACAACCCAACGCCCGGTTTGCTCGATGATCTGCGGCTGTTGGCCGAGCAGATCGTGCGCAACGGGAATCTGCTGGAAATCCTAGTCAACTGCTACAGCCTGTGCCATCAGCATCGGACCGAGCTTTTCAACTGCGAGAACGACGACCGACTGCTGAACCTCCGAGCTGACCGATTTCAGGCCTTCCGCGAGGTCTTTGAGGCCCACCACCGAATGAGCACCGCCTCAGGCGCCGTTGTGCGCGTCTTGCGCCAACGCCTCGCCGCCCGTGCCCCGAGAGAAGCGCTAGTCTCCGTCGCGGCGCTTCTTCAAGCGCTGAGCCATCATGTCGAGCGGAGCATCACCACACTGTCTCCCTCGGCGCGGCACTCGGCCACGTCCGGCCCAGCATTTGGCCGCCAGGAATTTTGGCTCGCGCCCAGGCCAAACAGCCCAATCATAGAACGTGCTCCCGCACTGCCGCGCCGGGAAGAAGAGATCAGCGACATGCTCTCGCTCTATCACCCGGCACTGTCGATCACGCGGCGGCGTTTCGATCAGGTCGAACTGCTACCGGTGCAACTTCCCCTTGCTACCTGGCGCTTGTTGGAGTCGCGGGTTGACGGACTCCGCATCGCGATCGCTTCGATGGGGGCGGAAGCCCGCTTCCACCTGGAGGTGGCGGTGGGCTTCCCGGGCGAAACCGCTGCCCGGTTCCGAGTGGCGAACGTGGAAGCGCCGAACGGGGATCGGTTGCGGAGCCTGCTCCAGGAATGTGCCGAGCGGCGAGTAGCGATCCTGGTGCTGCCCGAATTGCGGGTCCCGCCCGAGGCGCTGGCGAGCATCCGGCAGTTCCTTCGCAGTCAGAGTCGGACCGAACTGGAGGCAGGTCGAGGCGTTGTGCTTGTTGTCGCGGGGAGCTGGCACGAAGCGGACGCCGGCGGGTGGGTCAACCGGGCACGGGTGCTCGATCACAAAGGGGACGAGCTCTGGCACCATGACAAACTGGCCGAGTTCCACATCACTCCGGAGAACGTCAGGGAGAATCCCGCCTTCTTCGCCGAGCTGGGGATCGGCGAACACGGCGGGCGGGAGCAGATCGAGCGGGGCACATGCCTACAGTTCTGTGATTCCCCGGTCGGGCGGCTGGCCGTGGCGATTTGCACCGGCTTTTTCCACCAACCGCTGGAGCAGTGTCTGATCGAGTCCGCGGCCGACGTCTTCCTGGTTCCTGCGATGACCTGGGATGCCAGGCCGCTGGAGGAACGCGCCACAGCACTGGTGCGGTCGCAGCAGGCGGCGACGTTCGTGGCCAACTGCGGCAGGGCAGGCGCGCAGAGGGCGTCTTGCTTCTTCCGGCTGCCCTGGAGGAACAGCGAGCCGCGGAAAGCAGAAAAGGACGAAGACCCGCTTGTGTTTGACTTAAATGATAGTTTATCATTGTATGTGAAACCGTGTCTCATCTAACTATCGTTTAACTATTACCATGACCGTATCGGAACTCCTTGTCAGACCGTGGCAGGAAGTGGCCCAAATTGCCACCCAAGCCATTGCTAATAAAGACGTTAACCTCTTGGAGACTCTCGATGTGGTGTTCCACCAGATGTTCCTGGACGAACTCTGGGACCCGAAGGGCGGGGACTGGGAGAAGTTGGCCGATCAGCTTCTGGAGGTCACCGACTCGCTAGAGGCTAGGGAGTACCCGGCCGCCGATCCCATCCGGAAGCGACTGGTCACCTGGGAGCACCTCGATAGCCTCGCGGAGGGGTTTCGCCGGCAGGGGGACTCGGCGGAAGCGGCTTGGAGGTTCGTCGAGAGCCGCGAACGGGGACCTGACATCGTGCGGCTGGTTGCGGCGGCGAGTGCTTCGGGCGCGCCGTTCCAAGAGCTTTCCGACCGGTTGGGCGTCTCGGCGGCCAACCTCTCGGCGCAACTGCGGCAGCTTGAGGCTTACGATGTGGTCTGGCGCCGCAAAGTAGGGCGAAACAAGTGGGTTGCGCTGGGCCGGGCCGGGCGTGCGTACGCGGAGAGGCGCGGCTGGCTGAGCAACGTCGTCACCTTCCCGGCAGACCTGTTCGAGAAGGAGCTCGCAAGGACGACCCGGGCGGTCACGCGCAGCCTGGTTCTGTGTCCGGCGGGAGCCAGATGAGCTACTACGTCACGTTCTACTCGTACAAAGGCGGGGTGGGCCGCACCCTGGCTCTGGTGAATACGGCATTCAGCCTGGCGCGGCGGGGACACAGCGTGTTCATCTGGGAACTGGATCTCGAAGCCCGGAGCCTGCTGCAACTGCCGGTGTTCGCCGGGCTGCGGAGCAAAGCGCAGGGCGGGACCATCGACATCCTGGCAGCCCCCTTGGCTGACCTTGTCGGGCAGGTCGCGCCTTTTGTCCTCGACTATGAGGACGAAAAAGACCCGGGCATCCGGATGCGCGTGCTCCCGGCCGGCGTGACAGGCAAACGCTATCTCGAACGGTTCAACGCGGTGAAGTGGGACGTGCTCTTCGGAGGGGAGCGCACCAACGGCTCGGAGCTTCTGGAAGCGCTGCGCCAGGCCATCGATCGGACCTACACTCCGCAATTCGTCCTGATCGACTCGCGCACCGGTCTTACCGACGTGGGCGCTATCTGTAGCGCGCAGCTTCCGGACACCGTGGTGCTGGTCTACACCTTGAGCCACCAGGGCATCGAGGGGGCTGAGGAAGTGCAGGCCGCCCTCACGGCGGTAGCGAAGAACCGCGGGCTGCGCAAGGCGGAACTGCGGCTGCGGCGTCTGGCCAGCATGGTCCCGGGGGAGCCTGCGGGTAAGCTGGCCGAGCGCCTGGCCGCGCTGGAGCGCGTGGGACTGAAGCCCGACTTTCAGATCCCGTTGCAAGCCTCGCTGCTGCTCGAAGAGCAAATCTGGACGCGGGAATACCCGGACCATCCCATCAGCCGGGAGTTCGACCGCTTGGCCGGCGACCTCATCGGCGCTGCTCCGGCCAAGGCGGAGTCGAGAGAGACCGCGCGCGAACTCGCGGGCGCGGAGGCATATCGCCGGGGAAAGAGCTTCGAGGAGAAGGTCTACGAGGTCGTCCGGTTGATGGATTTCGAAGTGACGCCGGACACCACGATCGCGGGGCGGCAGACGGACTTCATTGCTCGCGAGCGCGGGCGGTTCCGGGATGTGTGGTACGTCGGCGAATGCAAGGACACCACCAAGCCCGTCGGCGTTGACGCAATCGACGCGCTGCACACCCGCCTGTCGGTCTTCCGGAAAGACCACGAGGGGGCACAGGGGCTGCTGGTATCCCGATCCGGCTTCACGGCCGAGGCGCGGGAACCCGCCGCCGCGCTGGGCATCGAGTTGCGCACTTACGAGGAGCTGCTGGCAGGGCTGGTGGACCTGGGCGGCTATAACGGGACGCTGATCCGCGACGTGGAAGGGCAGCCCATCCAAAGCCTGTACGTGGAGCCGGACCTGTGGCCGGAAGAGCGCGGCCAAAAGCTGGCGGCCAAGGCTTACCTCGAAGAATTCCTCGCGGATTCGGAAGCCGTGATGCTGACGCTGCTGGGCGACTACGGCACGGGCAAGACGTGGTTCACGCGCAAGGTGGCCTACGAGTTGGCCCTGCGCTACCGCGATGACCCGGCGCGCCATCGCCAGCCTATCCGCATCGACCTGCGATACGTAGCCAAGGCACTGGACCTGGAAGGCATCCTGATCCACCACTTCCAGGCCAACGCGGGCCGGCAGGTGAATGCGAGGGCTATTCTGCACCTGACCGCCGAGGGACGCTTCGTGCTGATCTTCGACGGCTTCGACGAAATGGCCACGCAGGCGGACTGGAACGTGACACTCGAGAACTTCCGGCAGATACTGCGCGCCGCTACAGGACAAGCCAAGATCGTGCTGACTTGCCGCAGCCACTACTTCAGGGCGCAAACCGAGGCCGAGGAGTTGTTGCGCGGCGAGAAGCCGCAGCTTAGCGAGCAGGGCACGCAGTTGTATCGCGAGATCTTCGGCCGCCGGGAGCACCGCATCGCGTACCTGCCGGGCTTCAGCGAGGGACAGATCCAGGAATACCTGCGCCGCGCCTGCGGCAAGCGTGCCGCAGAGGTAGCGGGGCTGATCGAGCGCGAGCCGAGCCTGCGCGACATTTCAAGCCGCCCCGTGCTGCTGGACATGATCGTGAGTTCCGCGCCAAAGCTGGCGAGGATGGAGCGCGAGATCAAGGTCGCGCACCTCTATGAGACTTACACGGAAGAATGGTTCCAGCGCCAGGACTGGCGGCTGCGGATCACGCGCGAAGACCGGCGCCTGCTGGTCGAGGAACTGGCGGCCAGGCTGTGGGAGACTGACGCGGCCCGCATTCACTACACGGCGTTGCAGGAGGCCCTCCCCGACCTGATGCACGGCCGCATCAAAACGCAGCGCGACCTGGAGCAAGCTGACTACGAGGTGCGCACGGCTTCGTTCCTGACGCGGGACGCCGAGGGCAACTATGGGTTCCCTCATCGCAGTTTCCTCGAGTTCTTCCTGGCCTGCCGCTTGCGGCGGCTCCTCGAGAAGGGCGAGTTGGGCACAGGCTTGCGACTTCGTCCTCTGAGCCCGCAGGTGATCCGCTTCTTACGGGAACTAGCGGGGGAACTGGAAGCGGCGCGAGCGGCCGCCGCGATCCTCGAGCTTCCCTACGAGCGGCAGGTCAGCGAGAATGCGTTCCTTATGTGGAACGCCTCGGCGGCGAGAGACGAGGTGCGGCCGCGACAGATCGAGCTGGAAGGCGCCTCGCTTGCCGGCCTGGTGTTGAGAGGGATTGACCTCTCGGGCGCGAACCTGCAGAAGGCCGCCCTGGCCGGCTGCCAATGGAATAAGATGCGTTTGGATGGCGCCGACCTGGCCGGCGCTGATCTCACGCTGGCGAAATGGCGTGAGGTGCAGGCGCACGGCGTGAAACTCGGCGGGGCCGTTCTGGCAGCGGCGGAGATCGACGGCTGCGATCTTGCCGGCGCGGACCTGCGCGACACGGACCTGGGCTATGCTCGGTTCTGGCGCACCGGGCTGGAAGGCTCAACTGTTAGAGGAGCGGTACGGGACGGGACAGGGTTCCGGGAGTGCGAGGGCGCGCCCGAAGCTCCCGCGGTTCTAACGCCGCGCGTGACGCCACAACTCAGCCGATGGGGTGCCTTCCACGACGTTTGCTTCAGTCCGGACGGGCGCCTGGTGGCGGCGGCGACGGGCAACAACGTTGCTATATTCGACGCGGCCGGCGGGCAGTGCCGGCGCCTGCTTTGCGGCCACACGGCGGGCGTGACCTCGGTGGCCTGGCATCCCCATGGGGGGCGGTTGGCCTCGGCCTCCGAGGACCACACCGTGCGGCTGTGGGACGCAGACTCCGGCGGGCTCCTCCGCGCCCTCGCCGGGCATGAAGATGGGGTGCGCTCGGTGGCTTGGTGCGCCGATGGGCGCCTGCTGGCCTCCGGCTCCGCTGACCTAACCGTGCGGCTGTGGGAGGCCGACTCCGGCGCGCTCCTCCGCACCCTCACCGGGCATGAGCACTGGGTCAACTCAGTGGCCTGGCGCCCGGATGGGCGCCTGCTGGCCTCCGCCTCCGGGGACCACACCGTGCGCCTGTGGGAGGCCGACTCCGGCGCGCTCCTCCGCACCCTCACCGGGCATGAGGCTCCAGTGCGCGCGGTGGCCTGGCGCCCCGATGGGCGCCTGCTGGCCTCCGCCTCCGGGGACCACACCGTGCGCCTGTGGGAGGCCGACTCCGGCGGGCTCCTCCGCACCCTCACCGGGCATGAAGACGGGGTGCTGTCGGTGGCCTGGCGCGCCGATGGGCACCTCGTGGCCTCCGCCTCCGAGGACAAAACCGTGCGGGTGTGGGAGGCCGACTGCGGCGCGCTCCTCCGCACCCTCACCGGGCATGAAGGTGGGGTGCGCTCGGTGGCCTGGCGCGCAGATGGCCGCCTGCTGGCCTCCGCCGGCGCTGACCGAACCGCGCGCCTGTGGGAGGCCGACTCCGGCGCGCTCCTCCGCACCCTCACCGGGCACGAGGGGCTCGGGTTCTCCGTGGCCTGGCGCGCAGATGGCCGCCTGCTGGCCTCCGCCTCCGATGACAATACCGTGCGGCTGTGGGTTCCCGACTCCGGCGCGCTCCTCCGCACCCTCACCGGGCATCAAGATTGGGTGCGCTCGGTGGCTTGGCGCGCCGATGGGTGCCTGCTAGCCTCCGCCTCCGATGACAATACCGTGCGGCTGTGGAACCCCGACTCCGGCGCGCTCCTCCGCACCCTAACCGGGCACGAGGGGCTCGTGCTCTCCGTGGCCTGGCGCGCCGATGGACGCCTGCTGGCCTCCGCCTCGGTTGACAACACCGTGCGGCTGTGGGACCCCGACTCGGGCGCGCTCCTCCGCACCCTCACCGGGCACGAGGGGACCGTGTTCTCCGTGGCCTGGCGCGCCGATGGGCGCCTGCTGGCCTCCGCCTCCGCTGACAAAACCGTGCGGCTGTGGGAGTCCGGCGCGCTCCTCCGCACCCTCACCGGGCATGAAGATTCGGTACTCTCGGTAGCCTGGCGCGCCGATGGGCACCTCATGGCCTCCGGCTCCCCTGATAACACCGTGCGGCTGTGGGACCCCGACTCCGGCGCGCTCCTCCGCACGCTCACCGGGCATGAGGGACCAGTGTGGTCCGTGGCCTGGCACGCCGACCGCCGCCTGCTGGCCTCCGCCTCCGAGGACCAAACCGTGCGGCTGTGGGACCCCGACTCCGGCACGCTCCTCCGCACCCTCACCGGGCATGAAGATTGGGTGCGCTCGGTGGCCTGGCGCGCCGATGGCCGCGTAGTGGCCTCCCTCTCGGATGACAACACTGTGCGCCTGTGGGACCCGGACTCCGGCTCGCTCCTGGTGACTCTGTACTCGTACCCCGACGCCGGCTGGGCGGCAGTCACGCGCGAGACGCGCTTCGCCGCCAACGAAGCGGGCAAGCGATACCTGAAGTTCCTCGAGGGCTGGGCAATCTACCCTGCCGAGGCGTTCCCGGAACTCGAAGACCCCGGCGCGGTGGCCGCAGCGCTGCGGCTGCATTCACCCTGAGCGCGGCTACACGTCCAGGTTCCTTACGTCCAGGGCGTTCTCCTCGATGAATTTGCGGCGGTTCTCGACGTCTTCGCCCATCAGGGTGGTGAAGATCATGTCCGCCTCCACGGCGTCCTCCAGGCGCACCTGGAGCAGGGTGCGCGTCTCGGCGTTCATGGTGGTTTCCCACAACTGCTCGGCGTTCATCTCGCCCAGGCCCTTGTAGCGCTGCACGGAGGCGTCGCGCATGCCCTCGCTCTTGACGTATTCCAGCAGGTCCCGCCAGTCGGCCTGGGTCTGCCGCGCGGCTGTCCTTCAGCACCACGAAGGGCGGCTGGTTGTAGCGCGCGATCTGGCGGGCCAGAGCCGCGCAGGCGCCTGTACTCGGGCAGCGCGGCCAGCTCGACGCCGATCGGCCGCTCGGCGCTGGTCGAGTCGCGGTAAGCTCACCATCCAGGCGGAGTGCTCTTCGTCGCGCTTCGAACTCGGCCTGGATCTGGACGCGCCCTCAGGCACTCCAACACGCGCTTCCAGGTTCTGGCTCGTCGGCGAAGTCGGCCTTGGAGTCGATCTTGAGGGCCGGGTTGGAGAGGATCTCGACCACGCGCGGCATCGCGCAGCCGGCGCTCCACGCGGTGGAACATCTGCTGGTACTCGTCCAGCGGCATTCAGGAAGGCGCGCAGCTCGCCGCCCTCCAGCGCGCGCCGGGCTGAGCCGTTCGAGCGCCACCTCGACCACCAGGTTCTCGGTGGCCCGCCGCAGGATCTCGCGCAGGAACTCCTTCTCGTCCTTGATGTACTTCTCGCTCTTGCCCTTCTTGATCCGGTAGAGCGGCGGCTGCGCCACGAAGACGTGCCCGCGCGTGATCAGCTCCTGCATCTGGCGGAAGAAGAAAGTCAGCAGCAGGGTGCGGATGTGCGAGCCGTCCACGTCGGCGTCGGTCATGATGATGATCTTGCCGTAGCGCAGCTTGGCGATGTCGAAGTCCTCCTTGCCGATGCCCGTGCCGATGGCGGTGATCATGGCGCGGATCTCCTCGTGGCCCAGCATCTTGTCGTAGCGCGCCTTCTCGACGTTGAGGATCTTGCCCTTGAGCGGGCAGGATGGCCTGGTAGCGGCGGTCGCGGCCCATCTTGGCGGTGCCGCCGGCGGATTCGCCCTCCACCAGGAACAGCTCGCAGCGCTCGGGGTCCTTCTCCTGGCAGTCGGCCAGCTTGCCGGGCAGGCCGCCCGAGTCGAGCGCGCCCTTGCGGCGGGTGAGGTCGCGGGCGCGCCGCGCCGCTTCCCGGGCCCGCGAGGCGTCGATGGCCTTGGAGACGATCTTGCGCATGACGGCGGGGTTCTTGTCGAAGTACTCGCTCAGCTTCTCGTTGACGAACTGGACCACGTAGCCGCCGATGTCGCTGTTGAGCTTGCCCTTGGTCTGCCCCTCGAACTGCGGCTGGGGCAGCTTAACGCTGACCACGGCGGTGAGGCCCTCGCGGACGTCGTCGCCGGTGAGGTTTTCCTTGACGTCCTTGAACAGGCCGGCCTGCTGGCCGTAGGCAGTTGATGGTGCGGGTGAGCGCGCTGCGGAAGCCGCTCAGGTGCGCGCCGCCATCGACGGTGTTGATGTTGTTGGCGAAGCTGAAGACGTTCTCGCTGTAGCCGTCGTTGTACTGGAGGGCGACTTCCATGGCGAGCGTGCCGCCGTTGGGCAGCTCCCGCTCTCCTTCGAAGTAGATCGGCTTGTCGTGCAGCACAGTTTTGCCGCGGTTCAGGTGCTTGATGAACTCGGCGATGCCGCCGCTGTAATGAAACTCGTGCGACTTGACCGGGTCCACGCGCTCGTCGGTCAGGGTGATCCGCAGGCCCTTGTTCAGGAACGCCAGCTCGCGCAGCCGTCTGCGCGAGGAGTGTCGAAGTTGAACTCGGTGACGTCATGATGCGTGGTGTCGGGCTTGAAGGTGACCTTGGTGCCGGTCTTCTTGCCGGCCTTGCCTGTGCTTCTTGAGCGGGGCCCTGGGGATGCCGCGCTCGTACTCCTGCTCCCAGGTGAAGCCATCGCGCCAGATCTCCAGCTCCAGCCGCTCGGACAGCGCATTGACGCACACTGACGCCCACGCCGTGAAGGCCGCCGGAGACCTTGTAGCTCTTGGTGTCGAACTTGCCGCCGGCATGCAGCTTGGTCATCACCACTTCGGCTGCCGAGACGCCCTCCTCCTGATGCATGTCCACCGGGATCCCGCGGCCGTTGTCGATCACGGTGACCGAGTTGTCGATGTGGATGGTGACGTCGATCTCGGTGCAGTAGCCTGCCAGGGCCTCATCAACGGAGTTGTCCACGACCTCGTAGACCAGGTGGTGCAGGCCGATCTCGCCAGTCGAGCCGATGTACATCGCGGGCCGCAGGCGCACTGCTTCCAGGCCCTCAAGCACTTTGATGCTGCTGGAATCGTAGACTTCGCCCGGCGTTCAGATCTTTAGTTGCCATAAAACCTCTTGTCCTTCTGCCATGAAGTCCTGGGCGCTAGCGCAGGCCAGATGAGCGAGGCAATCGCAACTGGCTGAAGGAGCCTCCGTCTAGATCCTCATGGGCATGATGACGTAGCGGTACTGGTAGCTGTCGGAGCCGGCGACGGGCTGCATCTCAGCGGCGCTGTGCGGGTCCTTGAAAGAGAAGCTGACCTGGTCCTCGTGGACACAGCTCGCAGGAAGTCCAGCAGGTACTGGGCGTTGAAGCCGATCTCCACAGTAGGCGCCGTCGTACTCGACCGGGAATGCTCTCCTCACTCTCGCCAGTCTCGGAGATTGAGGAGAAGACCTTGACCTCACCTGGAGCGACCTGAATCCGGATCGCACGCGAGCGCTCATCAGCGAACTGCGCGACTCGTTCAATTGCCGAGCCGCATCTCATCCCGTTGCAAGTGTTACCGAGTAGCGGTGCTCCTTAGGCAGCACCCGTCTCAAAATCCGGGAATGTTCCCGTGAGCTTGCGGCTGATCAGGAGCCGGTCTTACCAAACTGGAAGAACAGGTGGTTCTCGTCGCCAGCGAACTGCACTACGGCGTCAGCAGCCGCCTCCTGAGCAGCTTGAGAATCTCACCCATGGCCTTCCTGGGCAGCAGTGCACGGTAGGGAGACGCCACCAGTTGAAGGTCGAAGACCGCTCTCAACATAGGCCAGCCGGTGCCCATCAGTGGCCACCATCAGCATGCCCTGTTCGCTTAAGGTGCAGCAACGCACCATTGAGGGTGAAGCGAGACTCCTCGGCGGAGATCGCAAAAATGGTCCTGCGCGATCATTGACGCCAGAGGACCGCTACTGGGAATCTCAGCCAGCACCTGATGGCATCTCCGGCAAGCTCAGGAAAGCTCTCCCGCGAGATCCCCGCAATCCTCGTGCGCGAGCGGCCACACTGGAGGCTAACCCAATGATTCTCCAGAAGCTTCACATTGCACGTCCACATCTGGGAGCAGCCGCACGTAGTCCAGCAGCCTCCGAACCGGTACAGTCCCAGCACCCTCCTTGGCGACCTGTGCCGGGCAGGAACAGCGTATGCCCAGCTCCAAGATCCGTGCCGTCAGTTAGAACCTGCGCTCCCCTCCAGCTTCTATCAGGACGTTCGACAGAATCGGAATAGTTGTCTTCTTCTCGACAACCCCTTGGGACAGACTCAGCTCCCGTACCAGATCGACCTTGCTAACGGTGAATTCCATCGGATCCGCTCCCCATTATCACGAATCTCTACGAACCGTTCTCTAAAATACCAAATATAAGAACCGTAGTCGTAGAGGCTGTTGAAATGTTGATTTCCCTCTAAATTATACAAAAGTCGACGGCTTCCTTGCTTGGACTCGCTGTGGAAAACTACGCTCGGGGTCCAGTGGGGGATTCCTGGCACTGCCAATCTATGCCACAGGTGTCCACAGGCAGTTTCCAAGGCGCCTCTGTGGAAATCGAGCTATCCTCAATTTAATGAATCACTTACGCTTTGGATAAGCCTGTTCAAATCCGGGTCGCTCTGGCGCAGCTCGCTCAATCTGCTGGATGGAATGGAGGACGGTTGTATGGTGCTTGCCCCCAAACGCCCGGCCGATCTCGGGCAGGGAAGCCCGCGTCAAGCTCCTTTGCTACGTACATGGCAATCTGGCGTGGCCGCGCAATCTCACGGCGGTTGCTCTTCAGCTTCAGTTGAGCAGGTTGGAGGTTGCACTTCGCTCGCCACGGCCTCGGATCACGGCGTCGATAGTCATCCTTGCGCTCCCCGTTGTGAATCAATGTGCTTGAGGCACATGCTGAGCCATCGGCAGGTTGATGGGCAGCCCAGTCACAGAAGAGTAGGCAACCAGCTTGACCAACGCGCCCTCAAGCTCCCGCACGTTCGACTTGGTCTTCGTGGCAATGAACATACGGACGTCTTCAGGCAGCTTTATACCTTCCAGCTCCGCTTTCTTGTCCAGGATCGCCATCTTGGTCTCCAGGTCCGGGGCTGGATGTCCACCATCAGACCCCACTCGAAGCGCGAGCGAAGACGCTCGACCAGGCCGGGGATCTCCTTGGGAGGCGAATCGCTGGAGATCACAATCTGCTTCTGATGTTCGTAGAGCTCGTTGAAGGTGTAGAAGAACTCCTCCTGAGTGCCTTCCTTCCTGCCGAGCACCTGAATGTCATCGACCAGCAGAACATCGGCGGAGCGGTAGTGCCGGTGGAACAGCGGCATCCGCTGCAGACGGATGCTGGTGATCATCTCGTTCATGAACCGCTCGCTGGAGGTGTAGACGATGCGCATGCTGGCATAGTTGTCGAGCAGGGAGCGGCCGATGGCATGCATGAGGTGGGTCTTGCCCATTCCCACGCCACCGTAGATGAACAGAGGGTTGTAGCGCTGGGAGGGCTTGGTGGCAACAGCCTGGGCCGCGGCATGGGCAAACTGATTGCAGGATCCGACGACGAAATTATCGAAGGTGAATCTTGGATTCAGGTGGGTGGCGGGCGCCTCAAAAAGCGTCTCAGGTTCGATCATGGGGAGGTCTTCCGAGAGCTTCTTGTCGTGGGCCGATCCCGCAGGCGTTTCAAAGACTACATGCCGGACCGGGAGCGACAACTCCCGGATGATGGATTGGATCAGCTCCGAGTACCGCTGCTCGATGTACTCCCTGGCAGCTTCATTCGGAACCGAGACCCAGGCGGTGTCGTACTCGAACTCACGCAGGCTGGTCTGAGCGAACCAGTTCTGGAAACTTTCGCTGCTGAGCCTGGAGGCAACACTCTTCTTGATCAGTTCCCATACGTTCATAGTTCGAGATTCCACAGGAGCCGAAGCGCTCTTTATCCACACATTTTCCACAGCCTGTGGAAAACTAGACAAGTTACCTTTCCATGTCCGGAGTAAACTGTCGGTGAGAACCAAGCAGAACCACCAGCAGTTTGGGTCTCACTAGCTTTGCTGGTAGGTCAGTCTAGCACAGATCGGGGCGCGAGCAAAAAGTTTTTTTTCGATAAAACGTTTAGAATGAAGCGATTCGGCAGACCCGAAAAAATCATTTTCACCCCGTCATGTTGACAGAGCCTGGAGAGCGCTGGGCGCATAGCAGGGCGCGTCATGGGGCAGCGCAGCCGGCTGTATTTGACAGCTCCGAAGTGGCGGAGGGAGAATGGACTGGAGAGCGGGAGTAACTCAGTTGGTAGAGTGCGACCTTGCCAAGGTCGATGTCGCGGGTTCGAATCCCGTCTCCCGCTCCAGCACATCCTACCGCGCCTGGGAGCGGGTCCAGGCTTCCATGAAATCTTTGCCGCGATAGCGGATGGTGCGGTCGTCGAGGACTTCGGCTCCGGGGCGAAGCGCAGCGTCAGCGGGGAGCGAGTTGCGGGTGGTGTACTCGTACTGGATGGTGACCGGGCCTTCGATCTTATAGGGACGGATCTTTCCGATCTTCTCGATGGCGCGGCGCGCGCTGTCACGGATCAGCTCACGCGCTGCCTGAGCGGACATCGAGATGCAGGTGTAGCGGCCCAGGCCCTCTTTGACCACGGCGACTTCGGCATCCGGGACAATCTCAAGCAGTTCCTTGGCGGCAGTCTGATCGCCGGTCAGCAGGATAGTAGGAGTGTTGTACCAGCCGGCCAGGGCGGCGCGGGTGGCGATCTCGCCTACAGGCTTGCCGTTCATGAGGATGTTCTGGATGCCCAGGGAGCTGTAACTGTGGGCCATGATGCCGTTGTGGACGCCGGCCAGGCTGTGCTGGCCGAGGAAGGCCAGGCCGGCGTAGCGCCGCTCCATGGTGGCCGTCACCCCAAGGTTGCCAATCAGCAATTTGGCGCGCGGGTGGATGGTGAGGGCCGAAAGGGTCTGGCTGCCGTCGTGCGCGTCCCAGACCACTACTTCGTCGGCGCCGCCCGCCAGAAACCCTTCCACGGCGGCATTGATTTCGCCGGTCAGCAGTTGGCGCAGTTCGGGGTCTTTAGGCTCGGTCTGGTCCTGCCGGCAGACGCCGGCGACGCCTTCGGCGTCGGTGATCACGAAGATGCTTTTCTTAGCCTGCCCCCAGGCGGCCGCGGAAACCAGCAGTAACAAAGTGAGAGTTCGTTGGTAGCTCATGGGCGATAGTATATGCCGTAATCGGCTTCGAGTTGAAGGCGCTCCCCGGGCTTGAGCGTGTGCTGGCGCGACCAGAGGTCCATGGTCACGCGCTTTTGTGCTTTGGCGGTCCAGCTCAGGTTGCAGCGCTCGATGTGATCTTCTGCGAAATGACTGACCAGCGCGCTGCCTGTACGGGGGTCGATGATGCGCCACTCGCCGTCGGGCTGGCGGGCGCCGGTGTAGCTTTCCGTGCCTGCGGGCTGCTGTTCCCTCTGGAGGAGTGTCTTTTGGACTGTGCTGCCGTCTTGCGCGCGGAAGGCGGCGGCCAGATCCTGATAGTCCGCCGCGGGGTCGGTCTCGAGGCGCGACAGCAACGCGATGTCGATGGGCGCGGCGCTGGTGTTTTCGACCGTGGTTTCGGTGCGCAGTAGCGGCTCGTTGCCGGAGAGTTGAATGGTGCGGCGGAGCCTGAGGCCGCTCGCGGAATTGCCGATGAGGACGAGAGCATCCGGCTGGGGTGCGGATTCGATCTCCCAGACGATGTTGATGCGGGATCTGGAGTGGAAGTCGGGATAGGCGAACAGGCCGAGGCCGGCGAGGTCGGGATAACCGCGCTCGCCGGGGCTGGGGCGGCGCAACAGGTCCTGCCCGGTTTTCTTGTCGATGATCCGGATGATGCGGCCGCTGAGTTCGGGCGCCAGGTCCACGCGCAGGGCGGCGTTCTCGATGGTAGCGATGCGGTAGGGCTTCATCAAGACGGCAAATTCGCGCTCGTCGGCGCTCAGGTCCACGCCTTCGTGGAGGCTGGTAATGCCGAAGCGACGGAGGTCGCTGAAGAAACGCTCGAAGCGATCTTTAAGGCCGCCGGGGTCGGCGGGGGAGTACCAGCCGTCGCGCACGGTGAACTGTTTCGCGCGCAGCAGCTCCAGGTAGTCGATTGGTAGCCTGGCCTTGCGCAGGCGCGCGCGAACGGCTTCATCGCCGGCGGCCGCATCGGCGCGCTGGAACAAATCCCTGGCCTGAGAGAGGAACCCGGAGGAGAAATCGGGCACGCCGTAAATCCAGAAGTGGCGCCCCTGGCCGGCAGGGGGGAGGCGCACCTCGCGGTGCAGCAACTCGAAGTACTCGCGCATGGGCTGCGCCGCCTTGCCGTAGGCGGCTTCAAGAAATTCGCGGATCGCCTGGTTGACATCGGCCTGGGTGTCCCACAGCAAGCGCGCCATGACGTAGGAGCGGAGCTCGGCGTTCTCACCCCCGCCGCCTTTGGGATAGGCGCCCTCCAGGAACAGGCCCACCACTCCATGGCGCCGGTACATGGGGATATCGGCGGCCAGTTCGTCGAAATCGGGGAACGGCATCAGGTAGTGGGAGAAGTTGGTGTTGTAGTGCCAGATGTAGAGCTGGCTGGTGATCTTCGACCAGGCCCGCAGGTTCTTCATGAAGTAGGCGCTGTAAGGGCAGCGCTCGTAGGGATGCGCCTCACAGACGCCGATGGGGCACAGCCGGATGCGCACGTTGGGGCGCGGGCGAACCTTCAAAGGCGGCTCTTCCGAGTACCAGTAGGCCAGCGTGTCGATGAGCTTGTCGGGATGCTGCTTCTCGACTTCGGCGGCCAGGGCGTTGACGAAGCGCAGGATGGGGCCGGAGTGGGCGCCACCCTCTTCCTGTTCGATGCGCCGGCAGTTGTCGCACTCGCACCAGCCCTCCCAGTCGTTCTGCGAGACCGAGTAGATGGTGGCCTCGGGATGCTGCTCGATCCATTTCAGGATCGCTTCGACGCCCAGCCGCAGCACCTCCCGATTGCTGAGGCAGAGCTGGCCGCGTTCCACCCGCCTCTTTCCGTCAATCAGCGAGAAGTACTCCGGGTGCTCGGCATAGTATTTCTGGGGCGGGATCAACTGGTAGAAGGAGTGGACGAAGGGGTAATACTGCACCTTGCCGCCGGTTGGCTCGTCGAGCTCCATGCGGTTGCCATTGACTTTGTTGCGGGCGGCCCAATCGCGGTCGAAGGCCTCGGTGAAGAAAGGCTCGCGATACTCGAAGGCCGGCTTCTGGATCTCGTTGAGCGGGCCGATAGCGATGGTGCGCATCTTCGGGATGCGGCTGAGACCGGGGGCGAACCAGCGGCAGCCGAGTCTCTCCAGCAAGGCGTAGACGCCGTACATGGTGCCGCGCTGGCGGCCTCCGGCGATCAGCAGATGCTTGCCGGCGGTCTTCAGGGCGAAGCCCTCCGGACCGGTCTTTTGCGCTGGGGTGCTCAGCTTCAGCCGGTCGGTGATTCTGCTGTTGCCCACCAGCAAGAGGCGGCCGCGAGGTCTGCCTTCATCGCTGACGATGGGCAGGCGGGCGCCGGAGATTTCTTCGATGAACTTCTGCAATTCCTCGGCGGCATGCTTCTCGGAAGGCGAGGCGTCGCGGGCCAGGCAGATGGAGTACGCGGACCGGCCGTCTTTGACCAGCACCAGCGGGCGCGCGATGCATAGTGAGCCGGCGAGCAACAGCAGGGGCAGTTTTCGCATGCCCGAACTTATAGCACAACTACGGGCAGGGCATTCACCGCAGAGAGGCAGAGGTGCAGAGGGGGCACTATTCCGGTTGCAGCGTCACGTCGAGCTGTTCGGAACCGGAAGGCATCCAGCGAAACCAGGCTTTGCCGACTCGAAGTGTCTTGGGTTTGTAGCCAAACGCGGAGACGCGGATTTGATGAGGTTCGGCGATGGTCAGTAACTCGAAGGCGCCGTAGCGGTCGGCGGTGGTGTGGAAGAGCGGCGGCTGGCCGGCAGGATCGTCGGCGATCTCCGCCCAGGGAACCGGGGCGCCGGAGCTGGCCTCCCGCACCGTGCCGGAGACTTTGTAAGTGGGCGGGGTGGACTGGGTGACGCGGGAGGAGGAGAAATGCAGCGCGGAGCTGGCCCACCACACGGCGAAGATCACGCCGGCGCAAAGCCCCGCGAAGGCCAAGCCCAGGCGCACGGCGTGCTTGCGCAGTTCCGTATGCTCCTTGCGGGCTTCCTCTTCCCAGAACTCGACCTGCCTTGGGCGGTCGTCTTCTTCAGGCATTCGCCGAGGCCTACTTCCTCAGGTTCGATTTTCGGGGCTGCGGGGCGCCTGTGGCAAGCTCGTTGATGTACTCCTCGAGGTTAGTGTAGCCGTCCCCGTCGCGATCGGCCGTGGCGTCCGAGGGATCGTCCGGGTTCAGGCCGTGGGCCTTTTCCCAGGCGTCCGGCATGCCATCGCGGTCTGTGTCGGCGGGCGGCCGTTTTGAGCGATACACCGGCCAGCCGCCCACCTCCCACTGCGAGTCGATGATAGCGCCGGTGCCGTTCCTCACCTCGGCGATGATACGTTCATCGGCCGCATCGCGAACGGGAAGGCTGGCACCCGCGCCAGCCAGCACCGCCGGGTATGCGGCCTGCGCGGAAGCGGCACTGACCTTCGGGACGGGGAACGGCTCGCTCATCAAGGTGACCAGCTTGCGGCCCTTGAGCTGGGTGCGGTCGAACATCTTGCTGTTGCCGGCGGTGAGGTCGGGGCGGCCTTCGACGAAGTTGTCAGCGATGTAGTACTTCGCGTCAGCCTCGGTGGTGAATACGATGAGGCCGCGCTGGCGGTTGCTGCTGGGTCCCGCCTTGATGTAGTTGGCGACATAGTTGACGCTGAGGATGTCGCCGGTCATGCCGCTACAGATGCCGCCGTAGTTGTAGATGACGTTGTTGCGGAAGTCGAAGGTGGGGAAAGGCGGCTTGTTGTAGTTGTCGCCCAGGCGCGGATTCCTGGCGGTGTTGTGCGCCCAGAGGTTGTGGTGGAGGGAGACGCCGCCGATGGCGCGGACCAGCGAGCCGTAGCCGTGCGCGCCCTTGTGGTGCACGCTGTGATTCAAGCCCTCGGCGATGAGGCACCACTCGACGGTGATATCGGCGATGGCGCCGCTGGGGGAGAGGCATTCGTCCACCGACCAGCCGGCCGAGCAGTGATCCAGGATCACGTTGTGGCTGTCGCCGCCGATTGAGATGGCGTCCACCTCTTTGCCGGAGAGATCGCCCGGGCGGCTGCGCAGGAACCGGGCGATGACATCGTGGGTCTGGACAACGAGGCCGTGACGGCGGAGGCAGATGCCATCGCCGGGGGTGGTCTGCCCGGCAATGGTGATGAAGGGCTCGTTGACCACGATGGCTGTCTTGAGATCGATGAGCCCGCTGACGCGGAAGACCACGATGCGCGGCCCTTTGGCCTCGCAGGCGGCGCGGAAACTGCCGGGGCCCGAGTCGTTGAGGTTGCTGACCAGGATGACCTTGCCGCCCCGGCCGCCCGGCGTCTTTGAGCCGAAACCCTCAGCGCCCGGGAAGGCGGGCGGGCGATCGGCGGCGTAGCTGGCCGCGAGGGCGACGGAAATCAGCAAGAAAAGGGGTGCGGCGCTCACGTCTTGTCTCCTGCGGGGTATGGTATCACTGCGCAGCGTTCTGTCCTTGGCGGGCGTTGGTTGACGTTGTGCACGTCACTTCCGCGCCCGGAGGGCGCCGCTGAGCATGCCGTCCCAGCGGGGGTCGCCCTGGGCGTTGTACTTGCCCAGCTTGTCCCAATCCTGGCGGGTGAGGCCGTTGAGGTCCCAGACCACGCGGCCGTCGTGGATGGTCAGCTCGCAGGTGAGCCTTTGCGTGCCGTTCATGCGGGCGCCGTAGGAGTCCACGAAGCCGAAGTTTCCTTTTTCGAGGCGCAGCACGGTGATATCGGCGGGGGCGCCGACGGAGAGGTGGCCCAAGTCCTCGCGCTTGATTTCGCGGGCCGGGTTCCAGGTGGAGCGCGCGATCACGTCATCGAGGGAGAGGCCCAGGTTCAGGAACTTAGAAACGACGTTGAGCATGTCCTTCATGCCGGCGTTCATGCTGCCGACGTGAAGGTCGGTGGAGATGGAGTCGGGCAGAAAGCCCTGGCGGATGGCCGGCACCGCGTGGCGCCAGATGAAACTGCCCCCGCCGTGGCCCACGTCGAAGATGACGCCGCGCTTGCGGGCCTCGAACAGGTAGGGCAGGACGCGGCCGTCGTCGTCCAGCCAAGGCACCATGGCCAGGTAGGCGTGGGTATAAATGTCGCCCGGCCTAAGGTGCTTCAAGACCAGGTCTTGGAAGGGGCGCTCCGGACGGAAGCTGCCGAAATCGACCATTACGGGGAGGTTAGCCAGGGTGGCGGCCTCGACGGAGCGGTCAACGGCGATCCAATCGGGCGGGGAGTAGTGGGCGGTCTTGATGCCGACCACCAAGCCGGGGTAGCGGCGGGCCTGCTCGGCGGTGGCCTGGGCGTCCATGTCAGAGGTGTCCTGCTCGATTTTGCCGCCGCCCATGCCGCGGCCGACGATGTTGAGCATGGCCAGGACGCGGGTGCGGGAACGGTCGATGACGCGGTCTTTGAAGTCCGGGAAGTTGCGCCAGCCGGAGCTGCCGGCATCGACCACGGTGGTGACGCCGGTGCGGAAGGTGAAGGGGTCGGGGTAGACGCTGAGATCGCCCGAGTAGGCGTTGCGCATGCCGGTGCCGGCGTAGACGTGGACGTGGATATCCACCAGCCCCGGGGTCACGTAGAGGGAGGAAACGTCCACCACCTTGTGAGCCTTTGTGGCGGCGATGTCGTCGGCCACCTCGGCGATCTTACCGTCGCGGATGGCCACATCCTTGCGGGCGCTGGTCTTGTTCTTGGGGTCGATGACGTGCCCGCCCTTCAGGAGCAGGTCGTAGTTGGTCTGAGCGGCGGCGGCCATGGCCACTAGCAGGATAGCGAATCCTTTCATAGGTGTGATTTTACCGTGCTGCGGCCCACTATATTCCAGGTATGGTGCGTGTGCCACTACTTGCGCCGCTTGTCGCGCTGGCGGGGGGAGTGCTGGCGGCGCGGGTGGCGGGGTTCGAAACCCGCGAGCTGCTCGGCCTGGTGGCGGGGCTGTTTGTGCTCACGGTGTTTGCGTACTGGAAGAGCACGCGGCGGGCGGCCATGCTGTGCTGCCTGGCGGGGTTGTGGGGCGCGGGGCTCTGGTCGAAATCGCGCACCGCCCCGGCCCGCCGCCGGAGCTGGATGCGGAGGCGCGGGAGATCGTCATCCTGGGGGGCTGCGTGGTCGAGCCGCCGGTGTTCTTCGAGAATCGCGAGCAGTTCGTGGTGGAGCTTGAACCGGGGGCGCGGGCGCGGGTGAACTTGTATCTGGCGGAGGGTGAGCGGGCGCCGGCGCTGCGGTACGGGCAACGGGTCGAGCTGGAAGCGCGCGTGCGCCGGATGCAGAATTTCAGGAACCCCGGGTCGTTCGACTACGCGCGCTATCAGGCCCGGCAGAACGTCTACTGGACGGCCTCAGTGCCGCGGGGAACGGCAATTCGGGTACTGGAGGGGGAGTGTGGGTCGCGCTTCTGGAGCGTGATCTTCGCGGCGCGGGGCGCGGCGTTGGAGCGGCTGGAGCGGCTCTATCGAGGGGATTCCTACCGGACAGCGATGATGCAGGCGATTCTGATAGGGGACTCCTCCAAGCTGGAGAAGGTGTGGACGGAGGATTTTCGCCGCACCGGAACCTACCACGCCCTAGTGATCTCCGGGCTGCATGTGACGGTGCTGGCGGCTTTTTTCTTGTTCCTGTTGCGGATCTGCCTTGTGCCAGAGAGTTTCGCCCTAACCGCGACCACGCTGGCAGCCTGGCTGTATGCGCTGGTGTCCGGCGGGCAGGCGCCCGTGGTTCGCGCGGCGGCCGGGTTCACGCTTTACGTCGTCGTGCGCTATTTCTACCGGCGCGGGCAACTGCTGAATCTGCTGGCCGTGGTGGCGATCGGCTTCATTGTGGCGGATCCGGAGCAGATGTTCGAAGCCAGTTTTCAGCTCACCTTCCTGTCGGTGGCCGCCATCGGCACGTTGGCTGTGCCGCTGCTGGAGCGGACCTCGGCGCCGCTGGCGTGGGGGCTCAGGGGCCTGGCGGATGTGGATCGCGACCCCCACCTGGCGCCGCGCGTGGCGCACTTCCGGCTCGAGCTCCGCTTGCTGGCTGAGACGGTCACTCTGTGGACGCGAATTCCTTTGCGCTGGGTGCTGGCCGCACTTGCGGCTGGGCTGCGGATCTTCTTCTATGCGTACGACCTGGTGATCGTCTCGGCCATGGTGCAGATTGGGCTGGTGCTGCCGATGGCGATCTATTTCCATCGCCTCTCGCTGACCGGGCTGTCGGCAAACGTGCTGATCGTTCCCCTGATGTCTCTGGTGGTGCCGGTGGGGTTTGTGGCGATCTTTACGGGGTGGGGTGCTGCGGCGGTGGTGGCGGGCTGGCTGCTGACGGCATCGGAACGAGTGGCGGAGTGGCACGTGCGCTGGGAGCCGGGCTGGCGGATTCCGGATCCGCCTTTGTGGCTGGCGATTGCCTTCACGGCCGCCGTGATCGCCGCGGCGCTGTTTAACCGCAGAGACGCAAAGGGCGCGAAGACTACGCAGAGGAAAATCAATCAGAGTGTTTCTCTGCGCCCGCTCCGCGTCCTCAGCGTCTTTGCGGTGAGTACGATGCTGGTGGCGTTACTAGCGCTCATAGTGTGGCACCCGTTTCCGCCCAAGGTGGAGCGGGGGACGCTGGAGCTGACGGCCATCGACGTGGGGCAGGGCGAGAGCCTGCTGCTGGCGTTCCCCCAAGGAAAGCTGATGGTCTTGGATGGCGGCGGGATCCCGACTTTTGGCCGTCGGACGAAGCCGCGGCTGGACATCGGGGAAGACGTTGTCTCTCCCTACCTATGGAGCCGGTCCATCCAGCGGCTGGACGTGGTTGCGCTGTCGCATGCGCACGAAGACCACATGGACGGCCTGGCCGCCCTGATCGACAACTTCCATCCCAAGGAACTGTGGACGGGAGCGATTCCGGAGCAGGCGCCCGGGTGGGCAGCCCTGCGCCAGCGTGCGTGGCGGCAGGGCGTCAAGGTGGTCCCGATGCGCGCGGGGCGGAGGTTTCCGTACGGCGGCGCGCAGGTGGAGGTGCTGGCGCCGCTGCCCGACTACGAGCCGGCCCCAGAGCCGCAGAACAACGACTCGCTGGTCCTCCGCTTGTCCTATGGAGGCCATTCGTTCCTTCTGACGGGTGATATCGAGCGGCAAGTCGAGTCCGAGCTGGTGGCCCGCGGGCTGGTCGGCAAGACCGAGGTCCTCAAGGTTGCTCATCACGGGGGCAGGACCTCCAGCGGCGGGCCCTTCCTGGACCTGGCGAGGCCGGCCCTGGCGGTGATCTCGGCGGGGTTCGAGAACTCTTACAGTGTCCCGCACCGGGAGGTAATCGAGCGGTTGCGGGAGCGCCGGGTGGCAGTGCTGCGCACGGACCTGGGTGGGTTGGTCACGGTACGCACCGACGGCCGCCGCCTGCGGCTTAAATGATTTCTTCCTCAGACTGGCGTTCAGCTTCTTCGGCGGCGGCTGGGCCGGAGGCTTCGGCCTCCGCCAGGACCTGGCGCGCTTCCTCCAGACGGGCTTTAGGGACCCGGACTTCCACAGGCAGGCTGGGGATTTGGGCGCTGCCCACCAGCACCGCGGGAATCCCGAAGGCCTCCAGAACGTTGCGGACTTCGGTGGCCAGCATCTCGGCGTTGTGGGCGTCGGAGGCGAACACGGGCGCCATGTCCAGATCGTGCGAGGGATCCACTGGTTCCCAAAGCGGCTCTGGCTGGGGGGCCTCGATCAGCCGCTCTGCCTCGCGCACTTGCGACGGCGGCACACGGACCTCGTAGGCGCCTATCGGCACTCCCGGGTCTTGCTCATTGAACAACTCGGCCCGCAGGCCGGCCTGGCGCAGCAGGTCCAGCGCCGTGTTGGCCTGCTCCTCGGCATCGGGATCGGCAGATCGATAAACGGTCACCAGTTCGCTTTCGAGAGCCATTGTTCCAGGATATCGCGGTTGCGGGCCATGGCGCGGGGTAGAATAGATGAAGAGGACAAACAGAATCATGGCTAAGAACGGTGAGAAGTGGTTGTGGTTCTTCATAGGAGCTGCTTTGGGCGCTGGAGTCGGCTTGCTCTACGCGCCCCAATCCGGAGAAGAGACGCGGCGCTACCTGCGCAAGAAAGCCGTGGACGTCGGAGGGACGCTGTCGGAGACCGGTGAGCGAGTGCTGGAAAAAGGCCGGGACATCTACAAGAAGGGCGCCCAGGTGGCCTCCGAGGCGGCGGATCTGCTCGAGCGTGGCCGCAAGGCGGTCGGCGTCTGAGAGACCATGAGCGCACTCGAGAGCCTGCCGGCCTTTCGCAACGAGCCGTACAGCGACTTTTCGACGCCGGAGAATCGCCGCGCCATGGAGCAGGCGCTTCAAAAGGTGCGCTCCGAGTTCGGGCGCGAATATGAGCTGGCGATCACCGGCGCTGCTGTCGGGACCGAAGAGAAGCTGATCTCGCGCAATCCGTCCGATCCGCAGCAGGTAGTCGGGATTCACCAGAAGGGCACGCCGGAGCTGGCCCGCCGGGCCGTCGAGGCGGCCTATTCCTTCTTCCCCGAGTGGAGTTCGACGCCCGCGGAAGAGCGTATCCGGATGCTGCTGCGCACGGCGGAAATCCTTCGCCAGCGCAAGCTGGAATTCGACGCCTGGCTGGTGTGCGAGGCCGGGAAGACCTGGCCGGAGGCGGAGGCGGACGTCTCCGAGGCAATCGACTTCTGCGAGTACTACGCGCGTGAGATGCTGCGCCTCAGCGGATGGCACGCCATGGTGCAGTTGCCGGGAGAACGGGACGAACTGGCCTACCTGCCGCTGGGCGCCGGCGTCGTCATCCCGCCCTGGAATTTTCCGCTGGCCATCCTGGTGGGCATGACCACGGCAGCGCTGGTGACGGGCAACAGCGTGGTGTTGAAGCCGTCCAGCGACACGCCGACCATCGCCGCCAGGTTTGTCGAGGTGCTCCTGGAAGCCGGGTTCCCGCAGCGAAGCTGCTGCCTGCTGACGGGCAGCGGATCGGTGGTGGGCGATGTGCTGGTGCGGCACCCTAGGACGCGCTTTATCTGCTTCACCGGCTCCAAGGAGGTCGGTCTGCGCATCAACGAGCTAGCGGCCAGGCCGCAGCCGGGCCAGATCTGGATCAAGCGCGTGATTGCGGAAATGGGCGGCAAAGACGCCATCATTGTCGATCGCGAGTGCGAACTGGACCTGGCGGTGAGCGGCGTACTGGTTTCGGCCTTCGGATATCAGGGGCAGAAATGCTCGGCCTGCTCGCGCGCCATCGTGGATGAAGCCATCTACGAGGAGTTTCTGGCCCGGCTGAAGACCAAGGCCGAGGCCTTGAAGGTCGGGCCGGCGGAGGACCCGGATAATTACCTGGGGCCGGTGATCAACGAGAGCGCTCGGCGGTCGATTCTTAGCTACATCGAGATCGGAAAGCGGGAGGGGCGGCTGATCACAGGCGGCGGCCCGGCTGAAGGCCGGGGCTACTTCATCCAGCCCACCATCATTGCCGATGTCCCGCCCGAAGCCAGGATCTTCCAGGAAGAGGTTTTCGGGCCGGTGCTCGCGATCACCCGGGCCAGGGATTTCGAGCACGCGCTCGAGCTGGCCAACAATTCCGAGTACGGCCTGACCGGCGTCCGTCTTCACCCGCAACCGCCAGAAGATGGAGCAGGCGAAGCAGCGCTTTTTCGTTGGAAACCTGTACATCAATCGCAAGTGCACCGGAGCGATGGTCGGCGCGCACCCCTTCGGCGGCTTCAACATGTCCGGCACGGATTCGAAGGCGGGCGGCCCGGACTACCTGCTGCTGTTCTTGCAGGCCAAGGCGGTGGGGGAGAAAATCGCCTGAGGCGGCTGCTCGAAGCCCCGCTCACGCTCTGCCGGTGCTTTCAGCCCGCGACCCAAAAATGTAGCCCAGGATCGCTGTGAACAGCGGCAGCAAGGCTTTTGCCACGACTGTGTCGAACAGCTTGATCGTGCGATCCACCGCCAGGTCGTTCAAGGCTTTGTAGCTGTCGAAAAAGGACTTCGCATCAGCGAGGTTGGACGGAATCGGCGGCAGGGCTTTGCTGGGCTGCTCCACAGTGGCTCCTATGGGAGGATCACGTCCTTGACCACCTCGTCGGTGTTAGTTGACAACGACACCTTGACGGTGTTGTTGCTTCCAGCTACCTCTTTGGTTAAGTAACGATACGTCGCAATTGCTCGCCGGATGACCTCTGCCTTGGTGGTTCCCTTCTCGTCGGCGAGTTCGGCCAGCATCTGGTCGAGCTTGTCCCCAAAATCGATGGTATAGCGCGCCATTTTTGCATCCTTTCTACTGCAAAAATACAGCAAAACGATGCTGACGTCAAGTGGCGGAAACTGCGTGCCAGCGATTTCGCAATCGGTGCGCCGGGACGCGATAACCGCATGGAGGGAATGGAGTCTTGAGCGGGAGTGTCAGTAAGTCGGGATTGTAAAGGCGGTTTTCGCCCGGAGGACCTTGTTTCCGAGCCCCCGGCGGGTTGATGAAGGCGGCGAGGGCAATAGGGGGGCCGCGGCACCAGCGGTGGGTGCCGGATGCAGGGCAGCCAGGGGACAGCGGTGCGACAATGGCTGCGTACCTGTTTGATGGACGGAGGGCTGCTTCAGGTGGCGGTCCGTGGTGATGGTTTGGAACGCTTGCGCGTCAATGACCCAGCGGCTGCGGCCGAGTTGGCGGATGAACAGAGGAGGAATCCCGCCCAGATCCACATTGGTCGCATAGAAGTTGGTGCTGACGATGGGCGCTGGCTGTTTCTCCTTCACTGGGCGACCGTCGTGCTTCTGGATGGTGACGCGATTGCCGTTTTGTACACGAACCGTTTTCACGACTCCCACGAGACGATCGGCAACGGGCCAGTCCACTTCCGGTAGGTGCCAGAGCTGCAATTCCTCTTGCATGCCGACGTCGCGATAGTCGGCTGGGCGGTTGGTGAGCCGTTCGGCTTCGGTCGCCAAATCCGGCTGGTTGTCCTTGGGGTTGATCACCCATTCTGGGCCCAGCGATTCCAATGCCTGCACAAAGGGGGTCTGTAAATACAGCGCGTCGGCGACGATGATGTCGACAAAACGCTTGCCCAGCTTGGCCACGAGTTCTTTCAGTAGGGCCAGTGAACAAGCCACTTCGGTCTTGCCGGACTTCTGGAATCGGATTCCCAGGAAGACCGGAAACGGCGTGCTCACGACCGTAACCGCAGACAGGCGATGGTAGTACTGCGTGCAGTGCGGCAATTGGCCGTGGACCTTCCGCTCCACGCTTCTCTCCAGGCAGGTCTCACTGCAGCGGCAGTAAGAACTGCAAATCTCGATTCCATCCACGGGGGCGACCACTCGCCCCCTGGCCCAGTCCGAGCGCAGCACCCCGTTCCTCTTTAGTTGTCTCGCCACCTGGCAGCCAAGATCGAAGATCGGTTCAGGGGCTTGCCGCTGGAGAGCGTAGCCGACGGTGTCCTCGCTGAGCGGCCCAATGCGTTTGCGCAACACGCCCCGGCCGCATTCGGCCTCAATGCGGTGGACCGGACCGAAGTGGCAAGCCGATCCCAGGAACACCGCGTCAAAGACCTTGGAGCAGGGGTGCCGTGGATTCTGTCGGCCTTCGGGCAAGGCCGCGATCAAGCCCTCCCAATCGAATACCTTGTCGAGATAGGTTTCGAACTGGTGGCAGCGCAAGGCTACTTTTTCTCCTCTCGGCGAAGAAAGCGCCGCAGGTTGAAGTGGGCAATCCGGGCCGCCGCCTCTTCGAAGCGTTTGCGTTGTTCGACTTTGCCCCGCACCTCATCCGCCCGCGCGGCGGGCACATGGAAGGCTTGGGCTTGCCCTCCACCAGTACGGAGAGGAGGAACTGGGCATGCAGCTTCTCGCCGGCGGCGCAGCGGCAGGTGGGCTTGCCACACTTGCGGGAACGTTGGACGAAGGAGCCGGGAAGCATCTCGCGTAACGCTCCCAGGCTTCGTACCAACCGGCCGCGAAGGTAGAGTTCGGGGTCCGAAGGCATGGCGAATCTCTCTGACACTTATGATAGTGTCAGAAACGGGGAAAGTCAAGCCCCCTGGAGATTTGCAGGAATGACGCTCGGGAGAGGCGGCCGCCGATCCTGTTGAAATTCAGATCGATCGGCAAGCCGGGCGGCTGCGGTTTACGAAATCGCTGCATGGCGATCGTCACCCGGCCGCGCCCGCACGGGCCGAACCCGCGGCCGGCACCTGGGCCGCGAACTCAGGAGCACACACCAGTATGCGAACAACGTTCTTGACGAACCCGGAGTTGTCGGCCAGAGGCTGATCAGAACCAAACGTCACGAATCCTGCCAGTTGGCCAGAGCGCCAGACAAAGAAGCTCTGAATGTAGCGGCTCTCCCAGAATGCCTCATAAGACGGGTCGTGTGCGACCTGAGAGGGCTCGAAACTGAGAGTGTCAACCTCAGGTCCAGTTACACGCGCCAGCAGACCGCTGTCGAGACGGACCTCAGACGCCGCGGCGGGAGCGTTGAACCTGGCAACAGTCTGGAAGCTCCCCGATTCGGGAGCGCGGTGGACCAGCGCCGCCTGCCGCAGGTCCAGCCCACTCGCCATCCGATTCAGGACCTCCTGCTGTGTCTTGAGGAGGTCGGCGGGGCTGGCGGGGAACAAGATCTTGTCCAACAGATCCTTGATGAAGGCGTGCGCTTCTGAGGCCACCCGGAGTCCCTCGGCGAACTCCAGTTCATACGGCAGCCGCACCCCGAAGTGGGCGGCTAGTTGGCTAATGAGCTCGTCGAAGCCTGTGATTTCGACTGAAAAGGCGCGACCGGCCGGGGCCTGCTCCAGCAACGCCTGCACGTGGTGGGAGAGCACACTGCCTCTCAAGTGGCACCAGTAAACGCCCTTCAATAGGACGTTGTTATCCCTTTCTGTCCACAGGGGGGCAAAAACTCTGCGCATTAGGTTGACATCCCAACCGCCGTACCCGATGACAATTAACCCGTAGAATGCGAACAACCTGCGTACCGCGGCGAACCTCTCCTCTGGCGTTGCCTCGAGCTCGCGCTCGGTGTTGAGGAGGTCGCCGTGGTCGAAGTCACCGTGGAGCCGCAGGAGCCGCACTTCTTCAGAATGAGGCCCCAACTGGCGAAACTGGTCCGATGTGTTGACTGTGGTGATGGGTGGGCCAAGGACCTGCGCGCAGCTCACCCGCACCAGATCGTCGAAGTTTGTGCTCACAACAGTGTCGAAGAGGCCTTTCTTGAGAAGGAGGCCAAGAAGGGAGTAGCCTTTGCTCGGCTTGGCATGACGCATCAGCCGCCTCAGACGCTGGTTGCGCATGCCTCGGGGCTTCAGAACGTTCTCCAAGGCGAGGGCGTATTCGGACTTGCTGTCGCGGGCGGCGAACCAAGGTAGATTGTCCTGGGCCCAGCGTCGCACATCCTGTCTGGAGACCGGATTGCGGGTTCCCGCAAGCAGCTTGGTCCGTTCCGCGTGAGACTCCCGAAGCAGGTCGGTGACGATGTCGTCGGCGGAGGGAATACCGGAACTCACCGATGCCCCGGCCCCCAGCCACAGAACGTAGTCCGCCGTGCGCCCGTCGAATTGGCGCAAGCACGTGAGAATATCATCGACCGTTGCTGTGGGCATCCGTGTCCCCTGGTAGTGCTCTCCGCGCGCCCCAGCGGCCGTCCTAGCCGACGTCGTCGCCCAGCAACCGCTCCACCTGCTGCCTCAATCCCGTCAGCGAAAAAGGCTTTTCAAGAACGCACACGATGGTAAATGCTCTAAGCCGCTCCTGGAGTTCACGCCCCACATCGGCAGACACCATCACGATGATCAGCGGCTTCCCGAACTTGTTCCGCAACTCCTGAAGCGCGCTCAGGATCTTGAAGCCCTCGTCGAAGGTTGGTATCCGCCCCTCTCGTTCCGGCAGCCCAAGATCCACGATGGCGAGATCGAACTCCGGAGGGAGTCCGGGCGGCAGGTGTGCCAGGGCAGTCTCACCATCAACCGCGAGTACGGTTTCATAGGCTCCCCTGAATTCACTCTCGAGCAGGAACCTATGAACCGCTTTGTCTTCGACAATCAGGATTTTCTTTGTGGCAATGGCTTCCGATACGGCTGACATCTTGAGCCTCCGAATCTATTGGGCTTATCGGCAGCGTGAACCAGAAACATGAGCCGCCGCCGGGGCCCTGGCTGAAATCCAGTTTACCACCGTGCCGGTCCACAATGGTGCGGGCGATGGGCAAGCCTAAACCACTACCGGCTGATTTCCCTCCCGGAGGGATGCTACTGGCAAAAGGCTCCAGCATCAAATACCGTTGGTCGGCGGAAAAGCCCGGCCCCCGGTCGGTTACGCTGATCTTGAACAAATCGGGCGCAGTGCCAAGCTCAATCTTCACGGCCGCTTGAGCAGGCGAGAACTTCAGGGCGTTGTCGATCAGGTTTGCAAGCGCTTCCTTGATGGCCGCATGGTCGGCGCAAACCGGGCAAGGGCGCTCCGGGAGCGTTACTTCAAGCTCCACACCCTTCTGTCGGGCTTGCGATTCAAACCCCTCAGCGGCGGCCTTCACCAGTGTCCTGAGATCGACCTCGGCAAGGGTCAGAGGTTCCCTCCATAACCTGGTGTACCGCGCGGCGCGTACTATCAGCCGGTCGAGGTCCTTCGTTTCCTCTTGCAGATGGCCCAAGGACTCGGCACGCTCCTCCTCAGTAGCCCTGCCGCCTGGCATGACCTTCTCGACACAACCGAGAATTGACTGCAGCGGGCTCTTCACGCGGTGAATGGCGAGTTGCAGGAATCTGTGCTGGTACCTCTCGGACTCCTCAATGGCAGTGGCGACCGAGGCCATCACTGCCAGAGGTTTCAACTCCTCCAGGTGGAACCGGGTCGGCAGCTCGGGGCCTCTCCTGGTCCAGGCGACCAGAGCACCGAGCACTTTCTCGCGATAGATCAGGGGCAGTCCCAGCAGTGGGCTCTTGATCTGGAACGCTTCCACACCGCGCTGGCTGACTTCCGGGTCCTCCCATGGCCTGGGAGAGAAATACGGCTTCTCTTTGTTGAACACCTTGGTTGCCAGGGCCGTCTCGTCTAGCCTGAAACCGAAGGTACTTGGATCGACGTTCAGCCCGTCGCAACCGATCCAGGCCACGCAACGCAGTCGCGGCTGCACTTCGTCAGGGATATAGACCAGTCCGACGTCGAACCCGAAGGTTTCCCGCATGTATTCGAGGGCCTTGGTCCAGTACCCCTGCGGTTCTGCCGGCTGTTCCGCTAGGCGTTCAACGAGGTCGCGGAAAGCAACCTCTTTGCCGACCGCTTTGACGGCGATGGCCGCGTACTCCGCCAGCAGTTGCAGCACATCCCGATCATGGCCGTCGAAATGGTCCTTCCGGAACGATTCGGCGTTCAATACGCCGAGTGCGCGGGGCCCATGCTTGATGAGCTCGGTGATCTCACTCTGGGTCCGGCGGTCCAAGAGATAGTAATCCGGGCACTGGGCCACATCGTTTTCCGTCTGGCCCGCCTTGTCCTTCCAGGTCTTCTGCATGATGCTGCGCGGAGGGATGGCTTGACCGATTTCCAGATTGCCCTCTCCGAGGCGCGCTCTCAGAATGAGCTTCTGTTGCCCCTCATCCCACCAAGCAAAGTCCCCGCGGTCGGCCCGCAACAGCGCCAGGCCGCGCTGGAGGATTTCGCCCAGGACGTCGTCCAGTTGCCTGGCCTCCAGAATCGCGCTGGTCAGCTTCCGGCAGGCGTCGATGGCTCGCAAGCTCTCCAGCAACAGCGCAATCTTGCTGGCGAACATGTCCCCAATAACCCTGTCTTCCTCACCGAAATGACGGTCTGGATCGGGTTGGCCCTGGGGGTTCTTCTTGTTGTCCAGCTTCAGCAGCCCCAGCAGCTCGTCATGCCGGCCCTTCACCGGCACCACCAGCAAGGCAAAGCACTTTCCGGAAGCCAAGTGCTCCATGGGCCGGCCCGCGACGTAAGGGTTGTCACGCAGTTTCTCTCCGTGCAGCTCTGCGATCTCTCCCTGGTCTGCGAGATGGCCTGTAAGTCCCCCACCGGCAACGCTCTGAATCTTCAGGGTGACCGGCTTAAAGTCGACTCCGTAGGCATCCGAGTAGGTGGCCACTAGGTGGAGTTCCTTCGGAGCGTCCTCAGGGACCAAGAATAGGCCGCAAGATTCAGCCTCCAGCAGATCGTGCAACTGGCGGGCCACGGTACCGAAGGTCTGCTCGCGGTCGCACCGGAGGATGCATCGCATGATCTCATCGCTGGCGTGGTGGGTACGGCTGAGCAGATCCCGCGGCCGTCCGACTTGGCGCATTGCACCGAATAGTACCACAACCGCTTCCGCTGCGGGGCACCTCTTCAGGGTGGAAACAGCGATTTCGCAAGGCGGTGTATGGTGGCGCGATAACCGCAAGGGCGGAATGGAGTTTTGCGCTGGAGGGCCAGTGAGAGGGCTTGCAAAGGCGGTTTTCGCTTGTAGGACCTGGGTTCCGGCCCTCCCGGCGGGTTGATGAAGCCGGCGAGGGGAATAGGGGGGCACGGCGCCAGCGGCGGGCACCGGATATGGAGCAGCAAGTGGACAGCGGCGCGAGCGGAGAGCGGCGGAAGGATCTCAACTGGAATCGAACCGCAGCGTGAGAAACGCGTAGCCGAACTGCCGCGCCATCTCGCAGAAGCTGGGCGGGGCCGTGCGCGCATGGCTGCGCACCTGGCGGAAGTAGAAGACCATCGCCAGGGTGTAGGCCAGTACCCGGACCATGGTGAGCACCACGAGGGCACGGCTTTGATGAACCGAGGGCTGCTTCAGGTGGCAGTCCGTGGTGATGGTTTGGAAGGCCTGCGCGTCGATGACCCAACGGCTGCGACCGAGTTGATGGATGAACTGAGGCGGAATCGCGCCCAGATCCACATTCGTCGCATAGAAGTTGGTGCTCACGATGGGCGCCGGCTGTTTTTCTCTGGATTGATTGGCTGGCCGTTTTGCTTTCGGACGGCGACGCGGTTGGCGTTTTGCACCCGAACCGTCTTCACGACTCGAACGAGACGGTCGGCGACGGGCCAGTCCACTTCCGGCAGATGCCAGAGCTGCAACTCCTCTTGCGCGCTGGCGTCGCGACAGTCGGCTGGGCGGTTCGTCAGTAGCTCGGCTTCGGCCGCCAAATCCGGCTGGTTGTCCTTGAGGTTGATCACCCATTCCAGGCCCAGCGATTCCAATGCCTGGACGAACGGGGTCTGCAAATACAGCGCGTCGGCGACCAGGATGTCGACAAAACGCTTGCCCAGCTTGGCCACCAGTTCCTTCAATAGGGCCAGTGAACAAGCCACTTCCGTTTCGCCGGATTTCTGAAATCGGACTCCCAAGAAGATCGGAAACGGCGTGCTCACCACCGTAACGGCAGAGAGGCGGTGGTAGTACTGCGTCCACTCCTCCAGCTTGCCGTCCACCTTCCGCTGGACGGTTCTCTCCAGGCAAGCTTCGCAGCACCGGCAATACGAACTGCAAATCTCGATTCCATCCACCGCGGCCACCACCCGCCCCCTGGCCCAGTCTGAGTGCAGCACGCCGTTGCGCTTCAGTTGCCGGGCGACCGACAACCGAGATCAAACACCTCTTCCGGGGACTGGCGTTGAAGAGCGTAGCCGATGGTGTCCTCGCTCAGCGGTCCGATCCGTTTCTGAGCACGCCGTCCTTGCACTCCGCCTCGATCCGGTGAACCGGACCAAACTGACAGGCCGATCCCAGGAACACCGCATCGAACACCTTCGGCCAGGGATGAGGCGGGTTCTGCCGGCCTTCCGCCATGGTCGCCACCGGCGCAGTCCAGTCGAAGACCTTGTCGAGATAGGTTTCGAACTGGTGGCGGCGCAAGGCTACTTTTTCTCCTCCCGGCGGAGAAAGCGCCGCAGGTTGAGGTGGGCAATCCGGGCCGCTGCCTCCTCGAAGCGTTTGCGTTGTTCGACTTTGCTGCGCACCTCATCCGCCCGCGCGGCGGGCACATGGAAGGTCTTGGGCTTGCCCTCCACCAGGACGGAGAGGAGGAACTGGGCATGCAGCTTCTCGCCGGCGGCGCAGCGGCAGGTGGGCTTGCCGCACTTGCGGGAACGTTGGACGAAGGAGCCGGGAAGCATCTCGCGTAACGCTCCCAGGCTTCGCACCAGCCGGCCGCGAAGGTCGAGTTCGGGGTCCGACGACATGGCGTATCTCTCTGACACTTATTATAGTGTCAGAACAAGACCAAGTCAAGCCTCCGCAAAGATTTGCAGAAATGACCCCAGCAAGGGAGATGGTCCGATCTTCTTCAGATTCAGTTCTGTCAACGCACCGAGGGGTTACGGCTCACGAAATCGCTGAACTGCGTGCCCAACCGGAGGCAGCGCTGTGGTAGGATAAAGAAGCCCCGAGGCGAAGGGGACCAGGAAGTTCTCAATTCAGGGTCAAATCCTTTTGACGCGGCGAAAGGGGCGCGCTGGACAGGCCATGGGCCTGTCCCACTGGCGCGCCCCTTTCATTTTCTGCGTCCGGGGGCGGGGGTTGAGAAACCTGGGCTATTCTATCAGGGGCGCGGCGTCGGGATTGCCGGGACCGAAATGCTTCAGCAGCACCAGGTTTTCCACGTTGCTGCCGTTGTTGACCGCAACGCCTTCTTGGGCGGCCGCGGCGGTGACGAACAGCTCGTCCTTGGTCATCTGGCCGTAGCGGATCAGGGTGGGCGTTTCCACGTCGAAGACGCCAATTGAGCCAAACCCTTCGACCACGATCACGCCGTAGGCGGCTGCATCACGAATCGTTACCGAACGCCCCGGGAAAACGGTCAGCTCCTTGGCGGAATAGTACGGCGTCGAGTAGGCCACCCACTTCTGGGAGTAGCCCGCCTCTGCCATTTCCGCCTCGGGGCGGACCGGCTTGGGATGGAACAGGCGGTGCTTGGCGAACTCGGGATCCACGTTGGCGTCCCAATCCAGCATGTCGATGATGTAGTCGAGGTCGTGGTGGTACGCTGGCGGAACGTCCTTGACCAGCAGTTCCCAGGGCACCACGCGCCCTTCCACCATGGACTGGAACATGCCGAAGACGTCCGAGTTGACCTGCGGTTCGTAGGTCACCAGCGAACCCGGCGCGTGCAGGATGCCGGCGTCGATCTGCCAGCCGGTGCCGGGCTGGAGCTTGTAGGCGCGGGAGTGATAGAGGATGCCGTTGTCGCCCTCGTTCCAGCGTTCCAAGCAGCGGCGCACGTCGTCCTTGGTGGTGCCGGGGTTCAGGCCCATGAAGGTGTACGGGAATGTGTTCTCCTTGATGTTGTACTGGGGCGGAAAATAATAGGCCTCGGGCTTCCCATTGCGGCCCACCTTCTTGGCGTGCTTTTCCATCTGGTGCATGTGGTGGGGAATGGGGCCGAGGTTGTCGAAGAACTTGCACAGCAGGTTAAAGCCGCCATACTGGCGCATGACGCCGGTGCCGAGAAACTCGTCGCCGAGGGTCTGGATGGCCTCCTTGAGCAGGACCCGTTTGCCGTCGATGGCAATGTAGGAGAGGCCTTCGTCCTCGGGCGTGCCGGGCCCGTTGTCGGCGTTAGTGGTGGAGGCGAACCAGCGCTCGTCGATGCCGCCGCGATGGGCGCCAAGCGCGTACAGGTCACGCGGGTCGAGCTTCAGACGACCGCCGGGCATCAAAAAGGAGCGAGGCACCCAGCAGGGCGCCAGCCGAACCAGCCCTTGGCCCGCGGCAAGGGCGTCTTTGATCAGAGCGGTATTGGACATAGATCTATATTAGATCGTGGAACAGGGTCGTGGACGGTGGCTGCTCACAGCGGCTGGGCCCCTCCAGGTCGCAGCCAGTATGAGGTGTCGGGTCCGACAGTTTGGCACCATCCGGGGTAGGCGATATGAGGCCAACCCTGAAGCGCTGCCCACGGTTCCGGACCGACGTTCCAGCTACACCGGTCGCCGTATCTTTCCATCGGATTACATCCTTCAGAACTACGACACCACTAAAGATACGCGGGTGGCATCAGCTCTACATCGAAGATGTGACCCTGTCGGAGACCCTGCGGGACGCGGGCGCACTCAGGATACCCACGTGCCGCTCATGGTTTACCACCCGCAACAACCCTGGGCGGGCCGGCGCGTGCTTGGGTTCGTCCAGCATACGGATGTGATGCCGACGCTGCTGGATATCCTCGGCGTTGAGATTCCATCGCGGGTAACGGGAGAGAGCCTGAACGACGTGCGCCGCGACCCGCTGGAGCTGGAGAACGTCAATTACCGCTACCCGGACCTGGTGAAGGATTTCCGCGCCAAGCTGAAGGAATATGCCGATTCGGGCTGGGAGATCACCCGCGGAACTTTCGCCCAGGTGCTTCCGGGCTAGCCCCAGCCTTTGGGGTGGGGCGCCGGATACGGAGACCTCACTCGAAAAAGGGAAACAACTTCTTCAATTCGGCCTCGCTCGGGCGGCGGCCATACTCACAGAGTTCGAAGGCCTCGGCGTGGCGGATCTGCTTAGCCCTGTCGGGGCCGTACCACTTTTCGAGACAGCGCCGCACCGCGGGACCGAGACCACGGTCCCATCTCTTCTCCAGCCATTTCCGGCGCTCCGCGGGGCCGGTAGGAACTTCGACTCCGCCTCCCCAGCACTTCGGTTGCGCTTCGTAGAATTGCGAGGGCATTGCCTCAAAGCCGTCCAGTTTCTTCTGCCACACATCATCGATGCTCACGGCAATGTCGGGCTGAAACGGCTGAGGCTTCTGGAAGCCGTCCTCATAGTAGAGGAACACCGGGTTCCGGCGCAGAGGAGGGGCGTCGGTAACCACCATCGGAATCAGGACCATGAAGGCCGCATCCTGCACCAGAATGCCGGTGTAGCGGTGATCGGGATGATAGTCATAGGCGCGCGGCGAAAGCACGAGATCGGCATTCCACTGCCGGATCAGGCGGATGATCTCCTTCCGGACCTCCAGGGTAGGCATCAGTTCGCCGTCGTGGTTATCGAGCACTTCGTATTCGGCGATTCCCAGCCGCCGCGCCGCCTCCTGGGCTTCGGCTCGACGGCGTTTGGCGAGCGCTCCGCCGCCCTGCTCACAATGCCCCGCGTCACCGTTGGTCACCGAGACGAACTTCACCAGGTGCCCCTTGGCGGCGAACTTGGCGGCGACCCCGCCGGAGCGGACGTCGGCATCGTCCGGGTGGGCGCCGAAAGCGATCACGCGGATCTTGCCTTCCTGCGCGAGGGCCGCGCTGGCCCCCAACGCAAACACCACACTTGCCACAATCAGACACGATTTCATAGTTGGCTCCTTTCGGTTGCAGTCTCCTTGTAGATGAAAGCATACACCTGATCGATCCGCCCAAGAAGTAGCGCGGAACATGCCCCGAGCCCTCATGTCCTCACTGCCGAGGCCTACTTCAGGCGCGAATCTCTGCGAGGTAGGACAAACGCCAGGGGGCGCCGTCTTCACCGCAGAGACGCGAAGAACGCAGAGGCGGCGCAGAGAATTACAGGCTTGGGGCTTCAAGCACTCCTGAGGTTTGGTGGACCTGGTGGGATTTGAACCCACGACCTCTTCCATGCCATGGACGGGTATGGAGGGCACATCCAGAACACCTGATTGATTCTGAACGGGTTAGCACCCGATCGAGTTTCCCATTTTGTGGGGATTTTGCGGGATTGGGTAGCACTTAACATCGTTCTGCGGGAATTGTGCGGGAGGGAAAGTCCACGGCTTGACGGGGTTGACTCAACTCCCGCGGCGATCCCGAGACACTCCCGAAGAGTCCGGCAGCGACCCAGGCCAGGGTATACTGGTGACGATGACGGTCAACCTCTCACCTCACGGGCAGGAGTTGCTCAAAGCGGCACTCGCTTGCGGTGTGGGCTGTTCGCCTGAGGAAGTCATCGAACGGGCTTTGGAAGCGGCCACCGGTGCCACGGCCACGCTTTCCGCAGAAGAGCGGGAACAGCGGCGGCAGGCCGTCGCCAGCATGCTCGCTTTTCGGGAAGAATACCATGTCACCCTCGGTCCTGGCGAACGCCTCCAGGACCTGATCCATGAGGGCCGCAAGTATTGACGGGTCCGTTCGTCCTCGACGCCTCGATGACCCTGAGCTGGGCCTTTGAAGGCGAGGCCACGCCGCTCACTATAGCTGTTCTCAAATCCCTGGAGACGGTTCACGCTGTAGTGCCTGCGCTATGGCCCTTTGAGGTCGCGAATGTCTTGAGCAGCGCCGAACGCCGCGGCCGAATGAACGCGGCGGCGCAGGCCGCATTTCTGGAGCGGTTGCGCCTGCTGCCGATCGCCATCGAGTACCGTCCCGCCGCCTGGCTCGCTCAGCAGATTCTGCCACTGGCGCGGACACACCAGCTCAGCGCGTACGACGCCGCCTACCTGGAACTGGCAATCCGGGAGGGACTCCCGCTCGCCACGCTCGATGACGACCTCCGGCGAGCGGCATGCGCTGCCGGCGTGGCGCTGGTGGGAGCGGCGTGAAGACCAATTCAAGTCGCCCTCGTGACTCCGCCGTCACACCCTGTCTCGCAGAAGATCTACATTCCTTAGCGGTTGTATCTCTTGACGAGAAAGTAGCACATGCCTGCGGCGAAGCTTCGACCAAGTCGGACCGTGTCCTGTTCAGAGAGTCCTATGTAGGTGTGAGAGCCCGGACTGAGGAAACTGAATACGCCAGCCAGCCCTCTCTCCTCTTCCTGGCTCACCAACCCTGACGTCCGTAGGTGCGCAGCGACCTGCCCCCATTGGCGTTCATCGAAACCCGCGGGCCGAGAGGCGGCTTCTGTTTTTGAAATGGCCGTTCCGAGCGTTTGGAGTGCCACGCGTGCGCTGTTCAGAGCGCCATTGAGGTCCTGGGGCGTCTTCCGGAAGTGCTCGGCCGATTGATTCATAAGCGTGACCACTTCGGCGGCTTCGGGGAGACTGCATTTCTTCAATTCAGCCGTGAGGTCATCCTCAAGGGAGACTGCGGCCTCAACGGTGGGATCCACTCGGGTGATGCCGTAGCCTGCCGTGTAGTCGCCCCTAATCTGGTAGCCGTCGAGAGCGACACACGCTATCAGATCATGCCAGCGCTCATTGTACAGGTACTTTGGTGAAGCGGTAGCATTGTACAGCAGGCGTTGGCTGTTCACGATCTCATCAAGCACCGCTTCGATCTGCTCTGGTCGAGCATCGAATAGGCAACGGCGGAGAGCTTGAAGGAGGTCCGTATTTGCCAACGACGCGGCCACGCCGCGCTTGTTGAGGATAACCTCGATCTGTCCGGCGTTTTGAAGACACAGAAATTGACACAGCGAGAGTTTGGAGCGAGTACCGAGCATACCCGAGATTGTACGCCTTGAAGCATCTGGACGCCTCTCGTGCGCTCGTGTTCTTGGTGCTGACTGGCTAAGGCAGGTAGCCGATACTCCTGCCCGACGCCGCGACCCGGAGGGCATCCCAATGGCTCCGTCCTTCGTCCGTGATCGAGGCATTAAACGGGCCCACAAAAAAGAACCTATCGTCGTCTGTCTCGTCGCCGGAATACTCCTCGGCGTTACGCCGCAGCAAGTCGGGCTTCGACAGGCGCAGCACGCCCTTCCTCCACAGACGTTTGAATGCGGACTTGAGGTCTCCTGTGGTGAACTCTGGTACTCGGCTGCGCACCGACACCCCCCAGTCGCCCCAGTCGTCTTGATGCGTCGCTTCGGAGGGATCCGCCATGACGATTTCAAGAACTGCATATTCCAGTCTGTCGGACAGCGGACCTTTCACCATGCAGGAAGCTCCTTCTAGTGTTGTGATTCTTAAATGTATTTTACAATAGACCGCTATTGGAATGTTCTGGTGGAAACCACGTGGAGCCCACCAGACGCCTTGCCAATCACCGAGCACCAGCGACGCACGTTGCAGACTTGGATCGCCGCTCGGAATGCGCCGCAGAAGGTTGTCTTCCGCGCCCGGATTGTTCTAATGGCCTCGACCAGCCTTGCCAACCGCCGGATCGCCCGCCAGTTGAAGACGAGTCGGCCGACGGTAATCCTGTGGCGGAATCGGTTTCTCCTGGGCGGCCCCGCGGCCCTGACCGAAGATCAACCGGGGCGCGGCCGCAAGACGCGCTTGAGCAGTGAGAAGGTCAAGCAGATCGTGGAAGCCACCTTGCATTCCAAGCCCGAGGCGGCCACGCACTGGAGCACGCGCACCATGGCCCAGGCGCAGGGCGTGAGTCAGTCCACGATCTGCCGCATCTGGGATGCCCACGGCTTGCAGCCGCACCGCACCCGAATGTTCAAGATCTCCAACGACCAGCGGTCCGTCGAGAAATTGACCGATGTGGTGGGGCTGTATCTGAACCCGCCTGATAGAGCGCTGGTGCTGTGCGTGGATGAGAAGAGTCAGATTCAGGCGCTGGACCGGACGCAGCCCACTCTGCCGATGAAGAAGGGGCGATGCGGCACCTTCACCCATGACTACAAGCGCAATGGCACGACGACCTTGTTTGCCGCCTTGAACGTGCTCGACGGAACGGTGATCGGGGAGTGCATGGCGCGCCATCGACATCAGGAGTTCCTGCGCTTCTTGAGGAAGATCGAGCGAGAGACGCCCACCGGGCTGGATCTCCATCTAGTGATCGACAACTACAGCACGCATACGCATGAGCGAGTGAAGGCGTGGCTGGCGAAAGATGGGCGGTTCCATCTGCACCCCATCCCCACCAGTTCTTCTTGGCTCAATCTGGTCGAGCGCTGGTTCTGGGACTTGACCCAGAAGCGGATTCGAAGGGGTACTTTTACCAGCGTGGGAGAGCTGGTCCGAGCCATCCAGGAATACCTCGAGTCCAACAACAAGCAGCCGAAACCGTTTGTGTGGACCGCCAAGGTCGAGGAGATCCTGGCGAAGGTCAAGCGTTGTAAAGCTATTTTGAACTCACTACACTAGCTTGGGGCTTCAAGCACTCCTGAGGTTTGGTGGACCTGGTGAGATTCGAACTCACGACCTCTTCCATGCCATGGAAGCGCGCTCCCAACTGCGCCACAGGCCCACGGGTCGTTTTCCTCACTATAGCATAGCCATGGAGTGTATGCTGGGAGTCTATGGATCGAGAGCAGGCCTGGCAAATCCTGTGCGAGTTCACGAAATCGGAAAACCTCAGAAAGCACGCGCTGGCGGTGGAAGCCTGCGTGGTGGCCTACGCCAGGAAGTTCGGCGAGGACGAGACCAAGTGGTCCGTCACGGCGCTGCTGCACGACTTCGATTGGGAGATCCATCCCGAGGCGCCCGACCATCCGCTTAAAGGCGAGCCGATCCTGGCCGGGCGCGGGGTGAGCGAGGAAATCCGCCGCGCTGTCCTGTCCCACGCCAGCTACAGCGGGGTGGCGCGCGAGTCGCTGCTTGAGAAGACCCTGTTTGCCTGCGATGAAGTGGCCGGCTTCATCACCGCGGTCGCTCTAGTGAAACCGCGCCGCAGCCTGGCCGAGGTGGACGCCAGGTCGGTCCGAAAGAAGATGAAGGACAAAGCCTTCGCCCGCTCGGTGAATCGTCAGGACATCATCGATGGCGCGCAGGTGTTGGGCGTCGATCTGGACGAGCACATCGATTTCTGCGTCCGGGCCATGCAGGGGCGGGCGAAGGAACTGGGCCTGGAAGGGACGTAAGTCTCTAATCTGGGGAAGGCTGTCCAACTGGACCCGAGATATTGGGCAGCGCACCTGCTCCTGGGCAAGGCGTACTTTCGCCTCGGGCGCGTCGAAGAGGGGGACAAGCACACGCGGGCGGGCGAGAAGGGGCTGGCCGCGGAGAACTACGGCTCTTCCAAGGGCAAGTAGCGGTCTGCGGCCACTACGGCGTCTTTGCGATCCGGCTGCCCACTACGTCCACGTGCCCGTGGCCATCGAGGTCACTGAAGGCTGCGCCGCGGTGCAGGCCCCGCTGCTGGAAAATGACCGAATCTGGCGCCGGCCTGGCCAGCCAGAGGGCTCCGCAGAACGCACCTAAGCTGCCCAGAATCAGCAAGCTAAGCCTGGTATGAATAGCGATTGACAACCTCCTGACGAGAAGAGTGTTCTTGTTGGGGTTTAGAGGAGAATCTGTATGCGCTTTCAGAAACTCAGCATGCCTGTGCTGGCGGCCCTCATCGTGCCCGGGTTGCTGCTGGCACAGGAGTTTCGCGCCACGATTTCGGGTCACGTCTTTGACGCCAGTCGTGCCGCTGTCCCCAACGCCAAGGTCAAGGCTGTGAACGTGGCAACCAAC